>CALHVV010000044.1 GCA_938036915.1 uncultured Candidatus Saccharibacteria bacterium
ATGTTCCGGCCAGATAGAATGATAGTGCTTTTCCGTATATTTTGTCGCTGGCCTCCAGATATTTTCTTGTTCGGTGAGCTACTGCGCCAGCGATGGTTTTTGAGGTAAAATTATGAGCATTCAGCCTGGCTGTCTCATGCCACTTTTGCCAATATTGTGTTACTATAAGAGAGATTATGCGATTATCACACACCTTCACCCGTACCCGCAAACAAGCCCCCGCCGATGAGGTGGCGCACAACGCCCAGCTGCTGATTCGCGCGGGCTACGTGCACAAGACGATGGCCGGCGTCTATTCCTACACGCCGCTGGGCCTGGCCGTGCTCGAGAATATCAAGCAGATTGTCCGCGAAGAAATGAACCGCATCAGCAGCCAAGAACTGCTGATGAGCACCCTGCAGCGCCAGGAGCTCTGGCAGGAGACTGGCCGCTGGAGCGATGAGCTGGTGGATGTGTGGTTCAAGTCGCACTTGCAGGATGGCACTGAGGTCGGCTTTGGCTGGACGCACGAGGAGCCGATTATCGAACTGCTGCGTAGCTACCTTAAGAGCTACAAAGACCTGCCTATCAGCGTCTACCAATTCCAGAACAAACTCCGCAACGAGCTGCGCGCCAAGAGTGGCATCATGCGCGGGCGTGAGTTTATCATGAAGGATATGTATAGCATCCACGCCAGTAAGGAAGATTTGGACGCCTACTACCAAGCGGTCATCGAGGCCTACAAGCGCTGCTACCACCGCTTTGGCCTGGGGGATGACACCTACGTCACCTTTGCCAGCGGCGGAGCTTTTACCAAGTTCAGCCATGAATTCCAGACGATTTGCGCGGCGGGTGAGGACTACATCTACCTGCACCGCAGCCGCGACCTCGCGATTAACGAAGAAGTGGTGGACGAAGCTGTAATTGAGCTTGGTATTGATAAGAGCGAGCTTGAGCGCGTCAAGACGGCCGAGGTGGGCAATATCTTCAACTTTGGCACCCAAAAATCAGAGGAGATGGGCCTGGTCTTTACCGGCGAGGATGGCCGCCAGCACCACGCCTACATGGGCAGCTACGGCATTGGCATCACCCGCGTGATGGGCGTGATTGTAGAGAAGTTCGCCGACGACAAAGGCCTGGTGTGGCCCGAGGAAGTAGCGCCGGCCCGCGTACACCTGGTGCAGATTGGCAAGGAGTCGGTCGCGGCGGCAGATGAGCTCTACGATACACTGCAGCAGGCTGGCATTACGGTGCTGTATGACGACCGCGCCGCCCGCCCCGGGGAGAAATTTGCCGACGCCGAATTACTCGGCATGCCAACCCGCGTCACGGTGAGCGACCGACTGCTCGAGGCAGGAGAGTGGGAAGTTGTAGATCGCCGGACGGGTGAGCAGCAGCGCTTGACGACAAGCCAATTGCTTGCTACACTAGGTAACCATTGCGGAGCTTGTCGCAAGGCATAGCCATGCCCCTGGCTTGCCTCACCGACTTTGCAAGAAAGGAGTATGAAGATAATGAAAAAAACCTACCAGATTACTGATACTGGCCGCCAAGAGCTCGAGGCAGAGCTGGAGGAGCTGAAGGGTCGCCGCGGCGAGATTGCCGAGAAGATCGCTGAGGCTCGCGACTACGGCGACTTGAGCGAAAACGCCGAGTATGACAGCGCACGCGAAGAGCAGGGTGTGGTGGAGACGCGCATTGCCGAGATCGAGGAGATCTTGCTTAATGCCGAGCAGATTACTGCCCCAAGCACTGGTGCCATCCACCTAGGTAGTACTGTCTCCCTCGCTTCGGACGCTGGGTTAGAAAAGACTTACACTGTGGTAGGCCCAGTTGAGGCTGATCCGCTGGAGAACAAGATTAGCGACGAATCGCCTCTTGGCCAAGCCTTGCTGGGCCACCGTGCAGGTGAGCAGGTGACGATCACTACCCCCAAGGGCGAGATTACCTACACCATCCAGCAAGTGCAATAAGCGTATCTCAAGATAATAGGCCGAGCAGTGTGAGCTGCTCGGTTTTTTATTAGTACTGGCAGAGGTAGTAGGGGTTGATTCACACGTGGCGCATGTCTCTGGCTCTTGTGGTTTATTTATGGTGTGTGTTTGCCTTTCTCCTATTGCATTTGCTTGATGACACGAGAAAGCTCATGGTGAGTGGCTGGCCTCTGATCTTGGTATGAGAAATGCGCATATATACGCAAAAATCCTAGTCTAATAGCGCTCAATCTGCGGGCAATGTGCAAGAACCATCCTCAACCATAAGCAATTCACCATCATTGCATTATCGGCGATGTTATGCTATGATAGGTAATCAACCATTAACAGCCCAAGGAGACCGACGATGGCTCTATACACAGCACGGCACGCACGTTTCCCTAGCGCAGGGGATACAGATAAGAAGTCAAACCATGATCATAATCAGTCGAAATCCAAGTATAATAAACGTCCAGCAGTGCGGCGAATCACCGCGCTCGCGGCAGCTGCTGCAGCGCTGATTGGTGGGGGCTATCTTGGCCATCAGCACTACCACCATGGCGAGAAAACCCTGGTCGCGGTGGCACACCCTAGCTCTGGTGAGCTGGCAGAGTATGTGGAGAACCCCTTTGTAACCGACCCCACTACTGGTGAGACGCATTGCCGCGATACAACCCGCCAAGAGATATCTGTGACGGCAGAGAACCCACAAACAACCATAACAAACCCTGATGGCAGCACAACACGACTCACTATGGTAAAATTCTCGACGGGTGAACAAGAACGGACACAAGCGACACTGGTATATCCATTCAGCGCAGAAGGCGAGGCGCAGCAGGTGCCAATTGCCATTATGACTGGCCCAAGCGAGACTGGCAGTGGCGGCTGGAATATGACGACATCGCCCCACATCGGGCGTGCAGGTGCAGACATACAGGCTTCGACGACTGCAGCTGGCCCTGGCGCAGAAGCAATTGCCTGCGCACCGCCAACTACTTCTTCGCAATCAAAATAGGGGAGAGATGAGCTGCTAAGTATTGCACTTCTCTAAGAACTGGTAGAGTGGAGCGATTAGGTTGTTGCCCTAGTCGACAACCATCCCATTCTCCGCTATAATAGCAAGCAATTATGGCGACATTACAAGATTACCGAAACGAACGATTACGAAAATTAGCAGCGCTGCGCGAGCTCGGCCTTGACCCCTACCCAGCACACACTGAGCGCACACACGATTGTGCGACAGTGGTCTCGCAGTACGATGAACTGGCTGGCCAGGAGGTATCGGTGGCGGGGCGCGTATTATCCGTTCGTAGCTTTGGCAAATTAGCCTTCATCAAGCTGCAAGACGCGAGTGGCGAAGTGCAGCTCTACCTGCAGCGCGATACGATGGCCGAGCTTGACGCCTCGCGCGGTATCCTTGGCATGAAACAGCTGCGGCTGCTTGATACCGGCGACTTTGTCGAGGCGACGGGCACGGTGCTGCGGACGAAGACGGGTGAGATTTCGGTGGGGGTGCGCGAGCTGCGGCTCCTGACTAAAGCCCTGCGGCCACTGCCCGAAAAGCTCGAGAATAAAGAAGAACGCTTCCGCCGCCGCTATGTGGATATGAACGTTAACCCGGCGGTGCGCCAGCGCTTTTACCGCCGCAGCGTGTTCTGGCAGGCGACGCGCGATTACCTCAACCAACATGGCTTTACTGAGGTCAACGTGCCGGTGCTGGAACACACCACCGGTGGGGCGGATGCCAACCCGTTTGTGACCCACATGGATGCCCTGGATGGCCAGCAGTTCTACCTGCGGATTAGCCACGAGCTGCCGCTCAAGCGCCTGCTAGGGGCCGGGTTCGAGAAGGTGTACGATATTGGCCCGCGCTTTCGCAACGAGAATTATTCGGACGAGCACCTGCCCGAGCACATCGCCATGGAGTGGTACGCCGCCTATTGGGACTGGCAGCAGGGCATGCGCTTTATGGAAGACATGTACAAGTATGTGCTGGAGCGAACCTTTGGCACGCTGCAGTTTACCCTGGGCGAGTTTGAGGTCGATATGAGCGGCCAGTGGCAGGTGTGGGACTATGCCGAGGTGATCCATAAGCATTATCAGATTGATGTATATAATACGACGATTGAGGAAGTCGCTGCTAAGCTGAAAGAGCATGGCCTAGAGGTAGAAAAGACCGATTCCATCCCGCGCGGCATCGATAAACTGTGGAAAAACATCCGCAAGACAGTAGCGGGGCCCGTCTGGCTGGTTAATACGCCGAAGTTTATTAGCCCGTTATCCAAAACCAACCCGGATAACCCGCAGACGGTGGAGCGTTTCCAGCCAGTGATTGCCGGCAGCGAGCTTGGCAATGGCTTTAGTGAGCTGAATGACCCGATCGACCAGCTGAATCGTTTTGTTGAGCAGCAGCAGATGCGCGACGCGGGCGACGAGGAAGCCATGATGCTGGATATCGACTACGTGGAAATGCTGGAATACGGCATGCCACCAGCTTGTGGCTGGGGCTTTAGCGAGCGCGTTTTCTGGATCTTCGAAGGTGTGACAGCGCGCGAAGGTGTGCCATTCCCGCAGCTCAAAAGCGACATCGACGAGACAACGCGGGCGGTGTACCCAGGGGTGAAGCTGGATTAGGGTGACTTTGCGGCCTATACCCTAATAGATAAAGAGCGAGAAGAGAATCTGGCCATGAGTAGAGCAATTGCTAGGATTGATGTGAACTTGATGTCTCGGTAGTATACCCTTGACATATGAGACGAGACCCTACATAATAATGACACCAAAAAGAGGAAAGACAATACCACAACACGAGAATGACCCGCGCGCACGCGATGCTGCCATGCATGGTGCGAAACGCTTTGAGCAAACAACAGAACCAAGTGATTTGATGCAAGCAGTGCACCAGCTAGCTCGGGTTAATAGGATGAAGGACCATGCTGGTGGCAACGCGAGTGCTGCATGGCGCTACTGGATTAAGGAAGAAACAGCGCGGCAGTCGTTGGCAGCGGAGTTTGCGAAGCAGCACAAGCTGGATAATCCTGATGAGATAGAATCAGCACTGAAAATATTCTTCATTGCAGAGACCTATCGTCATAAAAAACGGACGAAGAAGAGCTGACCGATCAGGCCAATAGTGCTGTAGCAACCGACACGCTTCGTTTTGCTTGTCGCTATTTGCCGCGCGAAACGATTGCGCATCTGTGGAAAGATAGCCAGCACGATAATGAGCGCGCGATGCATACTTTGTGGCAGTTAGCTCGTATCGAAAAGTCGGATGATTATAAGCATGCAATTGATTTGCTCAATCTCTATACTATCATGGCGGGTAACTCATCAGTCGTCAAGACACTCCATTCGCCGGCTGCAGAAGAAATCATACCCAAGGACAGGCTGCATGGCATGCGGGTATGCCGGCTGAGTGAGCTAACGGAACGGCTATATCCGACAGAACGTTACGGCCAGATGAGCTTTACGAGAGCCAGACACTTTTTGCGGTGGACATACTAGAGCAGGCATGGCGCGGCTATAGTGAAAACTCAAAGCTGCCGCTGCGGATGGCGACAGGGCTCCATAATCGCTTCCACTCGGTGAGTGAGAAGTTCAAGCTCGAGGGCTACTATAAGAATCACAAACGAGACCTCATCAAGACAGTGCAGCTTATAGAGCGCTGTGGTGTTCGTGCGCTAATGGATGTGTATGAACACACTGGTATCAGTATGCTTGGGGATCTTGACTCAAAGCAGATAGACTTGATGAAGCATGTGATTAATAAAGACCCCCAGGCACTTGAGACACTACAAAACAAACCAGTGACTGTTGTGCTGGGCAATACGCCGCTGGATGATCATAATGGCGCATTCTTCAATATCAATCAGCGGCATAGTGATCGTGATACATCCGCAACACTACACTTTGAGGTTGGCTTTGTGGAGTATGATATACCATACTACGTTGCATTTTTGCAAGAGCGTGGCATCCAGCCCTCAACTGTTATTCTGGCAGGGCATGGCTCGCCAGGTGTAATAACGATGGGAATGGACCCAGAACAGGGGAATAGCAGTGCACTTGTGGGGGCTGACTGGTCGCTTGATGAGGCAATGGATATGCCGGGCATATCGACGATTGATATTGCCTCTGATCCAACATTTGCGCAACTCTTTGCCCTGATGAAGCCGGATAGTCAGGGGCTGTGCCGCGTAGTGCTTCACTCATGCTATCAAGGGTCTGGCAGTGACTATTATGAGCCAGTTGCGGCTTCGATAGCGCACACCATGGCAGTGGCCCGAAGCGACACGGCCGGCGTGGTATATGCTTCGCCAGTGCCAGTAAGGGAAATAGATGTTATTATAGAGGATAATAAAGCCTGGCTTGGTGCTGAGACAAAGCAATTCTCTACGGTGTACCACGAATTTTCTGGTGAGTACGAGGTAGTGGAGCAGCCAGTTGATCCACCAGCGGAAGTACTGAAGACGGCGGCGTAGGCGGCGTGGAACCCTTCCCAGCGAAAGTATAAGCTCATTTGCTATGCTTATGATTTCCGCGCCTCGGCGTAAGGATAATCCTCCAAAAAGACGCTTATCTGCAGAACTCCGGAGAGATGGAGGCCGCAGCATGGTATAAATAGCAGAAGCCTTTTGCACAAACAAAACCACCAGCTACTTGTTGGTGGTGTTTTGTGCTCCCATTGCTACGAGCTAACCCGATACACTTGGTGGTCGTGGTGGCGGGCTGCTTGGCGCAGATTGTGGCGATGCGTGGTGTGAGGTGCCGCTCTGGACGGCGATGGACGTGCCGCGGCTGGATGTTGTGCTAGAGCGGTGTGGCGGTGAAGTAGTGGTGCGCGGTGGGGCACTCATCGCGAGGCCACCCAGGCCGCTGGCTGAGCCGCTTGGAGGTGGTGGGCTGCTTGGCGGAGGTGTACCGCTACCACCACTCGGGCTTGGTGGCCCACCTGGAGGAGTGTTGTTATCTTTGCTACCTAGCTGCGTGGCGGCAGCATTCTTAGCGCGATAACGCCGGATAAGGTAGAGAATAAGCGCGGCAATGCCAACCAAGAGAGCGAGCAGTGAGATAAGGATGAATACCCACAGTGGCTTGTCTTCGCCAGCAAGGAACTTGTCTAGCGTGACCTTGCCAATGTGGCGCACCATTGGTGGCTGCTTCTTCTCATCGGGCTTTTTGTCGGTGCGGCATTCTGACCAAATGGCGTCGGGGTAGGCAGTAGCCAGCAAGTACCAAGCAGTAGAGGCTACAGAGTAAGCATTCGTCATTTGGTTCGCTTCGTCGACATTGGTGACGTAGGGCCAGGCACCATTCGCCCCTTGGGAGCGGTACGTTCGCTGGGCACTGGCAGCAACTTCGTCCTTGTTGCCCGCGACGTTGTAGGCCTGGGTGACGCCGAATGTCCCTTCGAACCAGACGGTGGGGGTGTACGTGCCAGTGAGGTATGGAGTGTAGCCCTGAGACCCGGCGCGGCTCATGGCAAAGTTACGCGTGTAGGCTAGTGAGACTTTGGCTTTGTCGTACTCACCAATTGCGTTGAGGAAGATAGAGCCCCAGCTGGAGGTGTCCAGCGCTTTGGCGTGGTCGTCAAGCCCTTGGTCAAAGCGGTTTTCGGCTTTGTTCCACAGCTTCTCCATAATGACTTTGGCCAGGCTGTCGGCCTCTTGGCGGTAGCTGGCGTCGCCATAGACTTGCGAGGCTCGCTCATACACATGCCAGAGATCGGTATTGTGCTCAGTGGAGTGCCAGGCGATCTCAAACTGCTTGTTGTTGTCATCGTCATTGATATTGGTGCCACCGCGGTAGAGGCCAGCACCGGGGCCGGATGTACTTTTCTTAGTCTTGACCCAGGCTAGAGCAGAGCGCACCATGCTGCTAACGCCATTGATATCACCAAACTTCTCTTGGTAGCGGATGAGCGCGTAGAGGACGAAGGCGACACCGCCAGTATAATAGCGCGCCTGCTGGTTACTGGGGTCGAGCTGGTGGGCGCTGGAGGGGAAGGCCCCGCGCGACCGACCGGATTTGATCTGGATGGTTTTGAAGCCATTGACGAGCTGGTCTGCCATCGCTTTATCGCCCGCACCAACCGCCACGAGCAGCGCGAGCGACTGATCGTACATAAATGAATAGTGCACGCGATGAGTGCCGTAACCATCCTGACCAGGTGAGAACTCGTACGAGCGGATCAGCCCCGCCAACTGTGGCTGGAAGTACTCAGCGAGGATCTTGTTGCTGCGCGTATCCACTAGACGCAGCATCTTGTGGCCCTTCTCGGTACCCGGAAAACTAAAGGTACGGTTGGTGTTGGCGGTTTGCTTGGCAACGAGGTAGGTTTGGTCGGTGATGACGTAGGATTGGATCTCGACATTTTGGTACTCAGTGACGCGTGGCCAGCTCTCACCAAGGGGTTGGCCGCTACTGGCATCGTAGAGACGGAAGCGCCACTCACCACCAATACTGCCATCGACTGGCGAGAGGTCGAGCGTCCAGCTGCCATCGCTTTGCACCTGGGCAGGGGTGACCTTGCCTTGCTCGTACTCGGCATCGGTAGCGCGAAAGGCTTTGACGACGCGACTGCCACCGGTGGGTGCTTTACCCGAGACTTTGCCGCGGTAGTTGCCTGGCACCGATGATGGCGAGGTGACGGAGAGAGGTGTGGGATTACCAGTGGCATAGCTGCCACTGTTCTTGAGTTGGAATGAGCCCTTTATTTCGCCAGTGTAGTCAGTGCCGTACTGCTTGGCGGCGGTGATGGTGCTGCCATCGCCAGCGTTGCGGATGGGCTGCATGAGGCCGCGAAGGTTGGCGAGGGCCTTAGCGGCGCGGGCTTTGTCGATCGGGGAACTCAGCGCTGTAGTCTTGAAGCGCATCGTATTAGGATCGCAAATGTCGGGCTTATCGTCTTTTTTGGTGGATGAGTTGGAATTCGTGGCGGGCTCGGCCACTGCTACCTGGTGCAGCTGCACAAAGCCAACTGCCAGTACCACCACTGCTGCCACACCTACAAACCGAAAATGCGTCCAATATCGTCTCACTCCTGCTATACTCCTCACCTCGCTGATTAGCCGTTGGGTATTGCCTGTGAGTATAGCATAACCATTTGCAATATCACAGCATAAGCGGTATAGCTTGAACAGAGATTAACAGAGGTGGAAGGAAGTGATTGGTGAGGATATTTGAGAATGAATAGACTAGTTGGTGGCGGCTATTTTTTGGCCTTGGCGCTGGTGGGCCGAGACTGACGAGAGGTTGATCCTGGCAAATATTCCATCGACAGGACAGTATAGCAGGCTGCGGTAAGGTGCCGGGTCTAGGCGCTACATAGACCAGTGATCCTTGGGCGATGCTCGCGTTTGACATTCCTCGCTGCATGGCGCACAATCGATGTATGAGAATGACACGCGTTATATCTGCAATCGGTGTCTGCTTGGTGCTGCTGGGCACCGCGCTCGGGGCAGTGCCAATGCAGGCCGACACACCGGTACGAGCCTATTCATCATCGAGCAGTAGTAAAGATAATTTCACTATTACCAAATATGCGGTCGATATGGAGCTCGGGCGCGACAGCGAGAAGCGCTCCACCCTCAAGACGAAGCTCACCATCACGGCAAACTTCCCACCAGAGCAGAACCATGGCCTCGCACCGGAGTTCGTCACGCAGTATAAGGGCCACCACACGAGCTTTGCGCTTGGCTCGGTGCAGGATGAGCATGGTAAGGATTATGAATATAGTTGGTCGGGCAACACCCTGCGCATTGGCAACAAAGATACGTACGTCTCGGGTAGCAAAACATACGTCATTACCTATACCCAGCGCGATGTGACGTGGAACTATGGTGACACACAGAAAAATGAGTTCTACTGGGATGTGATTGGCACATCGTGGCGAGTACCTATTAGTAATGCTAGCGCCAGGCTCAAGCTGAGCCCCGAGCTTGCTGCCATCAGCCGGACGACGCCGCAGTGTTACATTGGTAGGCAAGGGAGTCGCACCACCTGCACCGTCACGTCGCCGAGCGTCGACACTATAACTGCCTCGGTGGGCTACCTCGCGCCATATGCTGGCATGACGCTGGCAGTAGGCTTCCCGCAGGGGACGTTTGCGGAATATAAAAAGACGCCGGGGGAGGTGTTTCAAGAGCGGCTGGAGGCACTTCTCCCACTCATATTCTTTGTGAGTATGCTAGTGCTGGGGCTTGTCTCGAGTGTGGTGTATTGGCTCTATCAGCGGGCAATTGGCCGGAGCAAGGAGCTAGGGACGATTGTGCCAGAATACCTGCCACCACCGAGCACAAGTGTGACAACAGCAGCGGAGATCGTGCGGCCATTCCGGATGGTGAAGGGCTCAGCTATGGCAGCGCAGATGATCGACTGGGCGGTGCGGCACTACATTCGTTTGATTGAGGTCAAGCCCAAGACGTTCTTCTCGCGGGCGCAGTACAAGCTCGAGGTTGTCAAAGATGTGAGCAGCCTCCACCCTGAGGAGCAAGAGATCCTGGGCGATATCTTCGGCCATTTGCCTGCGGTGGGAGAGCGCATCAACCTCAAGACGCTGCGCAACAATACCTCCTACGCCTTCCGCCTGAGTGATAATGCCAAGAAGCTCGATGAGCTCATCGACCACACGTACAAGCTGCGCGACACAAGCCGGAAGGGCACACGGGGCTTCCGCATCTTTGCAGGTGTGCTAGGTGTCTTAGTGCTGGTGCTGTGTGCAGCCACGATGTTTGTGCCGTTCCTCAGCGGGCTGCAATTCCTCTTCTTCCCAGGGGTCTTTATTGTGATTATCATTGGTAAGCTGGGCTTTGCTAAGCCACTGTCGGACAAAGGGCTGGCATTGCGCCGCTACCTGCTAGGGCTCAAGATGTACATCCGCTACGCCGAGGCCGACCGCCTGCGCCTACTGCAGAGCCCCGAGACTGCCGAGAAGGTGGATATTGGCGACCACGCTCAGCTCGTCAAACTCTACGAGCGGGTCTTGCCCTATGCTGTGCTTTTTGGCCAAGAGAAGCAGTGGAGCCAGCAGCTGGGGCAGTACTACGAGGAAGTAGGTACCCAGCCCGATTGGTACGCAGGCCACGGTGCCTTCAACGCAGCAATGTTCGTCTCGAGCATGAGTAGCCTGTCGAGCTCTACCTCTGTGGGTTCAAGTGATTTCTCGTCATCGAGCGGTGGCTCGACTGGTGGTGGCTTCTCCGGCGGCGGCGGCGGTGGCGGAGGCGGTGGCGGGTGGTAGAGCCTCCTGCTTTGCTTGCTTCAGTGCGCATCTATTGTTCAGTCTTTCTTCTGTAAAAACAAAGAAGCTGCCATTCTCTCGTCGTGGTCGCTTCTGAGTGTAAGAATGAAAATAGATCGGCCACAAACATAGCCCACCAACCATGCTCAAACTGAACCCGGATTAATTACTTAACCCAAGAGTACGATGATCAGATTGAGAATGAGCCCTATGACGCTACATTCTGCAATTTCCGGCTTGGTGCTTTGTGGCGAACTTGGTATACTTGGTACGAGACATAAGGAAAACACATCATGGATTGGCTGCATATTATTATTCTTGGCATTGTCGAGGGGATTACCGAGTTTTTGCCCATCTCGAGTACGGGCCACTTGATGCTGGCAGAGAAGTTGCTGGGCTACTCAGTGAGCGACCCGGGGCTTGTCGCCTTTACGGCGGTGGTGCAGATTGGGGCAATTGCTGCGGCGATTGTTTATTTCTGGCAGGACATTTGGCGCATTGCCTCGGCGTGGTGTGCTGGCGTGGTGAACCCGCGGGCGCGGACGTTTCACTACCGAATGGGGTGGTACGTCATCATTGGCTCGCTGCCGATTGCGGTGGTTGGTTTGCTTCTTAAGGATACGATCGAGACGGTACTACGCGGCCTGTGGTTTGTCGCGGCTGGGCTGATGATTTGGAGTATTGTACTGTTTTTGGCCGACCGCCGGGGGCGCGAGACACGCCATGAGCGCAACCTCACCTGGCGCGATGCCATGGCAATGGGCCTGATGCAGTGCTTGTCGCTCATCCCGGGGGTGTCGCGTTCGGGGGCGACAATTGCCTCGGGGTTGTTCCGCGATATTGACCGCACGACTGCCACACGGATGAGCTTCTTCCTGGGGATTCCGGCATTGATGGCAGCTGGTGGGCTGGAGGCCATCACGCAGTCGCAGCAGATTGGCCGCTTGATTGGCTGGCCACAGATGATACTGGGGATTATCATATCCTTTGTGGTGGGGTATGTGGCGATCTCGTGGCTGCTGCGCTTTGTTTCGAGCAATTCATTCGATAAGTTTGTCGGCTATCGCTTGGCGCTTGGCACGCTGCTCATCATCCTACTCGCGGTAGGCGCGTTGGCACCAGTGTAATTTCTCCGTAGCTTGTTTTCATATTTATCTCACATCCTATTGAGCGGGGAGTGACAGTTCATGTGTAAGATTTTTTAACTCGGCTTTGTTAGAATTTTACTTCTCAAGCGTGAGAAAAAGCTCCACGATCGTTGTCCACCTAGTTTGCTCTCGCTGGGTGATTGCGGTATAATTGCTATTAACATTAGCAGCTTATGGAGGCGCAATGATCGAAATAAAAAACATTACCAAAGTCTACGGCAAGAAGAAAAACACCTTCACCGCCCTCAAGGATGTGAGCCTTGCAATCGAGGAGGGGTCGAGCGTAGCAGTGCTGGGCAAGTCGGGTTCGGGCAAGTCCACGCTGATGCACGCCATCTCTGGCCTGGATAAGCCGCAGCAGGGTGAGGTGATCATCAACGGTGAGGATATCTTGCGGCTCAAGCGCAAGGCGACCGACCGTTTTCGGGCGCGGACGATGGGCTTTATCTTCCAGAGTTTCTTTGTGGAGGGTGGCGAGAGTTGCTATGACAATGTGAGTTTGTCGCTCGAGACGGCTGGCGTGCCGCGCAGTCAGCGCAAGCAGCGCATCATGGCGGCGCTCGAGGCAGTTGGCCTGGAGGATAAGATCAAAGCGCGGGCCAAGGACCTCAGTGGTGGGCAAAAGCAGCGCCTAGCGATCGCCCGGGCAATTGCTGCTGAGCCGCAGATTCTCTTTGCCGACGAGCCAACGGGCAATCTCGACTCAGCAACTTCTGGAGTAGTGGAAGACCTGCTCTTTAATTATGCTAAGGAGCATGGTGCCACGCTCATCATCGTCACACACGACGAGGATCTAGCACAGCGCTGCCAGCGTATCATTCGTATCAAAGATGGGGCGATTGATCACGACAGCGCTATGGATGATAAGGCAACAGCCTCTCCCAAGGCTAAAAAAGCGCCAACTCGTCGCTCGGCCAAAGCCACAGCACCTGCCACGCAGTCCAAGAAAACAACGAAAAAAGCTACGAGCACCACCACAAAAGCCAAATCTACAACCACCAAGCCAACACCAAGGAGGGCAGACTAACCATGAAGACGACCGATATCATTCGCCGCGCTGGCCGCAACTTGCGCCGAGCCAAGATGCGTACCCTGCTTACCAGTATCGCTATCGCGGTGGGCGGCTTCGCCATTATGGCGAGCTTGATGGCGGGCGAGGGTGCGCGCCAGTATATTGACCGGCTGATTAGCAGTAATATTGATGCCAAGGCGGTGTTTATCGTTAAAGATAAGCGGCTCATCGGCGCACAATCGGGCCAGCAGGCTGACCTGCGTGAGTATAATCCTGATAGTATCAACCGCTATGGTAATGATTATAAAGCCCTGACCCAAAAAGACATCGACAGGCTGGCGGCCCGCACCGACCTCGAGAAAGTGAGGCCAGTCTATCAGCTCCAGCCCAAATACGTGAGCTTTGCGGCCAAGAAGGACAAGAAATACAGCAGTGATGTGAGCGTCTTTGATGGTGCGCTCGCGGCCGAAGTCGTGGCAGGTAAGCAGCTAGGTAAGGGTACTGAGCTTGCGGTTGGTGAAGCCGTCATCCCCGAGAGCTATGCCGAGGCGCTGGGGCAATCGGCTACCCAGATGGTGGGCAAACAACTGACCGTCACAGTGGTGCAAATGCCACAGAAGATCGACGAAGCGATGCTTGGCCAGGTCTTTGCTGAGAAGGGGCAGGCTGGGGTGAATGAGCTGATCAATGGCAAGGAGCTGCACAAGACCTTTACTATTGCGGCCGTGACGCGCAAATCGGCCGACCAAACCCAAGCAATGCGCGGCATTGGTATTAATGCCAAAGTAGCCCGCGAGCTGAGCGACTATAGTACCAAGGGTACGAGCCAATACCAAAAGTACATGTCTGCCACCGCGGTTGCCAAGCAGGATGCCGAAGCCGCCAAGAAATCCCTCGAGCACGATGGTTACGCTGCAGCCACCGCCAAAGACCTGCAGCAGACACTCTTTCGCTTTGTCGATATCTTGCAAGGGGTTGTGCTGGGCTTTGGTGCCTTAGCGCTGATTGTCAGCATCTTTGGCATCGTCAACACGCAGTACATCTCGGTGTTGGAGCGGACGCAGCAGATTGGCCTGATGAAGGCACTCGGTGCCAGCCGGCGCGATATTGGCCGCTTGTTCCGCTACGAGGCTGCCTGGGTGGGCCTGCTGGGCGGTGCGCTGGGCGTGCTGGGCGCGTGGGGTGCTGGCGTGGCGCTCAACCCAGTTATCTCGGAGAAGCTCGGATTTGGCGATCATAAGCTCCTCGTCTTTGTACCAGAGCATGCTGCTGCAGTAGTGGCTGGCCTGATGCTGGTAGCGATCATTGCTGGCTGGCTGCCAAGCCGCAAGGCTGCGAAGCTTGACCCAATCGAGGCGCTGCGTACCGAGTAAACTACGCCGATATAAAGAGCCAAAACCCGCTGTGCGAGAGTAAGCAAAGCGGGTTTTTGGCTAGCTAAGAGGATCACTACTGTACACCTAACAGGTGTAGAGCGAGAGAAGAGACCCAAAGATAGCTGAGAGTTGAAGGCAGAGTGGCTAGCACTCTTTAATTTTATAACGCTTGTGCTATAATTGGGCAAAAGGGTATAAATAGGGGTATAGCTATGAATGAACACCGCAAAAAATTTGCAAGCCGTTCGCTCGTGTTTGTCTTGTTTGGGATATTATTAATCATCATTATATTGCTCTGGTGGTGGTGGCCATGGGGCTACAATAGTAGCTTCAAGGGTGTGCGGCCAGACCAAGTGAGTTTGCGCCAGCATGATGGGAAGATCCAGTGGCAATTTATGAATGGCGCGTGGCACGATATTGCCTCGGTGGAGGACTTGCGCGGGGCAAAAGGCGAGCAAGGTGCGCGCGGTGAGGTCGGCGCGAGCGGTGCTCGTGGTGCAGATGGTACCAATGGCCGCGATGGTGCAGACGGTGCACGTGGCCGTGATGGTGCTCGTGGTGCAGCTGGCAAGAATGGCGCAAACGGCGCTAATGGTGTCAACGGTAAGGACGGTGCAAACGGGGCTAATGGCAAAGACGGCGCATCGGCCGCTAAGGGCGAAAAGGGTGAAAAAGGTGAACCAGGCGCCAAAGGTGATAAAGGTGAGCCTGGCAAAGACGGCAAAAATGGTGAAAAGGGTGACAAGGGCGATCCTGGCCCGAAGGGTGACACTGGCGCTAAGGGTGAGCAGGGTGCACCTGGTACACCTGGCGCACAAGGAGAAAGAGGTGTACCCGGCCCGAAGGGTGACCAAGGAGACACTGGCCCACAAGGACAACCAGGCCAGCCCGGCCCGCAAGGGCCGCAAGGCCAAACCGGCCCAGCTGGTGCCGATGGCCGAACCATCGAGCTCCAGAAGGGCACGCTCTACATCCAGTGGCGCTACACTGGCGAAACAGCCTGGCAAAACCTCATTGCTTATACTGACCTCAAGGGTGAAAAGGGTGATGCTGGTCAGCCAGGCCCACAAGGCCAACAGGGTATCCAGGGGCAGCAAGGTGCTACTGGACCCAAAGGCCAGGATGGCACCAATGCAACGATTAATGTGACTAATAGCACCCAGCCATGCTCACCAAATATGACCGTTACAGGCAATGGCACCTCTCAGCTTGGCCTTACCTTTGCGGGTAGCACTGTGCCAGCGGGTGGCACGGTTGGCCAAATATTGTCGAAGAAGTCGGCCGCAAACTGCGACATGGAATGGCGGAGCCTCCCCCAGATGACCATCTTTACAGCAACACTTGGCAATGGCAATGGCGGCGTTACGGCTGCGACGATTGCTAAGGATACCTTTGCGCCAGTGCCACTCAAGACCGTCGTGACAAACAACGGTGGTGGGTCGTGGGATGCCGGGAGCAAATCGTACATCGCACCAAGTGATGGTGTCTACCTCATCCAATCGCGGATTCGCCTGAACGATACATCGTCGGCCCGTGGTGTATACCAGGCTGTCAACGACACGGCTCGCGATACCCCAGAAGGGGTGTGGAGTAACAACCAACACGGCTACCGCTTTACTATGCCATACACTCGCCTGATGCGAGTAACGGCCGGGACGCCGCTCAAGCTTGTTATCTACTCGGCTGGCCAAGACGCAAACATCACTGATGCAAGCCTGAGTATCGTCAAGATATCAGACTAAGCTCGGTAGCTCACTACCAACCTCTACAGAACCAGCTCCTAGGGCTGGTTCTGTGTTAGTTTCTCCTAGCTCATGGAGTGCTCGAGAGTAGAAAAGTGAGGCAAAAATGGGGGTCTGCAGACCGTGCTATCTGCCCAATAGTACCGTGGCTGGGTGGCCATCGTGCCCGGAAGTTTTATCGAACAAATTGCCATTACGCTTGGCGTGGTATCTGATATAATATAGTTATGTTAGATATTCGTTATATTCGCGCGCATGCCGACGAAGTGCAGGTAGCAGCGCGCCATAAGGGCTATGAGGTGTCCATCGCTAAGCTTCTCGCGTGCGACGACCAGCGCCGGGAGCTCCAGCAGCGGGTGGATGCTGTGCGCACCACGCGCAACGAGACAGCCGCTCAGATGAAGGGTGGCAAGTCAAGCCAAGAACTCATCGCTACAGGCAAGGCACTCAAAGCCGAGCTTGCAACGCTGGAAGAGGAGCTGCGCACCATCGAGAATAACTTTTTTGCTCAGTTAGAGGCAGTGCCAAATATCACCCTGTCAGACGTCCCACTGGGCGGCGAGACAGACAGTGTAGAGATTAAGCAGTGGGGCGAGCGACGTGAGTCGGCCCAGGATCACCTCGACTTTGCCACGAGCCGGGGCTGGCTCGACTTTGAGCGCGGTGCTAAGGTGGCTGGCACGAAGTTTTACTATGTGCTGGGCGACCTAATGCTGCTCGAGAATGCCATCTACCAATATGCTCTTAACTTCCTTGTTAGCAAAGGCTTCCGCCCCATGACGGTGCCACACATGGTGAGTGGCCGCGTGGCGCGTGGTTCGGGCTTTGCACCCAAGAGCGATAAGGAGAGTAACGAGTACTTTATTGAGGGCGAAGACACTATGCTTATTGGCACAGCCGAGGCCCCACTGACAGGCTTCCATGCCGATGAGATCCTAAGCGAGAAGGACTTACCGCTCCTCTACGCTGGCTACAGCCCCTGCTACCGCAAAGAGGCTGGCGCTGCCGGGAAGTTTAGCCGCGGGCTGTTTCGGGTTCATCAGTTCAACAAATTAGAGATGTATATCTATTGCTTGCCCGAGCAATCGGCTCAGATGCATGAGAAAATCCTCGCGCTGGAGGAGGAGATTTGGCAAAGCCTGGGCGTGCCATACCACGTGGTAAATATCGCAGCGGGAGACTTAGGTGCACCAGCTGCCAAGAAGTATGACATCGAGTACTGGTCGCCTGTTGATGGAGCTTACCGCGAGCTTACCAGCTGTAGCAACTGCACTGACTTCCAGGCGCGCAACCTCGGTATCCGCGTCCGCCGGGCCGATGGCTCGCTCCAGGTAGTACACACCCTCAATGGCACCGCAGTGAGCTTGGCTCGCGCACTCGTAGCAATTATCGAGAATTATCAAACAACTGATGGCCAGCTCCGCGTGCCAACGGTGCTGCAGCCATATCTGAACAATAGGGAGGTACTCTAGATGGGGCGCACAATCAGAAAAATGAGCCGCAAAGGCTATGCCAAAGTTGCCAAGCCGTTTCTCTTCCGGCGGCAGCCCGATGCAGCGCACCAGTCGATGCTCTGGACAGCGCGGGCACTGCATGCCATCCGGGGTGAGCAGCTCCTTAGTGGCTGGCGCTATAAGAATCCTCGCCTCGAGCAGACTATTCTTGGCCTCAACTTTGTTAATCCCATCGGCCTGTCTGCTGGGCTGGATAAAGATTTTGATCTACCCTCTGTGGCAAAGAAAATCGGCTGCGGCTTTGAGATTGGTGGCTCAGTAACAGCCGTGCCCTGCGAGGGTAACCCCAAGCCGTGGTTTCGTCGCTTGGCTAGCGAGCAGTCGATCGTCGTGAATGTTGGGTTGGCCAATCGCGGCGTCGCCAAGGCGATCGAGCAGATTCGTAGCTACTCACCACGGGTTTGGCGCGACTTTCCACTCAGCGTATCCGTAGCCAAGACCAACAGCCCCAAGCAAGTCCGCCCCAAGCAAGCGATTGCCGACTACTGTGACAGCCTTCGCCAGCTTGAAGAAGCTGGTTGTGCACCACTGTACGAGATCAATATCTCGTGCCCTAATGCTTATGGTGGCGAGCCCTTCACGACGCCCGCTCGCCTCAAGAAGCTCCTCACTGCGGTGGATGAGCTGAAGCTTTCGCGCCCCGTTTTTATCAAAATGCCGACGGACAAGACCTGGACGCAGTTTGCCAAGCTCCTCTCCATCATCGACAAGCATAATGTGGCGGGCCTGACGATCGGCAACCTCGTCAAAGATCGCAGCAAGCTCACCGACCCAAGCGTTTTGCCTGACGATACTCCTGGTAGCCTTAGCGGCCGGCCAGCTCAGGCCATCACCACGCGGCTTATCCACAAGACGTATGCGCTGTATGGTGACCGCTTTGTCATCATTGGTGTGGGCGGCGTCTTTACGGCGGAGGATGCGTACGAAAAGATCCGGGCCGGCGCGAGCCTCGTAGCGCTGGTGACAGCGCTGATGTTTGAAGGGCCACAGGTGGTGGGCGATATCAACGAAGGCTTGGTAGAGCTGCTCGACCGAGACGACTATGTCTCTATTAGCGAAGCAATCGGCGCAGCGCACCGCAAGTAGGGGAGCCAGTGGCGTCCGAAACAAACGGCCCACACGATGAGCGTTTTGCCTCTTCCATGCGGTACGCAGCAGCGTGGTTTAGCCAAGCGGTGGTACGGCACATCACCGGTGCAGCATTTGCCCGGGCTAAGCGGTGGGAAGCGATAGAAACCCACGTCCTTCCTGGGTGGCAGCATAATAGGCCTGCAGTAGAGTACCGAGCTGCCCAATACGTTGGTACACATGCGAGGGAGGATTACCCGCTCCGCGATACAACACTGATCGTTTCTGGCTATGTTGACCGCACAACCGACCGCTGTGTGGGTGGCCAAGCAGTTGACGTGTATCGGCTAACGGGCCAAACAAGCGCGTATCGCCGCATGGTCGATCGCCAGACAATGCAGCCATATGTGGCGCATCTTGCCCCAGTTTATCCTAACGAACGACAGGACAAGCCACCAGCTGTAACCATGCGCAGCTTTGTCCCAGTGGATAGCTTGCGACGAGTTGGCCGCCTGATAGAAGTGCTCGACAGCCTTGCAGCACACACTGTTGAGATAGAAGCGAAGTACCAGACATTGCTGCGCTACCAAAATCAACAAAAGTAAAATGGCCCGGCGTCATAGCTTAGCCCACAGCCATTTGACATTATCCATAATATACTGCACTATAGGACGAGAATTGTGTAATAAAGGAGCAAGAATGAACGAACATCAGCCAGCAAGAGACCCAAGAAGCGGAGAACGACAAGACCTGTCGGGGATTGCATATAAGCTACAGGCTAGAATGGGCCGTGTACTCACCGATGAACCTTTTGAGTATGCCAAACATAGGCCAGGTGCATTGCATGAGCGTCGTATCCAAACCAACCCAGAGATCAGCAAAGATGGTGAAACCAACGCCACTGAGCGTACTATATTTTTGACAGGCCGCGATGGTAAGTATATAGCGGTGTCTGGCGTTGTGCTTGATGAAATGTCGGTCGTTTTGGACCCATCTGTCACCATTATGACACCTGATAGTAATGATTGGGTGGTGTATCGCTCGAAGGTCGGTCGCCCGAAGAATGGCCATGATGGCCAGTGGCAAATTGAGCGTATCTATGGCAGCCAGACAGGTCAGATCGATAGTGAGCCGTACACGTTTTTCCAGTCGGTAGATAAAGACGGTAAGCAAGACCTGGAGCGCGCAGAGGCTGATGCACGAGAGTTGCATGATGTCAGAAATCTCATCGAAGGGGCGCACTGCCGCGTAGAGACACCGCCCAAGAACGAGGCGAAGGCCTTGCTTGACCATATTAAAGAACTGCGCGAAAAGATGGCCTATCGGATGGGATTGCTAGCCGAACACCTCTCTCTGCGCTGATAATTTACTCATAACAACCCCTGTTTCTCCTCAACCATGCTATACTATAAGCACAAGTTGCTAACACGAAAGGGGTCAGCATGATCGCAAACATCGACATTACCGGTATTGGCAAATACTCGCCAGACGAGCCAACCAAAAAATACATCCGCAAGAAGATCGGTGCGCTTGACCGCATGGTGTCGCGCCACGCTCGCAAGACCGTGAGCGCTATGGTGCGCATTGAGGAGATTAATGGCGAGCATGGTAATAAGTATGAGGTAGAGGTAGTCATTACTGTGCCAGACCAAACCATCAAGGCTAAAGACTCTACACTCAACGTTCTGGCCGCCACCGATATCGTCGAGCGCAAACTCGCTGGCCAGCTGCGCAAATATAAGCAGAACCAGCTGCCGCACCTCGGTCGCCGTGGCCTCCTCGCTCGCTTCAAGCGTAGCTTCGAGCGCGAGCAGGATCACCCTGCGGAGTAGGCGATAGGTAAGGCGCGCGAGCCAAGAGGCCGGTATCAGTCGGGTATCGGCCTCTTGCTCATACTTTGTGTAGGCCACCCTTCCCAAATAGCCGCAAACCCGGTATAATGAGGGGAGTTTTTTGAATTGAATGGCCGCTTAGAGAGGAAAGCGAGGGAAGTTTGACACCATGGCAACAACACAGCAAAAAGCACTGACGAAGATTTTTGGCGATCCGCAGAAGCGGATCTTGAAGCGTCTGCAAAAGAAGGTAGACCAGATCAACAAGCTTGGGCCCAAATATAAGGCATTCTCGGATGAGGAATTAGCCAAGCAAACAGAGGTCCTTAAGCAGCGCCTGCACAAGAAGGGCACAACGCTTGATACCATCCTGCCCGATGCTTTTGCGGTGGTGCGCGAGATGGCCGACCGGGTGATTGGCGAGCGGCACTATGATGTGCAGCTGATTGGCTCGATGGTGCTGCACGAAGGCAACGTGGCTGAACTCAAGACTGGTGAAGGTAAGACCCTGATGTCCACTCTGGCAGCATATCTCAATGCGCTGGAGGGCAAGGGCGTGCACGTCGTGACCGTCAACGACTACTTGGCGCAGCGTGACGCTGGCTGGATGGGGCAGATCTATAGCGCTCTGGGTATTAGCACCGGTGTGATCATTAACGAAGCATCCTTCCTCTACGATGGCACGTACACCAACGAGAACCATACCGACCCACGTATGCAAAAGCTCCGCCCCTGTACACGGCGCGAGGCCTATGAGGCAGACATTACCTATGGGACAAACAACGAGTTTGGCTTCGACTACCTGCGCGATAATATGGTCAATGAGATTAGCCTGGTGCGTCAGCGCGAGCTCAACTTTGCTATTGTAGACGAGGTGGATTCTATCTTGATCGATGAAGCACGTACCCCACTCATCATTAGTGCGCCTGCGGCTGAGAACCCTGATAGCTACTACCAATTTGCCAAGATTGCCGCCAAGCTTGTGCCGGAGGACTACCGCCTCGACGAAAAGCACACCAGTGTGGCCCTGACAGATAGCGGCATCGACAAGGTACAGAAACTCCTTGGTATAAAAAATTTGTACACCCCTGAGTATGTCCGCAGTGTCTACCACATCAACCAAGCGCTGCGCGCCCAGACGCTCTTCCATCGTGACAAAAACTACGTAGTGACCAATGATGGCGAGGTAATCATTGTCGATGAGCACACTGGCCGCCTCAAGATCGGCAACCGCTACAACGAAGGCCTCCACCAGGCGATCGAAGCGAAAGAAGGCGTGCCCGTTCAGCAAGAGAGCATGACGCTGGCAACTATTTCCTTCCAGAATTTCTTCCGCCTGTATAAGAAGCTCAGTGGTATGACCGGTACGGCCTTTACTGAGGCAGAGGAGTTCCAGCAGATCTATAGCCTGGATGTGGTAGTGGTGCCGCCCAACAAGCCAATTACTCGCAAAGACCACCAAGATCTTATCTACAAAACCGAGAAGGCCAAGCTTAAAGCCGTGGCAGCTGCCATCAAGAAGTACCATGAGCAAGGCCGGCCGGTGCTGGTGGGGTCGGGCTCGATTGCTAAGAATGAGCTGATCGCCCAGTGGCTCGACAAAGCAGGTATTACATATGAGATCCTCAATGCTAAGAATAATGAGCGTGAGGCCGAGATTGTGGCACACGCTGGCGAGAAGGGTGCCGTGACGCTAGCGACAAACATTGCGGGGCGTGGCACAGACATCAAGCTTGGGCCGGGCGTGAAGGAGCTTGGTGGCTTGGTGGTGATCGGCAGTGAGCGGCATGAGTCGCGCCGGATCGACAACCAGCTGCGGGGCCGTGGTGGCCGCCAGGGCGACCCGGGTGACACCCAATTCTATGTCTCGACCGAAGACGATCTGATGCGGATCTTCCAGGGTGAGCGTATTGCTGGCCTGATGGAGCGCCTTGGAGTAGAAGAAAACATGGCTATTCAAAACAAAGCAGTCAGTAAGACGCTTGAGGCGGCGCAAAAGCGGGTTGAGGGCTTTAACTTTGATGCGCGCAAAAATGTTGTTCAGTACGACAACGTCATCAACCGCCACCGCAAAGTGGTCTATACTGTGCGACGCAAGATTCTCGATGGCGACAACATCAAGCCAGAAATTCAGCGCCTGCTGCGCACTGCAGTAGAGAGCCTTACAGAGGTACCAGCCAAGCAAAACCCGAAGTTTGCTGAGGAGTTTGGCGCGATCTTCCCACTGGATAAAGACGAGATTAAGAAAATCGGTGCCGAGAAGCGCGACCGTGTCCGGACTAAGATGGCACTCGATGCGGCGAAAAAATTGTATCAAGACAAAGAAGACGAACTGGGTAGCGAGCTACTGCGCGGTATTGAGCGTGAAGTGTATCTGCAGGTGCTCGACACACTGTGGATGCAGCACCTAGAGAATATGCAGCACCTGCGTGAAGGAATCCACTGGCGCAGTGTGGGCCAGCGCGACCCGCTCGTGGAGTACCGCGCCGAGTCGCAAAAGTTGTTCGATAGCCTGCAGGCTAACCTCCGAGCTGAGGTTCTCCACGCGATCTACCAAGTGCGCAGGACAGATGCCATCACTCGCGAGGCAACTGACAACGAGCACGATACCGAGCTTACCCGCCTGGCTGAAACCTCGGTGGAGCGCGGTGTGAATGAAATCACAAGTGGGGAAGCGAATCGTGATCAGGACTTTACCAAAACAAAAGCGGCACCAACTACTGCCGATGTCAACCGCAAACGTAACGCCGCCCGCAAGAAAAAGAAAGCCCAGCGGCAGAATCGCAAAAAGAACCGCTAAATGCAGCACACAGTAACAGAGGTCAGGCTAAAGAATGGTGCCTGTGGCCTTCTCATCGACGTGCCTGGCGCAACCGTGATGAGCTTCCAGTTCCAATTTCGGGCGGGCAACCGTTATGTTGCGAGCAAGGACATCTACGAGACGGCGCACATTATGGAGCATATGGCCTTTGGTGCCAATGCTCAGTTTGCGAGCGAGCATGAGTACGAGGCAGAGTTTATTAAAAACGGTGCCTACCACAATGCCTGGACGAGCGACCTGTCTATGGTGTATGTGGCGGACTGTGCGGACTTTGAGTGGGAGCGTATTTTGCAGTTGCAGCAGGTGGCCATTACGCAGCCAAAGTTCAACCAGACGGAACTCGAGGCGGAGAAGGGCAACGTGCGCAGCGAGCTTGTCGGCTATCTTAACAATCATAACCGAGTGCTGTGGCCCAAGATCCAGCAGCTACTGGGGAATGACATCTACACCTTCCACCAGCGCGTGCGCACCATTGCCCACGTGCAGCTGAGCGATATTCAGGAACACTACCGGCGCACCCACACCAGCGACAACCTTCGATTTGTCATTGCTGGCAAAATGGCGGGGCGCAAGGCGCAAATCAAGCGTATGATCGAGAGCTGGCAACTGCCGCGTGGTGAGCGCTTTGCGGTGCCGCACGACGAACTTCACAGTGGTAAACCTACCCTCATCCGTCGCAAAGAGGCCAGTAACCTTACCTTTGGCTGGTCGATGGAGATCCCGCGCGAGCTTAGCGACAAAGAAGACGCCGCGCTCGACTGCCTCAACCACATCCTCACCGGCACGATGCACTCGCGCATCTTTGGTAAGGCGCGCAAGCAGGGCATGGCCTATGGGATGTTTAGTGATGGCTCGGTGGGCAAATATGAGAGCAGCTGGGACTTTGGTGGCGAGGTGGAGTGCGACAAGGCAGAGCGGCTCTTTAGCCTGATTGTCAGTGAGCTCCAGGCGGTACTGCGCGGTGAGATTACCGAGGCCGAGCTGGAGGCAGCCAAATCCTATGGCTTGGGGCGTTACCAAATGGGGGCGCAAACAGTAGCGCAGATTAGCGGGTTCTACACCAGCCGTTTCTTCTGGGATGGGTATGTGAAGGACTATGCCAAGGTGCCACAAGAGATCAAAGGTACGACCCTTGAGCAGATGAATGCTGTAGCGCGTGAATTCATCGCTGCCAACACCTGGGCACTCGCTGGCGTGAGCAGCGGCGAGCGCAGCGACATTGTGCGGCTGGGAGAGCAGCTGGAAGGGCTGTTTGCATAGAGGTAGAAGCACCTCAGCTTAGTATATTTGCTTGTTTTTACACCTATGAGAGTCGAAGCTTTTGGTGGCGATGCTCCGCCAATAGGCTAATAAATTTGATCAAATTATTTTTGCTATTTTTTAGTGGAGGTATGAGACACGAAGGCAGGCGAGAAGCACTTGCATTTATTAGACTGCATTGTATCATTAAAGTAATAGCAAGGGAGAACAACACATGAGTGACGTCAATCCAACCAACAGTAAAAGTTACCGCCCAGGAGACGAAGAAAAAGGTTATAACGACCTTGTCACGATTGTCCTCACAAAACGGGAATGCTCAGATTTATTGACAGCCATGAATGAGCTCACCGCAGGCCCGTATGCACCTTCTGAAAAAGAATGGCAATGGATGGAGGATGTCATGGGTATGCCTACGCGCGAAAGTTTGATGGCACTATTCGATAAGGTTGATGATTTCCAAGAGGGTGATCTTAGGTCGTCCAAGTAGCGGCTTAGTGCACTTGATTCTTGAGTTGTAGTGGTACACTGCTATGAGTGATCAGGTATAGCTGTAACCTACCCTCTACATTCTAACGTAAGAAGAATTTGTAAGCGAAGAAGCGCAGGCGGATATCCAGAAATATGGTTACAACCCTAAGGATATGCCTATGCCCGATTGCTTTCTCCCCGATAACTTCGAGGAAGCATTTCAGCGGATCGGCATACATGGCACAAGGCATACCGTGCTGGTTGCTCAGTTTACTCTATCCTAACATGCAGCCGACCACAAACAGCTGGCTGTAAGTGTTGGTTGCCCGCTTGGGTTTTTAGGCGGCGCGGTATACGAGCATCTTCGCGTTGAGCAGTTTGTTCATCTCGGTGAGGCTACCATCCTTCTTGTGGAGGACGCCGTCGTCGATGACGTATGTCTCGGCTTTGCTATCTCTGTTGTCGGGCATTTTGGGCGCAGTGTTTTGCCCGCTGTACTTGCTGCGGCTCGTTAGGTCGCTGTGAGTGCGGTAGTATTGAGCGGCTTTGAGACGGTGGTCTTTGACCGCTTGGTAATACGTAACGTATTCGGTGCCAAGCTTGCGTGCATTGTCATTTTCGCTGATGTTTTGCACTTTTTTGGCTTGCTCGATGCACGAGCCATAGGTCTTGCTTGCTTCCTTTTCGATCTCGCTATCAGTCAGTGCAGGAGCGCTCGTAAGCGCTGCACTGCCGCCCTTGCGGAAGTCAAAGTTCAGAATTTGGCGGTTCAGCGTGCTGGTATCGGCGCACTCTTTGATAAAGGTGGCGACGGTGGAGTAGTAGCTGGGCAGCTTGCCCAGTGCAGTGATGGCTGCGTCTGTCTCGCGCTTGTACTGCTCGTACGCACGCTTGATATCTTCGTCGTGTACGGCGCGTGAACTACCAAGCTTGCTGATGAGCTCTGTGCGGTTGTCTGCAAATGTCTTGGTATCGATCGTCTCGCCACGAGAGAGTGGCTGCAGCAGGCGATCCTCGGTGCTGCTATGGCTGCGGATGAGCGCCTGGGCATCTTGCAGGTCTTTGCGGCTTGGTGGTGCAGACTGCATGGCCACAACGATGATAATGATGATGACTAGCACAATGCCCACCGCGCCAGCAATCAGCCCATACAGCAGTTTCTTATTTGCCAGCAGTTTATTACCCGCAAACTGAGGTGGCTGCGGTGTCTTGCTAGGCTGTGATGTGTTCGTATTCATGGTGTTCGTTGGCGAGGTCATAGCTGGTTGGTTATGGCTAGGAGTGGGCTGAGTGTCCATTGCTTGTGTCCTTTATCTTCGTTGTTGATACTAAAATTAACTATAGACTATATATTATAGCAATAGTTGCAGTGAGCGCAAATTGAGGAAGAGGGAGCTGTTGCGGCGCATTGTGTTTGGTGGTATGCCAATGCGATCTTTATATAAGAAATACACAAAAAATCAACAAGACCGCTACAGAAGTGGAGTCACCGTCCATCGATGGGAATGACGAGGGAGTGCCAAGAACAAGGGTAGTATGATATACCCTCTGACCTCTGTATATTCTGTGTTTTGGGCGCTGTGTATGCTATAATGGCGGTATGAAAGTTGCGATTGCTGGGTACGACGTTGAGGGTCGTGCGACGTATGATTATGCGCGGCAGGTGTGGCCTGCGGCGGAGATTGTGATAGCCGATGAGCGGCGCATTGCTGATGTGCCGCCTGGGGTGGTAGATGTACTGACAGGCCCAGATGCCTTTGCTCAGCTGGGCGATGCCGATATCGTCATGCGTACCCCTGGGCTGGCACCGTGGCGGATCGAGACGGACGGCACGGTGTGGTCGGCTACAAATGAGTTCTTCGCACGCTGCCCCGCGCCGATCATTGGCGTGACAGGCACGAAGGGCAAGGGTACAACGGTGAGCCTCATCGCTGCTATGCTGCAAGCCCTTGGTCGCACCGTCCATATGGTGGGTAATATTGGCCGGCCAGCTCTGGCTCAGCTGGGGCAGATTAGCCCAGATGATGTGGTCGTGTATGAGCTGAGTAGCTTCCAGCTATGGGATGCCGAGCGTTCACCACAGATTGCAGTAGTACTAATGATTGAGCCCGACCATCTCGACAAACACGTTAATTTTGCCGAGTACGTCGATGCTAAGGCTAATATTCGGCGGCACCAGCGGCCAGGCGATGTGTGTATTTATCATCCGAGCAATCCATATGCCGCGCAGATTGCTGAGTCGCTTGACACGGACGTTGCGCGTGGCAGCCTGGGTACGCCACCACCGGCGTATCGCTATGGCACGCCAGATGATGGCATGGTGTATGTGAAAGATGATGCCTTTTGGCAGGGTGAGCGGCGGCTCTGCGCAACGGATCGCCTGCAACTGCCGGGCGCTCACAATATTGAGAATGCTTGTGCCGCGCTGAGCGCAGTGCTCGCCTTCGATTCACAGGCTGTGCCACAGCGTCTAGCGGAGGGGCTGGCGAGCTTTGCTGGTTTGCCACATCGCTTGGCCTTCGTGGCAGAGCAGGATGAGGTACGGTATTATGACGATAGTATTGCTACCACACCGGGCAGTGCCATTGCAGCGCTGCGTGCCTTTGCGGAGCCCAAAGTTCTCATCGTTGGTGGGGCAGACAAAGGTGGTGATTACGAGCCACTGGCACAAGAGGTGTATAATCAAGGTGAGTCTGTCCGCGCTATCATTACGATGGGAGCGAATGCTTCGGCGATTGCAGCGGTATTACAAAACTATGATGTTGCTGCGCCTATTATCACGCTTGGTAGTGTGCCCATGACAGAGGTTGTGGATGCCGCTCGGCAGCAAGCCGAGCCTGGTGATGTCGTCATCCTAAGCCCCGCTGCCGCGAGCTTCGACCAATACCGTAGCTATGCCGACCGTGGTGAGCAATTTATTGCAGCGGTGCAGGGCGGCGGAGTGTAAGCTATTCTTTGCATCCGTATGTCTTACACCTCTGCAAGAATGAATACATCTCCAGAATATTCATTGATTGGCTAAGAATTGCTCGCAGCTATGATGTGCAATGTGTACTCCGAATGAAGTAATGACCTTGGCGGAGAAAAGAGCTATTTTGCAATCGAGCGGGATATACTATAATAAAAAATAAGCAACGTGTAAGTAATACAAGATAAGGAACGAATAGTCTCATGAATCAGCAACCATATACCAACTCACCGCAGCCTGCCGCCGCGCCGCAGTATAGCAAGGGGCAGCTTGCCGTGGCCCGTGCTGCTATGTCTAGCGACAACACTGTCTTGGCAGTCACCTTTATTGGCTTCTTTTTTATGACGTCGGCGTATTTTATTTTTACGGCGCTGGCCGAGCACTTTAGTGTAGAGGGGACTGATATGGCGACAGAGCAAGTCCCACTTTGGCTGAGGCTTATTATTGCTTTGTTTAGCGGTGCTATCCTCTTTGGTATCATCCTCCTTGTTGGGATGTTTTTCATCCGGATGGAGCGGCAGAAGATGCTGGGTAATGCTATGCAAGTAGAGTATAGCGACTATGCTTGGCTGCGCGACTGGGCCAACGTCACAGCGGCCGACCTCGGTTTGCCACGGGTAGAGATTTTTGTCACGCAGAACCCGGTCATCAATGCCTATGCCTTTGGCTTTATGAATCCATACTGTATTGTGCTGCACTCTGGCTCGATCCGCTACCTCACGCCCGATGAGCTCAAGGCAGTCGTTATTCATGAGATGGGGCACATTAAATATAAGCACACCATAGCTATGCTGTATCTGCAGCCGTTCTTGGCACTGCCGTTTGTTTCTTCGGTGTCTGGCTGGCTAGCGGGCTTCTGGCAGCGCCGCACTGAGTATACGGCCGACCGCTTGGCGCTTACCTATACCGAAGATCCAGAGCTCGTCAAGAATGCACTTGTCAAGGTGCACGTTGGCCCTGATGTGGCGGAGGGCATGAACGAAACTGCTCGCCAGTGGCAGCGCTACACCGCCAACCGGCCAATGAACCGCTTTGCCCAGACCTTGAGCGACCACCCATACCTCGTGCGCCGGCTTGATCACATTGATGAGATGACTGCCAAGCTCCTTGCGCCTCAAGCGCCAGCTGCACCAGCCCAGCCCACGACACCAGTCCAACCGCAGTAGGGGAAGCCGCGAGGCGACACAATGCTGCTTATACGAGATGCCACTATCTGTGCGATGGTGGTTTCTCTGTTTTGCTCATTGATTGCGATAGTGTAATAACAACGAGACTTTGCACTTTACTGAAACAAAGGTAACGGAGCAAGTGAACGCATAGCAATACGCTGTGAGGTTTGTGGCCAGCAATGTTTTGCGCCGTGTAGTAGAGCTAGCAACCCAAGAGTGCGGTATAATAGACGTATGCAACCACTCAAAAAGCGCGCCGCACAGCTCCTCGCCGATATCCTCGATGCGATTAATCGTTTGCAGATTACTGACAAAGCCACTCAGCTTACTCAGCTTGAGGCGCAGCTGGCTGACTCGCAAATTTGGGCTAATCCAGCCCACGCTCAGCAAGTGTCACGCCAGGCAGCAGCACTGCGAGGGCAGATAGAGCCATGGCAGGTGCTGCAGGCCCAGGCGAGCGACATTGTGGAGCTAATGGATCTGGGCGATGACTCGATGATACCAGAGTTTGAACAGCAGCTTGCCGCCCTCGAGCACGACTACCAGGCACGTCACCGTGACCTCCTCTACAGTGGTGAGCACGACGACCAACCGGCTATTATCAAGATTAGCGCTGGGGCTGGTGGCACTGATGCTCAGGATTGGGCAGCGATGCTCGAGCGGATGTATCTGCGCTTTGCCGAGCAGCACAGCCTCCAAGCGGAGCTCCTCGAGCGCTCGACGGGCGAAGAAGCTGGCATTAAGAGTGCGACATACAGCCTCCATGGCGCGTATGCCTATGGCCAGCTGCGCAGCGAGCATGGCGTGCACCGCCTGGTGCGGCTCAGCCCGTTTAATGCCGACCATTTGCGTCAGACGAGCTTTGCTCTGGTGGAGGTGATGCCCGAGATCGCCGAGCCCGAGCAGGTGCAGCTTGAGGACAAAGACCTCCGGATCGACGTCTACCGCAGCGGTGGCAAGGGTGGGCAGGGCGTTAATACGACCGACTCGGCGGTGCGCGTTACCCATCTACCCACCGGCATCGTCGTTGCCATCCAAAACGAACGCAGCCAGATCCAAAACCGCGAGACCGCGCTCACTATCCTGCGCTCACGCCTGGCTCAGCTCCAGCACGAGCAGCAAGCCGCCAGCCTGGCCGACCTCCGCACCGGTGAGTCCGCTAGCTGGGGTGCGCAGATCCGCAATTATGTGCTCCACCCCTATACCCTCGTCAAAGATACCCGCACCAAACACGAAGCCCACGACGCCCAAGCTGTCCTCGACGGCGCCCTCGACGGCTTTATCGAGGCATATCTGGCGATGGGGGTGGGGGAGGAATAAAAATAAACCCCGTAGTACGACTGCTGTTCTCAGGTAAGTGACCTCGTCAGATGACAAAATCACAACATTTTTGTATATAACACTGTTGACATATAAGCTAATAGAGTAATAGAGTAATAGAGTAATAGAGTATCCCTCCCGCATAGGTTGTAGGTTGATACGTATCTTACAATGTAGTGGTTGCATAGTCTCAAGATGCTGCTCGATTGCTAAGCTCTCTTTTTTGCTACCATCAACACGTCATGTTGCATGAATTTTTTGCCTTCGTTGCAGAAGTATCTGGATACTTCTGTTTTGTCTTTTGTATGGTGATAAGAAAGAGAGCTTAGCAAAGAGCTAGGCTCGTGTTGCACCTCATAGAGGTGCAGAGAGGAGTCCATTATGGACCGCGTGAATATCGCTGTTTGGGATGCTATAGTTTCGCTCGAAATGCACCCAGACAGGCCTCGAAGCGAAATAGATCTCCCGGCTGACCTCTGCCCGCATGAGCGGAAGGAGCTTCTTATGCGGCTCGCGCAGTCAGGCTTTCAGGCCTATATCAGAGAGTCTTATACCTCTGGTCAGATCAAGGCAATCTTGGTCACCGAGAGATATAAGTAACACCACTACGCCCCGCGAAGATAATAACTATTATTTTCGCGGGGCAACTCACCTTGGTTTTTGTATTTTTGTTACTTTGTAGGGTAGTTATCTGCGACTGTACTTTGAGATGTGTGATAAGTAGTGTCTAATTAACTACGTCATAATCATAACAGTAGTGTAATATACTAACCGCGTTGTGACATGTAAACAATCTCGTCTTCAGATGCAGCCATATGCTATACTGGTATAGTGATATTGTTAGACAGAGTAACCAAACGGTATGATAAGGATGCTAAGCCGGCGCTTGATCGGGTAAGCTTGCATGTTGAGCCCAATGAGTTCGTCGTTATTATTGGCACGAGCGGGGCGGGCAAGAGCACGCTACTCAAGCTCCTTACCCGCGAAGAGAAGCCTACAACGGGCAAGATTGTGGTCGGTGGTATCGACTACGACACCTTGAAGGATAAGCATATTCCACTGCTGCGCCGCAAGATTGGTGTGGTATTTCAGGATTTTAAGCTGTTGCCGCAGCGCACGGTGTTTGAAAACGTCGCCTTTGCGCTGGAGATTGCAGGCATGAGCAACCGCGAGATCAAGAACACAGTACCTAAGGTGATCGACCTCGTTGGCCTCCGGGGCAAAGAGAAGCAGTTCCCGCACCAGCTCAGTGGTGGTGAGCGCCAGCGGGTGGCAATTGCCCGTGCCGTTGTGCGCCAGCCCAAGATTCTTATCGCTGATGAGCCAACAGGCAACCTCGACCCTAAGCACAGCTGGGATATCGTCCGTTTGCTCGAGAAGATTAATAAATATGGCACGACCGTGCTACTGACCACCCACAATGTCGAGATCGTTAACCGGCTCAAGCGCCGCGTCATCACCATTGAGCATGGTAAGATTACGCACGACCAAGCCAGAGGGAGTTACCGCCAATGAGCCGCCGCAAAGATACCGCCCGTGCCCTGATGCAGCAAAAGCGCCGCCGTCGCCAGTGGCTGACGTTTGTCCGGATGTGCCGCTATGGTGTCAATAATTTTAGCCGCAACGCCTGGCTGACGGTTGCTGCCACGCTTGTGATGACGATTACACTCTTGATTGTTTTTACGACCTTTGTTGCGCAGCGCTCGCTGGCCGACACCGCCCAGGCTATCAACAAGGATATCGACCGCTCAATCTACCTCCGCCCTGATGTCTCAGAGGAGCGCGCTCAGCCAGTACTGGTGAGTTTGCGCCGCCTCAGCAACGTCGAGTCAGTCCGCTTCATTAGCACAGAGGAAGCCAAGGAGCAGTTTGCCAAGGCCAATAAGGACGACGAGGCCAAATTGCACGCCCTGAACGAAGCGACAAACTTGCTGCCCGCGACGATCCGTATCACCCTGCATGACAATAACGATACATCGCAGCTGATAGACTTCGTCAATACCAATTCTGCGCTCAAACCACTGATTAGCGCCACCCAAACGCCAACCTTTATGAGCCAGCGGCGCAACGGTACGACGCGCATCGCAGAGTGGACGCATATGTCGCAAAAGGCTGGAGTAGCGGCTAGTGTGCTCTTTATCGCTATTTCATTCTTGATTATCTTCAATACCATCCGTATGGCCATATTCAACCGGCGCGATGAGATCGAGATGATGAAGCTGATTGGCGCCGACCGGGGCTTTATTCGCGGGCCATTCCTCGTGGAGGCAGTGGTATACGGGGTGATTGCCGCAGTGATTGCGACCACATTGGGCATTATTACGCTCTTCCTCTCGGGTAATTCGCTCAAGAAGTGGGGCGTCGCTCTCCAGCCCACGATTGATATGGCAGCATCCTACTGGTGGCTTATCGCCCTGGTGATGATGGCACTAGGCGCATGCATTGGCGTCATCTCATCGCTGGTGGCCACCCGCCGTTACCTAAAGATTTAGCATTGATACAAAGGAGGCCCGTGTTGACAAAGCACACACCGCTTGTTACCATAAGAAATATGAAACAATCCACCACATCTGTTTCGCGTGCCCACACTGCTGTGGCCGCACCTAAGAAAACCAAGGGGCTTGCCACCAAGTCGGTCATTGTGGCAGCTGCCGTAATTATGGTGCTCAGTACGCCAGTTAGCACCTACCTCGGGGTGACCACCGGGACTGCCTCGGCTGTGTCGCAGGAGGAGTACCAGCGACAGATCGATGCGCTCAATAAGGAGATTGGGCAGTATCAGTCGCAGGCCAAGGAGCTGAACGAGAAGGCGAAGAGCTTGCAAAATGAGCTCGAGGTCTTGTCAAAGCAGAAGGCAATGATCCAAGCGCAGATCGATATCAGCCAGAAGAAACACGACCAACTGCAAGAAAAAATCGCCCAGACCAAGCGCGACATCAAGGCTAACCAAGATGCCTTGGGCGACACGCTGGCCGATATGTACGTCGATCGCACCATTAGCCCGCTGGAGATGCTGGCGAGCAGCCGGAACCTTGGTGACTATGTGGTGGAGCAAGATCGCCGCGATAGCATCCAGACCACGCTGAGCGAGACGATCACCCGCGTCAATAAGCTCAAAAAGCAGCTAGAAGAGCAAAAGAAGGAAGTCGAGCGTGTCCTGGCAGACCAAAAGAACGCCCGCGAAGCCCTCGCTGCCAAAGAGCGCGAGCAGGCCGACCTCCTTGCCCGTACCCAAAACGAAGAAGCAAACTACCAAAAGCTCACCGCCGACCGCGAGAGTGAGAAAGCTCGCGTCCAAAAGGCGCAGCAGGATGCCATCCAAGCGGCCATTCGCAAAGCTGGTGGCGGTGGCTCGCTCGGTATTACCTCTGGTGATGGCTCGATGGGTGGCTACCCATGGGCTGGCGGCTGTACCGTTGATGCCAATGCGCTGTCGCACGGTGGCGCATCTGGTGGCGGCGAAGACCCACTGGGCTATGGCTGCCGCCAGTGTGTAAGCTACACTGCCTGGAAGACTTACCAAAAGACCGGATACGCACCACGCTACTGGGGCAATGCCAACATGTGGCCGGCTGCCGCGCGTAACGCTGGCTTCTCGACGGGCCGCACCCCACGGGCCAACGCCCTTGGCGTCATCTCGGCAGGGCAGTATGGGCACATTGTCTATATCGAAGGCTACGACGCTGGCAGCAACACTGTCCGCATTAGCCAGTTCAATTACTTCAATGCAGGCGGTTCTGGTTGGGGTCACTACAGCGAAATGACGGTGCCCGCCAGTACGTACGATACGTATATCTATCTGTAGGAGAGTACATGGCGCAAACGACCACCCAAATAGCGGTGGTCGTTTTTTTGGTGAGTGGAACTCTCGAGGCCTACGCTGCAGATAGGGTGGGCTGGTGCGGGGCTTCGGTTTGGGCGATGGTTGTATCAGGGGTAGTGCTCGTCTCAGGCGGGCCAACTCGGTACCCATACTGGTTATACTCTGTGCCAATTGGGTCATCCCTCTCGCAGCGCCGGAGGGGCTGGGTATCAGTGGGCAGCTGGGCAATGTAGCTGTTGCTAAAGGCGGCGCGTGCATCGGCCTGGGCCATATGAGCCAGTAGGGCAAAGAGCTCTTTGACGTTGCTGACTGCCTCGCTTGTGCTGGGCGGCTTCTCACTACCGTAGGTAAAGCCGTGCTGCTCCTGTGCCAAGAGGTCTTGGTCAAAACCGTGGCTACAATCGCGGCAATCGAGACAGCGCTCGTAGAAATAATGCACCGCGTAGGTAATCTCACTATGTGTGATAGTGATGGGCGACTGGTCACTACGGGCACTACCTTTCATCTTGGTAATGATGCGTGTGAGGCTATCGATGATACCGTGGAGGATTTGCTCGCGCTGGTGGCGTTCGCGGTCGATGATACACATCACATCGAGCTCCTCATTGCTACGGCATGGAGCAGTCGGCAATTCGGCAACAAGCGCAAGATAACCAACCTGACTAGCCCGAGAAGAAGTGCGCTCAGCAAGCAGTTGTGAGTCGCTCTCAACAGTGGATGGTAATGGGTAAACAGGCGCTGCTTCTGCGCTGACAATGGCAAGAGACATCAGATAACCTCACTCGTTTTGATTAAAGAATGGTAATTGTCTATTATACGAGGATGAGGTAAAAATGCAAGGAGGGTTGGATCCTCGGTGTACTATTCACATTCTTTTGCCACACCGCCCGAGCGTAGTATAATACCATAGTATGGTACAGAGTGACACGGCGAGCGCGAGCCGCTCGAAATATGACTATGATGAACCAAAAAAGCTGACCATCTCGCAGCTAACGGCTTTGCTCGTGGCGGTGCTGCTACTGGGGGCTGGCTTTGTGGCAGGGATGTACGCCGACAAACTCTATGCGGCGATTGCGCCAGTCTTTGGCCTCAAAGTGTCAGCCGATAGCATCGACCTCAGCAGTGTGCAGCAGACCTATCGCAAGCTCAAAGCAGAGTATGATGGTAAATTGGACGATACAAAGCTGATCGATGGCGCTAATCGTGGCCTAGCTGCAGCCACTGGTGACCCCTACACGACCTACATGGACAAGCAAGAGACCGAGCAGTTCGACCGTAGCCTCAATGGCGAAGTGAGCGGTATTGGTGTGGAGATTGCATCGCGGGGTAACCATGCTACAGTAGTGCGCGTCATCGAAGACTCACCAGCAGCCAAGGCAGGCCTGCGGGCTGGCGATATCTTTCGCAGTATTAATGGCCAATCGGTGGTGGGGCAGAACTCTGAGGTGGTGGCCGGCAAAGTGCGGGGCGAGGCTGGTACAACCGTCAAGCTGGTGATGCAGCGCGAGGAATCGACCGAGGAATATACTATCGTCCGGGCCAAGGTGAGCGACGCCAGTGTGCGTAGCCAGATTCGCGATGGTGTGGGCATCCTTACCATTACCCGGTTCGATGACCAGACTGGCCGACTCGCGCGCCAAGCGGCAGAGCAGTTCGTCCAGCAGGGGGTGCGGGCTGTGGTACTCGACCTACGCGACAACGGTGGCGGCTATGTAACAGCTGCTCGCGAGGTCGCAAGCCTGTGGCTTGAGAACAAAGTCGTGGTAGTGGAGAAGTCTGGCGACGTCGTGCGAGACACGGTGCACAGTAGTGGCCAAGCACTGCTCAAGGGAATGAAGACGACCGTCCTCGTCAACGGCAATAGCGCCAGTGCCAGTGAGATCGTAGCGGGGGCATTGCACGATCACAAAGCAGCGACATTGCTGGGCGAAAAGACCTTCGGCAAGGGCACCGTGCAGCAGTTGTTTGATCTGCCTGATGGCCGTAAACTCAAGATCACCGTGGCGCGTTGGTATACCCCAAGTGGCCGCAATATCTCGCAGGGCGGCATTGCGCCAGATACTGAGGTCAAAATGAGCACCGATGACCGCAACGCTGGCCGCGACCCACAGCTCGATAGCGCACTGCAAAAGTTTGCAGAATAGACATGTATCCAACAAAATGCAAACAATTGTTCGCCAAAAGTATTGTATTTGCCTCGTATCTACGCTACCATAAAGGCATATGGACAGACGAAAGAAAATTCTCTTGGTAGAAGACGACACCGCGCTGCTGGCAGTGTATCGCTCGCGGCTCGAACTGGAGGGCTTTGCGGTGAGCGAAGTGCACAATGGTGAAGATGCGCTCTCGGCAGTGGTCGATGTTCGGCCAGATCTGATCTTGCTTGATGTGATGATCCCTAAGATCAGCGGCTTCGACGTGCTCGATATCTTGCGTAACACCCCAGATACTACCAACGTCCGCGTTATCATGCTGACGGCGCTGAGCCAGCCCAAGGACAAAGAGCGGGCCAAGCAGCTGGGAGTGGATGACTATCTCGTCAAGTCGCAAGTGATGATTGGCGACGTAGTGGCCCGCATTAAGTATCACCTGGGCATGAGCCAAGAATAACAGAGGCTAGAGGGCTGTCGAACAAAGCGTGCAGCGAGCCCTTGCTTCTGAGTGATTTTTCTTCAGCATTGTTTCATGGTATTATAAAAAGATGACAGAAAAATATTCGGCATCTCCCGCTGCAAAAGAAGAGACATCAGCACCACTCCCACCACGACAGCCTGAGTACCTCTTGACGCAGCCAATCGCAGCGGACGGTGCGCCACAAGAGCGCACACCTCATCCCGATACGCACAGTATTCCCAAGCGCCAAGATGTGCCGCAGTATCTGTGGAATGTACTGCGCAGCAGTGGCCAACTCGACGAAGGGTGGGTTGATGTAGAGATTATTACCGAAGATGGCGTAACGCTGATGCGGATGGCTAAACCAGTCAACCGAAGCAACATTGACCGGCTCGAGAAGTGTGTGCCACTCGCGGTGCTGCAGGAGCAAAACCTCGACTTCACCAATACATATCTGCAAAGAGCCTATGGCATGACGATGAAGGATGGCAGGCTACAGCCTGTTGCTGATGCCGCTCATGCTACTCACCAGAATGACTCAACTGATGAGCAAGAAACAGAGGTATTGCTCGCCCAAAGAGACGATACACATGAGTATCTTAGCAGGGATAGTGCGCGCCAATTAGTTGGGAGCGTGGCAGCAAAAGCGAGTGGAGAGGTGGATAATAGCTCACTGGTGCGGCGAGCGCTTGGGCGCGTAAGATAACACGTGGCTTAGCCTAAGAGGTGGTAATAACTCGAATAACTGGTATCGAAGCCCTTGCTGATTAGGCCAGAGACTAGCCAAAAATAATGAGCATGCGTCATTCTCATCTGTAGTGCAAATCATGCCATTGCTAAGTAGTACGGGCAGTGCCTATCGATAGCAAGCACCGAGTTCGCTCGGGTTATTATCAAAAACAAGAAAACCACCTCGATTATGAGGTGGTCTTGCGTGCACTATAAAACACTTACGCTGCGCTGACACACACCTGGGTGCGTGGCTGGGTCTTGCCAGTGAAGGTAGACTTCTTGACCTTCTTGAAGCTGACGACACCACTGTGAGCGGCGTGGATGGTGTAGTTGCGGCTCATGTATGTGCCAGGGCCGGCGATCTTCGTAGCGCCTGTCTGGCGGACGAGAACCTCACCAGCGTTGACCTGCTGGCCACCGAAGCGCTTGACGCCAAGGCGCGCCCCAGCGTTATTGTGGACGTTCTTGCTTGAGCCACCTGCTTTGACTTTTGACATATCACTCCTTTAGCTAATATAAACAATCTATACGATTATACGTGAGGGCGTGGGCGAAGTCAAGCGGTGTGGATTGAATAGCAGCCGTAAGAATGCCGACTGTTATAACGCGAGAGAAGAGAGCAGCAAGAGGAGTGCGCAAGCGAGCAAGACATTGAGCTGTAGGCATGACAAAAAGGGGACAAAACATAGACAGTGACGCAGATGTGCTGCAGTATTAACTGAGCAGAGTTGGATAGCTGGCACTATGGTGGTATAATTAGCTATACTATAGATTGCAATAATGATATGAAAAAGGAGTGATGATGGCAGGACGATATGATAAGCCCGGATCGCAGGGTGAGTGGCCGTATCCGGGCAGCGGGCCGAGTGGCAGCTCGGACACTGAGGCAGGTTTGGCACGGCTTGCAGCGCTTGGGAATGTTGATGAGCGTGATTTGCCGTCGGGGCAAGGGGAGGAAGGTGCTCGGCAGGGTGCTCCTGCGCCCACTGCAGATGAGCTTCGAGAGAGCTTAAGAGAAATTGCTGAGACTCATAAATCAACAACACCAGCTGCGCCACCAACTCCAGGGGATATACGTGCAGCGCTTCATGGTCGTATTGAAGCACTGAAGCAGCCCGCTCAGATAGCGGAAGAGAACAAAAAGAAAGAGCAAGAAAAGGCTCTCAAGCGCGTAGCGGAAACGCTCCGCGTTGCTCCAGATATACTTAGCATTGTAACATGTAAGCTAGAGAACCTCGTTGTACAGGAAGGTATGTCAACAGATACTATGACCAGTCTGCGATCTGTCTTGGCACTCTTGGAAAGCGTTAATCCTCGTGATCTTGAGGTTGCCCAGCAAGAGGTGGAGAAAGCCATCAATGTAATGGATACGAAAGAGAGCAGTCATCAATAGTCCCGTAGTATTAGATTCACATAAAGAACCTCAGCTATGTCATGCTGAGGTTCTTGCTTATTGAAACTGCTAGCACGTAGAAGGAAGTATGTGTATTACTCGATGACCAGAATGAAATTTTACCCCGAGGTTATTTCATTACTTCCATCACCAACAACTCCCGCGCTACTACCTGGTTCTCGCGGTAATAACAGAGGTCGGTAGGGCGAACGTGCTGAAGTGGGCGGCGCTGGTAGCCTAGTCGCTCGAGCTGGGTGATGAGTGGTAGGTGAGTAAACTGCCTATCGCTGCCGCGCCACGCGGGCACGGCGATGACCAGTGGCGTGCCAGAGCGCAGCTGAGGGCGAAGGTTGGTGAGGAAGTGGCTAATGATATGGTTGCACGTGGTACGCACAGCACTGAGCTTAGCAGGGGCAGGTGGGGCAGAGAAGGGCTGGCCAAGGTATGTCTCGCAGACGACGGTGCTGAGCTGCTGGGCAAGTGGCCACTGATGGGTAGTGGCATCGGCTTGAGTAACGCCATGCACCGTACCAGGGGTGGCCTCGGCAGAGCGGTGCTGCAGCCAGGTGAGGTTCTCGCTGGTATAGCTGACCATCTTGGGGTTGAGGTCGCTGCCGCACACATCGTAGCCTAGGAGGAGCGCCTCTTGCAAGACAGTGCCAGTGCCGCAAAAGGGATCGAGCAGCACGGGGCGCGGCGCTGAGTGCTCGGTCGTAGGTGAAGGCTGCACCAGTGGCCCAGCCATATTAACCATCATGCGGGCAAGCTTGGGCGGCAGCATGCCAACGAAGGCATCGGTGCGCGGGCGAGCTTGGTCGCGTGCGGCCAGGGCAGAAATGTTTTGCGCGCCAACACTCTCTGCCACAATAACCCGTCCATCCTGAGCTCGCACTACCAGCAGCTCGATGTGGTGAGGTGAGCGACCAAGCTTGTTGTGATGGCTCGTAGCAGTATTGAGCGCTGGAGCGGCGTTGGGGATGAGGCGTAGGCTCGTGCCAGAAGCACGCAGCTTTGCCTTGAGAATAAGGCCGGTCTTTTGCACCTCGCGGGCGGTGGCAGAGAAGCCATAGGCACTGATACCAAGCGTAATCTTGTGCGGCGCGCTCTGCCACTGCGCGCTATAGTGGCGGGCGATTTGCCGGCTCACCGCCAGCCAGGTACCGCGCAGCTCTAACACCACCCGGCCTGCTTTTTGGCTGCCACCCAGACGCTCAAAATCGAACGCATCAGAGGTAATAGTAGCGGCCTGCGTACCAAACCAACGCACCGCCGCTGCGCCATACAAACACTCCAGCTCCGCCACGCCGAGGGCTGGCTGCCGGCCAAGAATTGCAATATACATATGCCTAGTATAGCGCAAAAGTGAGTGAGAATGGAGGGGTGGCGGCACGAACGGTATGTTAGATATAGGTAGCCGACCACTCTCGAGCTTGTACGACAAGCTTTCGTACTCAGTCTGATTAAAGCGTTAGAAAAGGTTCGCCTCGCCGCCTCGTGGTATAATATACCGTAGCTATGCAGAAATATATGAAAAAAATAAAACAGCTGTCCTTCCGCACCTGGCTGAGTATTATGACGTTTGTGCTGATCGCCTTGATTCTATTCTTGTCGCGGCACGAACTTCTCCAGGCGTGGCATTTGCTGCAGCAGGTCAATATATGGGTCTTGATTGCCGTCTTCCCAGTGGCGGCGTTGGGGTATTTAGCAGCGGGCGAGATGATCTTCTCGTATCTGCGGCAAAAGGGCTTCGTGCGCGACGTGAGCCCCTTTGCCCTGATGCGCTTGTCGCTGGAGCTAAACTTCGTCAACCACGCTTTCCCCAGTGGTGGCCTGAGCGGTATATCATACGCCAACTGGCGCCTGCGCAAATACGGCGTCTCGACGGGGCGTGCGACAATGGCCCAAATGGTGCGCTATGTGATGGGCTTTGTGGCAGTGGTGCTGTTCCTTGCAGTGGCGGTGGTAATAGTGACGATCGATAGCGGCGTGAACCGCTGGATTATCCTGATGAGTGGGGGACTGGTGTTTTGCTTGACGATGATCACGCTACTGGGAGTATATTTGCTGACGAGCCAGCAGCGGCTCCACAAGGCGGCGCATCAGATTACGCTGACGATCAACGGCTTCGCGCGGCGCATCCTGCGGCGCACAAAGCCAGTGATGGACGAAGCTGCGGTGCGGCGCTACTGCGACGACCTCCATACCGACTTCCTCGAGCTGCGGCGGGACAAGAAGCTGCTGTGGCAGCCTTTTGTCTGGAGTATTGTCTTTACGATTATGGAGATCTTGCCCTTCTGGATGACCTTCCAATCGCTGGGGGTATCGGTTAACCCTGCATCAATTCTCATCGCCTACGGCGTGGCCACGACCATGGCAGTGGTGGTTGCTACCCCCGGTGGAGCTGGTGCGTATGAGGCGGTCATGGTGGGGATTTTGGCGCTTTCAGGCGTAAGCCAAGGCCAAGCCATTGCTGGGACGATGCTCTACCGCGTGATTGCCATCGTGACCACACTGGTGTTTGGCTATGCATTTTATCAACTAACCATCATGCGCTATGGACGCGACAAACCTCCCACCACTGAGCGTTAGCGACTTCCTCGCCTGTGCGAGCCAGGTGCTGGAGGGGGCGTTTCCGGTACTGACGGTCGAGGGCGAAGTGGCTAGTATGGCAGTGCGCCAGGGGAAGTTTGTCTTTTTTGACCTCAAGGACGAGACAGGCAGCGTGAGCTGCTTTATGATGGTGTGGCAGCTCCGGGTGGCGCTCGAGGATGGCATGCAGGTAGCAGTGCAAGCCGTGCCGAAACTCACGGCGCGCGGCAAATTTAGCCTGACCGTGCAGCGGGTGCGACCAGTCGGACAGGGGAGCATTAAGAAAAACTTCGAGCTGCTGCGCCAGCGCCTGAGTGCAGAGGGGCTCTTTGCTCCAGAGCGCAAGCGGCCAGTACCCGAGTGGCCCGAGTACATTGCTGTGGTGAGCAGCCCCCAGGCAGCAGGCTATGCCGACTTTATGACCATCATTGGCCAGCGCTGGGGCGGCATGCAGGTCGATGTCTACGCAGTGCCAGTCCAGGGTGCTGGCGCGGCCGACCGGATCATCCGCGCCATTGAGCGTTGCAACCGCCAGGCAGCGGTGCCACAGGTGCTGGCGATTGTGCGTGGTGGTGGCAGCGCCGATGATTTGCAAGTCTTTAACGACGAAGCGCTGGTGCGAGCAATCGCTGCAAGCCGCGTGCCAACAGTGGTTGGGGTGGGACACGACACGGATGAGACATTGGCCGACCTCGCCGCCGACGTCCGGGCTGTGACACCAACTAACGCTGCTCAGCTCATCACGCCCGATGCCGCAGCAGTGCAAGCGCGGCTAACCGAACAGTTGCAGGCAATGAAGCGAACGATTATTACCACAGCAGATGATGAGCAGCTAGCGGTCCAGCATCAGCTGGCCGAGGCTCGAGTGAAGCTAGCCAGGCGGCAGCAGGTACTCGAGCAGCAATGCACAGCACTGCAGGCTCGGCTCCGGCTGTATAACCCTGCAGCAACCCTAGCGCGTGGCTACGCCCTGGTGCGCGGCCAGGCCACCATCGGCCAGACAATCACCATCGAGCGATATAGCGATATGATAACAGCGGAGGTAACCCATGTCGAACGCAAAACAACCACCAAAATTAGCTAAAACAGCCACCACTCCCAATGCCAGTACTCGGCGCACGTCATCAGCCACCCGGGCCAAGCGCACCACCCTCAGTGATGATGACCAGCTGGCGATGGCCCTCGCAGCAGAGGGGATCACGCCGGATTATAGCCAAACGAGCAACCCGTCGGTTGACTCATCAACATCGCAGCAACCCGACCAGCAGAGCAACGCAGATAACCGTTCACTGCGTGAACAAATGGAGCAGCTGGAGGAGATCTTGGCGTGGTTTGACAGTGATGAGTTTGAGCTCGAGGCGGCGGTAGAGCGCTACCAGCAGGCCGCACGCGTCGCCGAGCAGATCGACCAGCGTTTGACAGAGATTAAAAACAAAGTAACCATCATCACAGAGGACGCAGCTGCCTGATGATGTGGTGGGCACTCCTCGTCATCATCCTGCTATTTTGCGTGACGGCGCTGACGGGGGCGCCCTATGTGCCATCGCACCGCCGCGATGTGCAGCAGGCGCTGACCAAGCTCTATAGCCTCGGGCCGGAGGATTGCTTGGTGGACATGGGCTCGGGCGATGGCGTCGTCTTAAAGATTGCCCGCCAGCAGGGCGCACGGGCCTTTGGCGTGGAGCTTAACCCGCTCCTGGTGCTGCTCTCGCGCTGGCGTTTGCGTGGCGATGCCAAGGCTATGGTGGTGTGTGGTAACCTCTACCGTACGAACTTTCCAGCTGGCACCACAGTGGTCTACACCTTTGGCGACTCGCGCGACATCGCTCGGATGGCTGCCCATGTGCAGCAGCAAGCCACCCGCCTGGGCACAGACCTGTGGTTCATCTCCTACGCCTTTGCCGTGCCTGGCTGGGCACCAGTGCGCGAGCAGGGTGCGCATAAGCTATATCAAGTGCGAGCAGAACAGCACAAATAGCGTCCCGCTCTTGTCTATCGCCCCAGGCATAAGTATAATAGGGATATGACGAAGCAATCTTACAAACGACGAAGTTTTCTTAGTGGCAGCACCTTTGCCATTATCGGACTAGCACTGCTGGTGGTGCTCTTTGGTGGGTTTTCGGCCTGGGCCTACACCAACTATACTGAGGCCAAGAGCAACCTCGATAGCAAGATTACCGCAGCGCAAGCTGAGGCCAAGAAGACGCAAGCAGACGAAGACGAGAAGAAATTTGCCGAGCGCGAAAAGCAGCCGATGCTGCAATTCGTTGGGCCAGATGACTATGGCCGCCTAACTTTTGATTATCCCAAGACATGGAGTGCCTACCAAGCCACTGATGTGAGTGAGGGTGGTGGAAAGACATATGAGGCGTACCTCAACCCCCGTGTCGTGCCACCAGTGACAGACACGCAGAAGATTGCCATTCGGATTAGCATCGAGCAGAAGATCTATGACAAAGCAGTGGCCGACTACGACAGCCAGATCAAAAAAGGTGAGCTGAAGTCGAGTGCCTGGAGCAACGATAAAGGCCTGACAGGCACGCGCCTGGAGGGGAACTTTAGCAAAGACATTCGCGGCACCGCAGTAGTGATCAAGATGCGCGACCGGACGCTCACGGTGCGGACAGATGCCGACGTATTTAATAACGACTACGAAGCCCTGATAAAAACCATTAAATTTAACGAATAAATATAGAACATTGCGACGATCTGTGCTACAATGCAGCTGGTATGAGCACGGAGGGGAATGCGATTATGATGAGCGGCGCTTCCTGGGGGGAGGCGTCGCTCTTTGTTGCGGCAGCACACGACCTCAAGTCGCCACTGGCGCTGCTACGGCAATTGGCGCTGAGCTTGGAGGCTGGTGGGCTGTCGCCCGTCGAGGTGGCCGAGCTAGCCCGGCGGATGGCGCTGACCAGCGAGCGGGCCTTGCGCCTCACCACCGACTTGACGCAATCCACCCGTCTGCACGAAGAATTATTTGGCACCGAGCCGCTCAACCTGGCTTTGGTGGCGCGCGACGTCGTGGCCGAGCTCCAGCCACTCTACGCCGCCAAGGGGCGTCGCCTAGCGGTGCGCGTGCCGCGGCGGGCAGTGGTGGGTCTCGGCAACCGCGATCTCTTGCGGCGCGTCCTGTGCAACTTCGCCGACAATGCACTCCACTACAGTGGCGAAGGCGATGCACCCGTGGTAGTGCGACTCTCCCAGCGGGCTGGTGGCCGGGTGATTCGCCTGGCGGTGCGCGACTATGGCCCAGCTATTGCGCCATCGCTCTGGCAGCAATTGGAGCAACGCCTTGGCGTCAGCGCACAGCCATTGCACAGCCGGCCAGGCAGCAGTGGCCTGGGGCTCTACATTGCAGGGCAATTTGCCAGCGCGATGGAGGCGCAAATTGGGGCAGTGCGGCACCGCGATGGTGCGACCTTCTACATCGATCTCCAGGCGGTGTATCAACAGAGGTTATTATGACGCAATCGCCACCGCGGGTGTTGGTCATCGACGATGACCAATGGTTTGCTGAGCTGCAGCTTGCGGCGGTGCGGCGGGCTGGTGCGGCGCCCATCTATGCGGCCGATGTGCTGGCTGGCATGGCAGCGCTCGACGAGGCGCTCCCAGCAGTGATCATCCTCGATATGTTCATGCCCGGGGGTAATGGCTTGGTGCTGCTTCATGAGCTGCAATCGTATAGCGATACAGCGCGCATCCCTATCATCATCTGTAGTAATAATGCGAGCGACATGACGCTAGCCGATCTTGCGCCCTACGGTGTGGTGGCCTTGCTGGACAAAACAACGATGCACCCGAGCGATGTGACGAACGTACTACACAGGTACATCCCAAGCGAGGTAGCGGCATGAGTATGCAGCGCACCACAGCAATCGTCCTGCGCCGCACCAACTATGGCGAGGCCGACCGCGTGCTGCAATTGCTCACGCCAGAGGGGCAGCGGGCGGTAATTGCCAAGGGTGTCCGGCGCGAAAAGAGTCGGCTAGCTGGGGCAGTTGAGCTCTTTGCGATCAGCGATGTCGTCATCCGCCAGGGGCGCAGTGAGCTGGGCGTGCTAACACAGGCCCGCCTGACGAAGTATTATCAAACCATCGTGGCTGATTATGATCGTCTACAAGCTGGCTATGCCGCCATCCAACTGGTGACACAAGCTAGCCGCATGCTGGACGAGCCAGCATGGTATGAGGTACTGCGCTTGGTATATGAGGGGCTCAATCAGCCTAGCGTACCCGTCATGCTCACTCAAGCCTGGCTAGCTATCCACTATGCGGCGCTGCAGGGCTACGAGCTTAACCTGCTGCGCGACGTCGTGGGCCAACCCCTCCAGCCCGAGCGGCGGTATATGTATGACGGGTCGGAACGTGGCTTGCGCCTCAGCGACCAAGGCGACATCACCGCAGCGCATATCAAGCTGCTCCGCCTACTCGCCACGCGCCCACCCACAGTAGTAGCACAGGTCAGTGGCGTGCTGACCATTCTGCCCGAATGCTGGCTGGTGGCACGGCAGCATGCTGGGGTGTAATGCTAGAGCTTGAATTGCAAGATCCTCTGTCATCCCCCAACAACTCACCGCACCGAAAATGTTCCGGCCAGAACATACAGCAGAGCTCTTCCGTTTGCTTGGTGGCTGGCCTCCATATATTTTCTTGTTCGGTGAATTGCTGTGGGGCAGAGCGTGAGATTATTGAGATGGAGGCATCAATGTCGTGCTTGGCCATAAGACACACCCCACTTCAGGAAAATGCTATAATAATACCAAAGAACCAATCATGAAGCTGCCGCGTTGCCAACGCGGAGAAAGGACGCGTGTGAGTAGCGCAACAAGCAACGTAACAATGGAAGCAATTATCAGCCTGTGCAAGCGCCGCGGCTTTATTTATCAGGGGTCGGATGTGTATGGTGGCCTGAGTGGCACGTGGGATTATGGCCCGCTGGGCGTGCAGCTGAAGCGTAATATCATGAACTTGTGGTGGCGCCGGTTTGTTGACGAGCGCGACGATATGTACGGGGTGGATGCGGCGATTTTGATGAATCAGAAGGTATGGAAGGCGAGTGGGCATGTCGATACGTTTTCTGATCCGCTAATTGAATGTTCTCATTGTAGGATGCGTTTTCGTTTTGATAAGCTTATCGATACTGAACACTATGCTCAAGCTATTAATTACTGTGATGAGATCGTCAAAGCTGATGATGAACAAAATATGGAAAAGATAGATGAGCTAAAGAGCGCATTTACGGATTATTATAGAAATAGCTCGTACAACTTTGAATACATTAAGGACCTATTCTATGGTCTTGTAAATGAAGTAAAGACTGACATAACAATCAATGATCGTTTGCGCGCCCTCCTTAAAGAGGCAAGAAAATACACTGGAAACTTTGCACAGTTTTATGTAAACGATTTAACTGAGCTAAAATGTCCAAATTGTGGTTCGGAAAAAAAATGGGGAAATCCTTTCCAATTTAATATGATGTTTAGCACTATTGTTGGCGCAAAGTGGGGTATGGCCGAAACCATAGATAATGGAGGCTATATAACAGCTGAGTTTAGGTCATTTGATAAAAATGGCGAACAAACTATGCAGGATACACCTCTGACGAAGACAGATCAGATTAATGGGCTAATGTATTTTGATAAGGGGGCAAAAACGTATCTCCGCCCGGAAACCGCTCAAGGTATCTTCACTAATTTCAAAAACATCGTCGATAGCTTTTATCCAAATTTGCCGTTTGGTATTGCTCAGCAGGGCAAGGCGTTTCGTAATGAAATTGCACCGCGCGACTTCGTCTTCCGCAGCCGCGAGTTTGAGCAGATGGAGATTGAATATTTCGTAAATCCTGAGCATTGGCAAGAAGCGTTTGATGAGCTGCTCGCGAGCACGCATGCGTTCTTGGCAGAATTGGGCTTGAAACCAGAACACATCCACGAGCTGGACGTGCCGGCGGAGGATCGGGCGCACTACAGCAAAAAGACAATCGATATTGAGTACGATTATCCGATTGGCCGCGAAGAGCTGATGGGCATCGCCTATCGGACTGATTTTGACCTGATGAACATCCAGCGCGCCAGTGGCAAGAGCATGGAAT
>CALHVV010000045.1 GCA_938036915.1 uncultured Candidatus Saccharibacteria bacterium
CCAGATCAAGGAAATTCGCGAGCCGTGGATTGATGGTGAGATCGTTGTACCCCAAGATTACATCGGCGCAGTAATCCAGCTCATCGTTAGCAAGCGCGGTCGGCAAAAGAACCTCAGCTACATCGACGAGCGTGCCCTCATCTCCTTTGCGGCACCACTGGCCAATCTCTTGACGGATTTTTATGACCAACTCAAGTCGGTCACTAGTGGCTACGGTTCGTTTAATTATGAACTGCGGGGCTACCAAGCGGAGGATTTGGTGCGCGTGGATTTCTACGTGGCAGGTGAGATGGTTGATGCGCTCAGCGTCATGTGTCACCGCTCGGAGTCGCAGCGGCTGGGGCGCGAGGTGGTGAAGAAGCTCAAGGATGTCGTGCCGCGCCAGAGCTTTGAGGTGGCACTGCAGGCGGCGATTGGTGGGAAGTTTATTGCCCGCGAAAATATTGGTGCCTACCGCAAAGATGTCACTGGCTATCTCTACGGCGGCGATGTAAGCCGCAAGAAGAAACTCCTTGCCAAGCAAGCCCGTGGCAAGAAGCGCATGAAACGCTTTGGTAAGGTCGATATCCCTAGCGAAGCCTTTACGGTAATGCTCAAGCGAGACTAACAACTAACAGGAGTGGTGTTGTGGTGTTACGAGTGCAGATACGTTATGATCGATTGGTGGCCGATATAGACAGAGCACCAGTGTATGACAATGTGCCACCTGCAGAGAGAGAGAGCGATTATCGGTATTGGCGAGCAGTGAGCTTAGCGCGGCTTGCGCTAGAACTGAGCAATGGCAACGATACGCTTACTCTTGATGGCGTGCCAGTGCATTTTACTCGTCACTATGCGGACGCACGACGCACGGCACAGTCAATTGCCCGTGGCCGGTGGACATACCAAACGCGCGGTAGAGAAGAGGAGATTGCAGCAATGATTCATCATGAGTTTCGACCTGAGCAACAGCTCCAACCAGCATTGATTATTGCGCACAGGCAATATCACGCTGTAACGAAGCCAGATTATATGGGGATGCCTGATTGTGTGCGTATCGGAGGACATATGACAGATATCGATCAGTACTCCCAAGAGTTTCTGGAAGACTACTTTCAGATAGATCTAAACAATATCAAGAATAATAGCTAGCTTCTTATGCCACGGGTGAGAAACCACTCTTTATGATGTGCTATCATAAATATTATATGACTATGACGAATCTTCAATCACTTATCGAACAGTATCAGCCAACCGAGGCAGTGCGCCAGCTTGTGTGTGACACAAGGATTGTGCTGCTTGTTGGCATCTCTGGGGCGGGCAAGGATACGACCAAGCAGCGGTTGCTCACGAGTACCGAGTTTGCCGATATCGTCTCGTACACCACCCGTCAGCCTCGCCAAAACAAAGGTGTGTGGGAGCAAAAGGGAGTCGACTACCATTATATCGATGAAGCAACTGCCGCAGAGCTGTTGCAGAGCCGTGCCTTTGTAGAGGCGAAGTTTGTCCATGGAACGCTCTATGGTACAGGGGTCAGGCAGATTCAGGATATTCGCGATGCAGGTAAGATTGCGGTGACGGATATTGATGTGCAGGGTGTTGATGAGTATAAAAAGCTTTCCCCAGGTGTTGTTGCGATATTCCTCTTGCCACCGAACTTTCAAGAGTGGCGCCGCCGCCTCAGTGTGCGCTATACCTCGCAGGCGGAGTTTGATCGTGAGTGGCCCAAGCGCTACACCAGTGCAATTCGCGAGATCACTCACGCACTCGAAGTCCCATACTACCACTTCGTCATCAACGATGATATCGACGAGACGGCGCGCATTGTGCGGGCGATTGCCTCCAAGCCAGATGTGTATAACCGCAAGGATGACGAAGCTCGCTTGGCGGCGCGAGACTTGCTCGATAGCCTCTTGCGCGAGCACCCGGAGCATGTATGAGCAAGCCAGCCATGCGCACTGCCGCTGAGCCAGGTGATGCCGAGCACAAGCAGCGCTCATCCCTGGCGCTGCGCCGGCCAGTGTGGTCGCCCACGGCGTTGGTCGATCAAGGATTCTTTATTTTTGCGGGGGTGGCGTCATTTTGGTTTGTGTGGCTGGTGTGGCGCGAGGGCTGGCACACTGGTGGCTGGTGGTTGGTGGGGTTCTTTGCTGTGGTGTGGGTGATTACGGCGTATTTTGCGTTGCCACGCTTGCACCGCATCTTGAGTAGTATTTATGTGCCCAATTATTTCATTGGCCGGACGCGCACCCCAGATGGTCTCCTTGGCGATCCAGTCAATCTCGCCTTTCGCGGCAGCGAAGCTCAGCTCCACCGTGCCATGACCGCCGCTGGCTGGACGCTGGCCGATGATGTGACGGTGCGCTCGTCGTGGCGGATTATCCTTGCCACACTAACCCGCCGCAGCTATCCTAATGCACCAGTCTCACCTCTAGTGCTATTTGGCCGGCAGCAGGACTTTGCCTACCAGCAGGAGATTGATGGCAACCCGGGCAAGCGCCATCACGTACGCTTCTGGCGCTGCCCCCAGGGGTGGTTGTTGCCCGGTGGGCATCAGGTGGACTGGCTGGCGGCTGGTACGTACGATAAGAGTGTGGGGCTATCAATTTTTACGTTGCAAGTGACGCACAAGATCGACGAAAATACCGACATCGAGCGTGACTATGTCGTCAAGACAGTCACGCGCGCGCTTCGTTCGATTGAGCTGACGGTGCTGGAGGATTTCTCAACGGGCTACCACTCGCGCAACGGGGGTGGAGACAACATTATTACCGATGGCGACCTGCCCGTTATCGAGCTTGGCCGTGTCCGTGCCAAGGCAAGCGAAGACGAGGACATGCCTTCCGATCTGATTCTCGATGCAACGGCGCACGAGACTATGCCCGATGAGCACGCCACCCTCATGTCGCAATTTTTGAGCCGCCGCCCACCACAGATCGCCCTTGGGATTATTATGATTGGCCTGGCGATTGCTGTGGCCACGATGAGCACCTTCTTCGAGATTCTCAACTTTAGCCACTTGCGCATGGAGGTGGTGCGGATTTTTCACGGCAGTGGCCTGCCGCTGCAGAGTATTGAGAGTGCGACGCATATCGTAGCGACTATCTCAGCCATTGTATCGACGACGTGGATTGGCATCGTGATTTTTCTTGCGGGGCTGACCTTCCGCGGCAGCGACCGCTCGCGGATTTTGCTGATGAGCATTGCCAGCCTTGCAGCGGTAATTAGTTCATTTGGGCTGACGATCGGCAGGGTGACATGGTCGGCTGCTGGCACACTGCTCTTCATTGGCGTCAACATCGTCATCGTGCTCATGTTCTCCACCGATGCCGCCCGGCGCTTTACCCGAGCACGCAGTGGGAAGTAGTGGCGCAGATTTGTAGGTTATGTTCGGTGCTATTGCGCTGTTTCTACTCTGATGCGGGTGAGTGGAGATAGATTACTCCATCTTCTGATAGAGCTTCCATCGATTATAATAATTAATTCTGGCCTCAGAACTAGAGTTTGAATAATCGCAAATAATATTCATCCTTATTAATGCTCCGGGAGAGGGGTGATGACAACGAGAGGTGCGAGAACTGCCAAAGCTTTAACAGCTCAAATTTACTCAGATTGACAAAAAGGCAAAAAATAGTTACACTACCTGATATTGTGACAGAGCAGTTTGATGATATTGCCAGACAAATTGGTACTGACCCAGATTATAATGATGTAATTCCCAGACAGTGTTGGGACTGTCCGCAGTACCAAGAGATAAGAGATGCAATCGAGCTTCTAGAAACAGCTCGCAAGGCGCTCGCTAACACGGGGTTTCGGGCAAATCAGGAAGACATAACTGAATACTTACAGGCGCATGGAAAAGCTAAGGATGAGATAGATGATGTTCTTAAAAACTCGGAGCAGACGGAAAAAATTCGAAGTGAAATGCAAAAGGAGTTAGCGGCAAAATACAATTATTATAGCGATATACTTGATATACTTTGCTCGCGGCAGTCGGTGCAAGAAAATGATGATTGCCCTGGGCCTGTAGAATGTACAAGTGAAGATAAAACTATAGTTGTAAAGGTATGTGGCTCACCTACTATACCTGATGGAGAAAACTACGAAGTGACAGCAGTCGATCGTACTAGCAGAGGTAATCAGAATCTGTCCGAATCAGACACCTCCGAGCAATAGCAGCCTATTTTGCCAGTAATAACTACAGAGGAATATACAAAATACTGATGGCATCAGATAAAGAACGAGAATTTTATGGCATTGTGGAAGGACTAGATGAGCCAGATATATCTGCGGCTTCTTATATCCCCAAGCAGTGCTATGGCTGCCCGCGAGCAGCCGAGCTGCGCCGCAGAATAGCGATGACAGCCTGGACGTATAGTGATCTCTGGAAAAATTGCTTTGATATTGCAGATGGCGACCCTGAGCTAGGCAAGGCTATTGTATGTGCTATGGATCGGCTCAAGCGGGAGAATCAGCAGGCAAGAGATAAACTGAGCCAGCTCATTGCTCAGTGTAAGGAGCGCCAGTCTTGATAGGTAAAATAGTGAAAAGAAATAGCAGAGTGACAGAGGTAACAGCCACTGCATGTATGTCACCATCACTCCTGCATTGCGAGATGACCGACGGTGCAACAGTTGAGCGGCGCGACCCCGATAACCAAGATACAGAGGAAGGCTCGCTGTGATACGCCGCCGGCAAGCTGGATCACCACGGTCGATCCAAGAGTGGTATAGCTCTACCCAAGAGCGAGGGTATGGCTATGCGCTTGCTCGTGATGGGCTGGAGCTAGCACACGAAATTGCCGACCTCCCGAGAGTGCAAGAGGCACTGGGAAATATATGTATACTTGCAGCAACACTGGATACGCTGCGTGCCTGTCGTGTGACTCGCCGTGGTATACTCTCACCACCACGCGAATATCCGCACGGACAATGGCAAGAGCGCGATGTATATCCGCTCATTGCTGTGCCTGCAAACGACCGTGTGCGATCACCAATGTGCTATCCCTCACCAACTCAACGCCGTAATGTAGCAAGAGCTGCGCAATATCCAGAAGCTACAGCAACCCTTTTCACTTCCACTAGCTCATTAGCACTCTATTGACGAGAGTGCCAATTCTGCGCTATAATGCGACTATGACCGAACGGCAACAAGCGATTCTTTCTGCCATCATCGAGCAATACGCCGAGATCGCTGCCCCTGTGGGGAGTGTAACGCTGGCGAAGCTATTTGGGGTGTCTAGTGCAACTATCCGTAGCGAGATGGCTAAGCTCGAAGAGATGGGCTTCGTCAAGGCGCCGCACACTAGTGCTGGGCGTATCCCCACCAGTAAGGGCTACCGCTTCTATGTCAATGGCATCACCAACGCCCAGATGAGCGAGCTCCCCAGTGGAATCGATCGCAGCACCAAGGCTATCGAAGCGCACGTCAACTCACATCTCGATGCAGCCGACCGAGCCATTCGCAGTGCGGTGGATAGCCTCGTCGAGCTCACGGGCAACCTGGGCTTTGCTACCATTGGCAGCGAGCTCTATATGAATGGCATTAGTCGGCTCTTTAGCCAGCCAGAATTTCTCGAGGGCAAGCACGTCCAATCGGTCGCACATTTGATTGACAATATTGAGCCGTGGCTGCGCGAAGCTCGGCCCAACGAGCCACTCAATGTCTTCATCGGCAGTGAGAACCCCATCGGCAAGAGCAGTGATGCGACACTCATTATTAGTAAATTTCGCTCGCCCTATAGCGACCGCAGCTACATTGGTGTAATTGGTCCCATGCGCCAGCACTACCGCCGTACCATCGAGCTCGTCAAGCGCACTGGGGTGATGCTGGAGGAGATACTATGATAGCACGACCACTGTTATTTGCGCCGCAGCCGTGCTATACTATGAAGGATCATGACGACTGAGCAACCTGCTCAGTACCACAGGCAACACCACTAGGCAGGAGGAATGATATCGATGACAAAACACAAGAAAGCGCCAAATACAACAGAGCTTGAGCAGCAGATTGGTGAGCTCACGCAGGATTTGCAGCGCACTCGGGCAGACTTTGAGAATTATCGCAAACGCGTTGATGCAGAGAAGGCCCAGGCTAAGGCAGCGGGCACTCAGCAGGCAATTCGCAAGCTCCTACCCGTGATTGATACGATCGAGCGCGCCACTGCCAACGTCCCCAAGAAACTTCAGAATGATACTTGGGCAAGTGGGGTGGTGGCGATGTCGAAGAAGCTCGATGGCTTGATGGCAGAGTTCAAGCTTGAGCCGATCGTGGTTGAGCTTGGCGCGACGGAGTTTGATCCAGACCTCCACGAAGCCGTCTCGATGGATGATGAAGGTGGCGACAAAGAAATTATTAGTGAAGAGTTGCAGCGCGGCTATAAGCTTGATGGCCACGTCCTGCGCCATGCTATGGTGCGGGTCAGCCGGCAGCCGTAGGAGTGAGTGGGATGAGGCGTTGGCTGCTTGCAGGAACACTCATCATATTAGCAACACTTGGTGTTGGCAGTGCTCAGGCTCATGCAACGCCACTGGCCAACCAAGCCGATATTACAGTGGTCAAGCGAGCGAGTACAGCTTATCAAGCCTTTACACGTGAGCTTTATGTCACTCAGCCCAAGAAAGACTCTATTGATGAACGAGCCAAGCAGGCTGCAGCAGCCTTTGCGGTAGTAGCAGGGCACTCATTTTCGACGCAGCTTGGCGATGAGTATAGCCGTCATGCGGCAGCTGTGAAGGAAAAAGCCTCAGCCGTTAAGACGCTTCTTGGGCGTGCTCCGCATGCCTTCGCGAGCAAAGATACGCAGGCTGCAGCAGTCTATTTGACAGATGTAGAAACAGCGGTGAGTCAGTATGATTCAGCCGTTGGTGTGCTTAATACAACAGTAGACGATGCCAACCAAGCGACGAATCGCCTGTACTTACTTATGGTGATTAGTGCTGGGCTCGTGGCGGCACTTGCTGCAGGCTGGGCGCGGCGCCAGCATACCCGGACATTTGCTAGTAAGCGTGTAGTGCGGGCACGTTGGGCGGTGGTTGCAGCAGCGGCAGCACCACTGGTGGGTGCAGTTTCGCTCTATGTGATATTTATCCAGGGGAGCGACACGCGAGTTGTGCGCGGCGTGGGCTACGCGGTGCTGACTGGTGGTGTAGCGGTTCTTATCTATGCAGTAATGGCGTACTGGCGTCTCCGGCGGGCTGAGACGCTCGCGGCGGCAATTACTGCGAGTGATGAGATCTATCAGTGGTGAGCAAAATCTATTAGCACTCTTGACAGCCGAGTGCTAGCTCGCTATACTAAACCTATTGGCACTCGCCTCCAAAGAGTGCTAGAATAAACAAGATGTTAATAACCGAAACAATAAATTAACAACGTTGCGTCGCTGCCGGCAGGGCAGGCGCACTAGGAGGAAACTATATGGGTAAAACTATCGGTATCGACCTCGGTACAACCAACAGTGCCTTTGCGTACTTAATCGCGGGCAAGCCAGAAGTTATCACTAATGCTGAGGGCAACCGCACCACACCATCAGTGGTAGCAATCAACAAAAAAGGTGAGCGCCTTGTGGGGCAGGTGGCCCAGCGCCAGCGTGTGACCAACCCGAAGAATACAATCTATGGCGTGAAGCGCTTGATTGGCCGCAAATTCACCGACAAAGAAGTCCAGAAAGATCTCGATATCATGCCATACGAGATCGTCAAAAAGGGCAATGCCGTTGCCGTCAAGCTGGGCGATAAAGAATATACACCAGAAGAAGTAAGTGCCATGATTCTGAGCAAGATCAAGGCTGATGCCGAGGCCTTCTTGGGCGAAAAGGTGACGAAAGCGGTTATTACCGTGCCAGCGTACTTCGATGATTCGCAGCGCCAAGCTACCAAGGATGCTGGTAAGATTGCTGGCCTAGAAGTCGAGCGTATCATCAATGAGCCAACGGCGGCTGCTCTCGCCTATGGTCTCGATAAGGGTAAAGAAGAGAGTATCGTTGTCTTTGACCTTGGTGGTGGTACCTTCGACGTGTCGGTGCTGGAGATCGCTGATGACTTCTTCCAAGTGAAGTCGACCAATGGTGATACTCACCTTGGTGGTGAGGACTTCGACAACGCCATCGTTAATTACTTCCTCGACGACTTCAAGGCCAAAGAAGGTATTGATCTGCGCAAAGACAACGCCGCTATGCAGCGCCTCAAGGACGAAGCTGAGAAGGCAAAGAAAGAGCTCTCGACTGTTACTGAGTATGATGTCAATATTCCATTTATCACCGCTGATGCTGATGGGCCAAAGCACTTTGAGCTGAGCCTGACACGGGCTAAACTGGAAGATTTGG
>CALHVV010000046.1 GCA_938036915.1 uncultured Candidatus Saccharibacteria bacterium
CTTCCTCCGTAGCGAGCGTAGCCTCATCCAGATAATTGGTCGGGCAGCTCGCCACGTTGAGGGCAGGGTCATTATGTATGGTGATAGTATCACCGATAGTATGCGCCGAGCGATTGACGAAACCAAACGCCGACGCGAAATTCAGCAGGCATACAATCGCGAGCATGGTATTACGCCGCGTGGCATTAATAAAGCGATCGACGAAGGTCTGCGCTCCATCATCCCGCAAAAAGAGGATGACGTGCCCAAGCTTGACCTGCGCAAAATCCCCAAGGATGAATACAAGAGCCTCATCAAAGACCTAACTGGCCAAATGAATCTCGCTAGCGCTAATCTTGAGTTTGAGCGAGCAGCCGAATTGCGAGATCTGATCGCTGAGGTGAAGAGTAAGTTGTAGAGCAGTAGCTTAGTAAACCCACGATCGGCACACGCACAGAGTGTATAATATGATGTAGTATGCCTATACGTGATACTCACACCCTGCCAGAGCATGTGATATATTTCTTGGCAACGATCGATCGTCGACCGAAGTTCATCCGGTGGTCGATTCTTATTGGACTTGCTATCTGCAACGTTATACTGCTCTGCCTGCCAGTGATATTCCTTATCGTTTGTTATTGCATCGTGTTTTGGAGGACGCGTGGTTATTACAAAACGGCAGAGTTTCAGAGTGTCAAGCAGAGGCTTGCCAAGCAAATACAAGAATACAACGACTTCAATGCCTTTTTGCCCGAAACCAAGCAGTTTATTCGTCAGCAGCAGTATCGGCTTTCGCATGCGCATGTGAAAAATAGCACACTCACGGTGTATAAAAATGCGCAGCTTGACCCATACCGCTATATCGTCAAATATTTTTTTGCACGGCGCACAATAAACGAAGAGACAGTGCAAGTACTTGAGCAAATCCTCCAGAAATACGACACAATCAAAAAGACTGAGGAAATACTGCGGAGCGAATACAACGAGATTATGGACTTTATTGATGCCAAAATGTACGTTGGAGCCTATATTTTCAAGAAAATGACGATGAAGCAGCTTGGGTCGAATACATTACCTAAGTTTGAAAAGAATTATTTTCTCGTATATTCATTTAAATATAGTTCGCCCGCCAAGCGTAATAACTACTCATTTGATATCATACTCACAGAGAAAAAGCTTCAAAAATTGGCAGAATATCTTAGCCAACAGATAACCTATCGCAAATCTGCGCAGTTTCAGCGTCAGCTCATGACACCGAAGCTTAGGCGGTTTATCTTGCGCAGAGACAACTACGAATGTCAAAAATGCCATGTCTCGCGCCAGGATGAGAAGCACCTCTTGCTCGAAGTTGACCATATTGTGCCAGTGTCGAAAGGTGGTATCACGACCGAGCAAAATTTGCGAGCGCTCTGTTGGCGCTGTAATCGAGCTAAGGGTGATAAGTTAGAGGTAGTCTAGTATCGGTATTGATTCTGCACTTACTCTTACATTTTTCTGGTGCATCTCATTCGTTGATATATAGCGATTCCACGCACCGAATGTGGTACAATATATCCATAATGAGTAATATTACCACTGAAGATGTGCAGCACCTTGCACAATTAAGTTCGATTAGTCTTGGCAGTTCAGCCGACGTTGCCGCGCTGCGCCAAAACCTCGAGGATATCCTGCACTACATCGAGCAGCTATCCACTCTCGACACAACTGGTGTCGAGCCAACCTACCAAGTAACAGGCCTGACCAATGTGTGGCGGCCCGACACAGTAGATGCTGGCGATGTATCGCGCGAGCAGCTATTGGGGCTAGCGGCCGAGCAGGCAGATAATTGTGTAAAAGTACCGAAGGTGTTGTGATATGAATATTACAGAGAGAGTTGCTCAGATCAGACAAGGCCAAACATCGGCCACCGCTCAGGTGCAAGCAGCCTTGCAGCGGGCACGCGATGCCGAGGAATACCACGCACTGCTGAGCCTGACAGAAGAGCGGGCGCTGCAGCGGGCGCAAAAGATTGATGAGGCGCTGGCGCGAGGTGAGGACGTTGGGGTGCTGGCTGGTGTGCCATTTGTCGTTAAAGATAATTATCTTGCGTATGGTGCACCCAGTACGGCAGCCAGCAAGATGCTTGAGAATTTTGATACACCTCTCCAAGCAACAGTGGTAGATAAGCTTGAAGCAGCTGGGGCGATCTGCATTGGCAAGAGTAACCTCGATGCCTTTGCGCATGGCGGGAGCACAGAGAACTCATACTTTGGCGCTACACACAACGCTGTCGATAAGACGAAAGTCGCTGGTGGTAGTAGTGGTGGTTCGGCCGTAGTGACGGCGCTCGACATTGTGCCATTTGCCTTAGGGACGGATACCGGAGGCTCGATTCGTCAGCCTGCCAGTTTTAATGGAGTGTATGGTATCAAGCCAACCTACGGCACAGCGAGCCGCTATGGTGTCGTGGCAATGGCCTCGAGCACTGATACGATGGGCTGCTTTGCGCGCAGCGCTGAGGATGTTGCTGTGGTAATGAACGTCATGGCTGGCCAAGACCCGAAGGATATGACGACGCTGCCCGACTTCTTCGCGCCTGCGACAGAGACGCCGCAACAGCTGAAAATCGGTATCATCAGCGAAGCAATGGGTGATGGCGTTGATGCTGAGGTGCGTCAGGCGGTCAGCCAGTATGCCGATACGCTGCGATCGCGCGGGCATACGGTCGAGACGGTCAGTATGCCGATGCTTCAGCATGCCCTTGCTATCTACTACATTGTTGTGCCGGCCGAGATTTCAAGTAACTTGGCACGCTACGATGGCGTGCGCTATGGTTACCGGGCTGAGGGGGTCAAGACACTGGCCGAGCTCTATGGCCGGAGCCGCGACGAAGGCTTTATGCCAGAGAACAAACGGCGCATTATGATTGGGAGCTACGTGCTGAGTAGTGGGTACTTCGATGCGTACTATCTCCAGGCGCAAAAGGCGCGGACATTGCTCATCAACGAATTTAACGCCCTGTTTGAGCAATACGACATGCTTCTTTTGCCGACAGCACCAACTCCTGCCTTTGGTCTTGGCGAAAACAGCGACGACCCGCTTAAGATGTATCTCGCGGATATCATGACAGTGCCAGCCAGTCTGGCGGGCTTACCTGCATTGAATGTGCCGGCTGGAGTGAGCCAGACGGGTTTGCCAATCGGTGCGCAGTTGATTGGCCCCATTCAGAGTGATGCGACACTGCTTGCCGTAGCATCCCAAGCGGCTACAGAAAGGAGCGCCTAATGTCTGGTGGTGTGACAATCCTTCTGGTGGGTATTATTATCATTGCTGCAATCTTGGCTGCTGTTGTTGCACTGACGCGCCAGGGCGGCAAAGTGCTCAATGTCGAGAAATACCAAGCACGCTGGCTTGCTATTGAGAATAGCCTCGATAAATCCAATATTGGCACATACCAGCTAGCTATCTTCGAGGCAGATAAGTTGCTCGATCTTGCCCTGCGCGAGCGTGGCTTTGCTGGCGACACGATGGGCGAGCGCATGAAGTCGGCCCGCGAACAATGGAGCAATAGCAACCACGTATGGGGTGCTCACAAGGTGCGCAACAAGCTGGCACACGAGGCTAATGTGCGGCTCTCGCGCGAGATTGCCTTGCGGGCATTAGCCGCGTATAAACAGGGGTTAAAGGATTTGGGGGCGATATAATTATGGCAGTTTCTCACGATGTTTTGCAAAAATATGAAGTGACGATTGGTATCGAATGCCACGTACAGTTGGCAACAGATACAAAACTCTTCAGTCCAGCAGACAATGACGCCCGCGACGCCGAGCCTAATAGCAAAGTCCATCCAATCGATTTCGGCCTGCCTGGCATGCTACCAGTCCTGAATCGCCACGCTGTCGATCTTGCGATTCGGGCTGGCAAGGCACTCAACGCGCCCATCGCTCGTGTTTCGCGCTTCGATCGTAAGCATTATTTCTATCCAGATCTACCGAAAGGCTACCAGACGAGCCAGATGTATCAGCCAATCATCTTGGCGGGCTATGTCGATGTGCCACTCGATGATGGCAGTACCACGCGCGTCCGGATCGACCACGCTCATATGGAGGAAGATGCTGGTAAGCTAACACACCACGATGGCTACTCACTAGTTGACCTCAACCGGGCGGGTACACCACTGATCGAGATTGTCTCACAGCCTGATATTCACTCGGCAGCCGAGGCCCGTGCCTATGCGGCAGAGCTTCACAAGCTCATGACCTATGCTGGCGTCACACACGGTGATCTCTACCATGGTAATATGCGCTTTGACGTTAATATCTCAATTGCGCCAAAGGGTTCAGATCAGCTTGGTACACGTGCTGAAGTGAAGAATCTCAATAGCTTTCGCAGTGTAGAAAAGGCAGTGGAGTATGAATATGCCCGTCAGGCGGATCTGCTCGAGCGTGGCGAGCGTGTCGTGCAAGAAACCCGTGGCTGGAGTGACGATAAAGGCATCACCACGAGCCAGCGTAGCAAAGAAGATGCACAGGACTATCGCTACATGCCCGACCCAGACATTCCACCAATTGTCTTGACCGACGAAGAGATTGCCCGTGTCCAGCAGGACGTACCGACGATGCCAGGTGAATACCGTGCGCAGTGGCAGAGTCTTGCGCTGGATAACTCAGTGGTTAATACTGTGCTCAGTCATCAGCCACTGGCTATTTTGCTGAGTGATATCTACCCGCTCGAGCATAATGCTGCGTCGATTTTGCAGAGCCTTGGTGTCGATGAGCTGGTGTATCAACGGCTTGTCAAGCGGATCTTCAACTGGTTTGCCTCCACGCCAGAAGAACTGATGGATATGAGCAAGGTTGAGTCTGGCTTCGTTGGGCCGCGGCGGCTCTTACTGCTCTCGCAATTGGTGGAGGATAATAAGGTGAGCTCGACTGGTGCGAAGGAGCTCTTTCTCGATCTCTTTGACGAGCAATATACTGGTACAATGCCTGAGGCAATTGCCGAGGCAAAGAATCTACTCCAGGTATCAGACGAGGGGGCGATTGGCGCGATTGTCGATGAGGTGATGAATGACCCAGCCAGTGCGGCATCTATTGCCGATATCAAGGCCGGCAAAGATAAGGCAATTGGTTACCTCGTCGGGCAAGTCATGAAGCGCTCCCGCGGCAAAGCCAACCCAGCTCTGGCGCAGAAACTGATTCGCGAGAGGCTGAAGTGAGCAACTAAAGGATATACAAGGAGAAACATAATGAAACGACCAACAAAAGCAATCATCGCCGCCGCGGGCTTTGGTACGCGGTTCTTACCTCAGACGAAGGCCATGCCTAAGGAGATGATGCCGCTGATCGATAAGCCAATCATCCAATATGTGGTGGAGGAGCTCGTCCAGGCGGGGATTCGCGACATTATCATCGTGGGGAGCGCCAATAAGCGGGCAATTGAAGACCACTTTGATGTGCCAAATGAGGATCTGCTAGCTAACCTCCGAGCTGGTGGGCCGAAGAAACAGCCGCTGATTGATACCGTCAAGCAGCTCTCGGAGATGGCAAACTTCATCTACATCCGCCAAAAGGGTCCATACGGCAACGCAACGCCACTAGCCTGCGCAGCGCATCTTATCAACCGTGACGAGCCCGTCATCTATACCTTTGCTGATGACTTCATTGCTGCCAGTCCAAGTCGCTTCCAGCAGATGATCGCTGCGTCGCAAGAGCTCGATGGTGCGGTGCTATCGTGCAAAAAGATCGTCGATGATGCTGAGTTTGATCGCTACGGTGTTGTGGCTGGCCAGCAGCTATCAGACGGTGTTATTAAGATGAGTAACATCGTTGAAAAGCCAGGCAAGGCTAATGCGCCATCTGACCTCGCTAGTGTCAGTAGCTATATTTTGCCTGGCGAATTCTTTAGCTATCTTGAGCATGCGAAGGAGCATTTTGATGGGCATGGCGAGTTTACTGTCCAGCCTATTATGCAGCGGATGATTGATGACGACCACGCGTTCTTTGGCGTGGAGATTACCAACGGTACATATTATGACACTGGCGATAAGCTAGAGTACCTCAAGACCGTTGTGGATTTTGGCCTCAAAGACCCCGTGCTTGGCCCAGAGTTTGCAAAATACCTACGGGCCCGCTATACTGATACTC
>CALHVV010000047.1 GCA_938036915.1 uncultured Candidatus Saccharibacteria bacterium
AGTGCCACATAGCCCATGCCCGGCACAAAGGCTTTGCGCAGGTCGATGCGTGCACTATCAAGCGTCATCCCCTGGCTCTTGTGCACAGTAATCGCCCAAGCCAGGCGCAGTGGCAGCTGCGAGATGCTGGCCCGTTTGCGCGTACCATCGCGCAGCTCCCAAGTATCGGGCTGCATTGTCACCACATGGCCATTACGAAACTCCACCACGGGATAGTCCGTGCCTGGCTCGAAGTCTGCTACCAGGCCAATGCTCCCATTGGCAAAGCGCCGCGTTTGGTCGTTCTTGATAGCCATCACCAGCGCACCCCGCTTGAGCACTAGCACCTCTGGCGCGAGGATGCTCCGCTGGAGCGTGTCAACATAATTTTGCCCACCAGTGCTGCTGCGCTGGTACAACACTTCATCACCAGGCAGCTCGGTTAGGCGAGCTTGGTTGATCCGATCGACGTCGATATTGACGGTATGAAGCTCGGTTAGGTCGCTCTCGTGAGGTGGCTCTACCTCTGTGCGGGCCAGTAATTGCTCGGCGTGGCGTCGGCGCAGATCACCAGCCCGCATGGCAGTCAGGATATCTAACAGAGCGTCACCCTCCTGCTGGCGGTATTGCTGGTCGAGGTACAGAATAGCTGGGTCGAGCTGTCGCCAGGCTTGCGACTGCACCACAAAGCTCCCCTGCCGCCCACCATCGCGATTAACAGGCGGCAGCTGGAAGAAGTCTCCGCTCATCACTACCTGCAGCCCACCAAAAGGCTGATTCGGCACCTCACGCACCCGGCGGCACACTTCGTCGATCATATCAAGGCGATAGTCGTGTAGCATACTAATCTCATCGATGATAAGCACATCTGTCTTAGCAATAATATCGCGCCGCGTCTTCGACAGGTGATCAAAAAAATTGTTCGGCAAGCTATCGTGGATGCCAATCCCCGCCCATGCGTGGATGGTGCTGCCGCCCAGGTGTGTCGCCGCAAGCCCCGTCGTGGCAGTGACGGACACATACTTGCCATCCGCCTTACACTGGCGGATGAACTGCCCCAACACATATGTCTTGCCCGTACCCGCTGGCCCTGTCAGCAGCGCACTCTGGCCACTACGCAAAATCTCCTGTGCAAGTGTCTGATCCATAGGCTCTAGTATACAAGGTTGTGGGGTGAGAGGCAAAAAGAGAGTTATTTGGTCAAGCCAAACATCTGCATAACACGCCTACCAAGCAATGCAAGTCGACTTTTCGGCTTCGTAGCAGCCTCTTGTGCTACAACAAACTTTTCTAGCTCCATCATGATTTGCTCTGCATCTTTGCTCGATGGGTCAATCTCAGCAACTGTAGGATACGATGGTCCAGCTTCAGTAGGATCACTATGTGTCAGCTCAACAAACCGTATATTGTCGCCTGCCACCAGCGCACCCATTGCATAGTTGTCATCCCAGGCAAAATCTGCAAATGTTGGATCTGGGGCTTTCTCTCCATCAGCAACAACCGATGCCTTAATAAGCATCATATATCCATCAGCTACTGGCTCTTTGCCAATTGTCCCCTGGTATTCTCCATAGGTAGGAAGCGCAACGACTGAACTATATATACCTTTAGAGTCATAGGCTACATAATCATGTGGCGTGTAGCAATACGGGGTAATTGTTACCGATTTGCATATTTCTGTTCGTGGGAAAATCTCGGTATCAAAGTGTACGCCCGTCACAACTCTTAGTTGGTCCATCCATGCGATATCATGATCCATGTATTCTTCTACTGTATCTGGATGATCTAAAGCCAACGTAAGTCTATGCGCAAGCTCTGCTCTATATTTTTTCTCTTTTTCGTCCAACGGATTTTTGTCAATCCCCCGATATCGCTTTATCATTGACGGCTGTTCACTTGGTCGCATATATCCCTACCTCTTGCTCTGTTCGATTTGTTAATGTCATATAGAGTACTCTCCCTTTCTGATTTTGTCAATGATAAATGACATATTATTACTACTTTAGCAAAGGGCATTTAAACCATGGAAAAACAAGTACGATTGGTTTTGCAATTTCCTGTCTTTCTCTACCGATCCCACGCAAACCCCTCGCCAAAGTGCCCCCAGCGAGCGGTTGGCTCGTAGATGGGCTGGGTGAGCTGGAGTGTGGTGATGATGCCATGCGGGCTGAGATCATAGCCTGTGATGGACTGCTCCACCCCATCGATGATGGCAGTCGCCTCGACGGGTTGGTCGTGGCCGATTGCATACGCTAGGCGCACCAGCACCTCCTGCGCGTGGTGCTGTCGCAGATAATCCACTGCAATGCGCCGCGCCATATACGCTGCCGAGCGATCCACCTTGGTGGCGTCCTTGCCGCTAAAGGCCCCACCACCAATCGGCACACGTGGCCCATAATTGTCAACGATGAGCTTGCGTCCCGTCAGGCCAGCATCGGCCGCAAAGCCACCAATCTGCCAGTCCCCTGCTGGGTTACAGTGCAGCACTGGCGCATCATATTGCTTATCCTTAAAAAATGTGTTCACATACGTCTGCTGCTGGAGCCACTCCTTGACTACCTCTGTTAATTCGTCTTTTGGTGCGTGTTGGAAGCTTGCAACAATTGCCGTTATCTGCCCGCCACGCAGTGTTACTTGCGTTTTGCCATCGTAGGGCCAACGTTGATACAAAAATTGGTTCAATCGCCGCGCCAGCACTGTTTCGAGTGGGAGCAGCTCAGGCGTTTCGTTGCAAGCATAGCCGATCATCACGCCTTGGTCACCTGCCCCGCCATCATCCACACCGCGAGCAATCTCTGGGCTCTGCTGAGCAATGTGCTCAATTATCTCTACCTCATTCCCCGCCAAACGCTGCACAATCGGTGCCACTGCCACCGTCGCCTGCGACGTCACTTCGCCCGTCACAAACACCGTGCCATGGCCGCCGCACACTTCCACCGCCACGCGTGCCTGTGGGTCACGCGCCAGATAGGCATCAAGGATGGCGTCGCTCATTTGGTCGCACAGCTTGTCGGGGTGGCCTGGGCTTACGCTCTCGGCGGTGCGAAACTGCGCTGATGCCATAGTCGTTGCTGTCATAAAAAAACTCCCTTCTCTTATCCTGCACTACCAGGCGAGAAAGGAGCTGCCTTCTTACGCGTCTCATATCTTCCCTGCGCACAGGCTGGAATTAGCACCTTACTCGCTTCCCGAGCAGGTTGCTGACGAGTCATCGGGCCAGTCCCTCGTCGCACTCTGGATATTAGTGATATTGGTAATAGTATAGCATATATTTATGCTAGGAATACCCACCTTGTCGATGCAGCACAACGCGATAAGAAAGATACAACCGCACTCAAGTTATCTCGCAGCCAGATTTTCCATAGCTAAAAACCGGTCGCTATTGACCGGTTCTTAGCTACTTATTTTTCCTCTAGCCGCTCCCCGGCTCGTGCTCGGTTGGCCCATTGGTCGGCTAGCTCGTTTTGCTCATGGCCGTTGTGACCGCGCACCCAGATAAGCTTCGGCCGCACAGTAGTATAAAGCGCATAGGCTTCTTGCACGAGCTCGAGATTCTTGATCGGCCCGCTGCTCTTGCGCCAGCCCTTGGCTGCCCAGCCAGGTGCCCACTTGGTGAGGACATTGACCCAAAATTCGCTATCGGTATGAATCTCACACTCCTCAGCCCCAGCCAACTGCATGGCTGCGATGAGGGCCATCCCCTCCATGCGGATATTCGTCGTGTCGCCTGGCTCGCTGCCCAACGCCACAGGCTTACCCTGCTCGATGACGGCATAGCCGCCCGGGCCAGGGTTGGGGCTGGCGCTGCCATCGGTGTAGAAGATGCGTGGAGCGACTACCATACTAGTTACCACGATCCACGCGCTGGAACTCCATCCAATCTGATGGCCGATACCATTTCGTGTCATTGTTATAGCGTTCGTCAAACTTCGCCTGGTGCCGCGCCAAGAAGTAATGCCTACCACCATCGTGCTCGGCTTCGTAGCGAATATACATTTGGTCTGGATAATTCTTGGGTGCGCCGCTGTAGAGCATCACATCCACTGTGTTGCCCGGGTTAAGCGTGTGCGACTCGTTGCGCATATTCCCCAGATACTCCCAACTCACAACCTTCACCTGCCGATCCGAATCATTCTTGATGCGTGCCCATACATCTATTTTCGACACACTCTCATTCCGCACATCAACACGCTCGACGCGCACTACCGGAAAATTACTCATCTGCTTGTCTCCTTGTTTATGGGGTTATCGAGGTAATTATACCATATGGTGCGTGGAGTACTTGCTAAACACAGCTATTGCGTTGATGCTGCGCACCATCACTACCTCTGTTATGATCAAGAACTCTGTCTTTACCTACGCTATATGTAGCGTGCCCATATCTAGTGTCTAGGATGGTGTGGAAAAGTCGTGGAGATTTTTCACTGGCACTAGACCACTGTGGGGTGGTCATTTTTCGCTTTTACACTGCTCTATAACTATCCAAACCACTATGTATTTCACCCCGAGTGATGATAGGAAGTGAAAACAAGGTAGCACCCTCCATGTAAAGCAACCATCTCATAAGCCTCGCAACACGTATCTACATACCGAGATGCCGCTATCTTACCAGGCAGCCACGCAGCACACGGGACTGTATATCCTGCAATAATACCTATACCCCTACTGTCTATATACCACTAACCTATCTAGAATCTGCTCTTATAAACATCTTTCTTTGTCATAACGAGCCATACGTTGCTACAATAGTGGTATATAATTGCTATACGAATTATCTGGTAAGGTTATTATGAAACTCCAGCGCCTGCTCGCCATTCTATCGCTCCTCTGCGAGCGAAACAAAGCCACTACTCAGGAGTTAGCCGGTCGCTTTGATGTGTCGAAACGCAGGGTGATTCAAAAAGACACAAAAAAACATTCAATACTGACACACTGCTGTCATCATTTGTGGCGTATACTTAAGAGGCAATACACTAATCGGTATATAACAAGGAGGTACCTCATGATCGATCATTCGGCATCATCGTTAAAGACATTGAAGCAAGCGAGGCCTTTTATGAAGCGGTATTGGCACCACTGGGCTATGCCAAGACAATTGATGAATCCTATGGTGTAGGCTTTAGCAATCCAGACCGGACGCAGCATACTGGGATATTTTGGCTCGGGCAAGGCGAGCCATCATCGCCACTACACTTTGCTTTTGCTGCACCGTCGCGGGCAGCAGTTGATGCGTTCTATGCAGCCGGCCTAGCAGCAGGAGCGCAGAACAATGGCGCACCAGGCGTGCGGGCGATCTATCATCCAGACTATTATGGCGCCTTCCTTATCGACCCAAACGGGCATAATATTGAGGCAGTGTGCCACGCTGCAATATAGGGATGCCCCCACCCTATTGGTGGGTGATGGGGTATCTATGCGGAGGTCATTTTCTCAATCAATAGTAGCTAAGCGCAGCACCGCGAGGAGCAATGCTTCGGCCACCGCCAAAAGCAAAGAAGCTCGTATAAATGACCGAGCTTCTTATGTTTCCACAGGCTTGTAATATAGCGTAACTATACCCCTTGCGAGGCATGAGCTTATGGCAGGAGTATTGCTACGTCACCACGCTTTTTATGCTTGTTCATAGTTTTTTGCAGTGTCTTCGTATCAAAGGTCATATCTGCCTTAGCCTGCTTGTCAAGGAGCAGGTACTGGGCCATTGCCATAGCAGCGAGCTGACCAATGCACCGTGCGCGCACTACCTCTGGGTTGTGCCGCTCATTAACCATACCTCTCTTTGCGACGTCAACCGGCCGAAAAAGTGCGAGGACATTCACCACTCCATCATTTTCGCCCATCCAGCCACACAACTCACTTGTCATATCGGGCAACGCAGTAGCTGCAAAATCACATGTTGGCACAATGCGCCGATCGACAAAATCCATATAACTGCCCTGCGTCGTATGGACGGCATCCACCACTAGGCGCTGCTTGGGCCCCTCACCTTCTAGACGTATGTCAGTTGCCAGGCTAACTGGTGTAGTATGTGCACCATCGTAGCGCTTGATCGATGGTGGAATAACAGAATCAGTATGAATCTGTACGTAATTCGGTATTGAACTTTTTTCAAATAATTTCATAATGCTCCTTATCATATATGATATATTGATAATTTGCAAGTCATGTTACCTCTGTTTTTACCAATACCCTATAGGCCATACCCTATATAGACTCATAGGTTGATTTAATGGAATTATACCCAAGCAAGACACAGTTAATATCTTGCTATGACTATCACCTAAAGATTGTGCTATAGCCTACTGCCTATGTAGGCTAAGGGGTATGTTTTTACACAAGAAGTAGACAAATAATACACGTTCTTACATCAAAATCACTTCTGCCTGTGCGAGCCTCTCCCCTACCATATCATTTGGCAAATAATAAGTGAGCCTTATGAGCTAACTTTCATCCAGCTCTTAGCAATCGATGCATGCAGCGCAAATGTCGACATCTAGCAATCTGCTAGATGTAAGCAAGCGGGAGATGAGTAAAGCCGAGCCTAGAGCTCTTTACTGCTGATAGCGCTGCACAAACTGGCGCAGAATCTTGACTGGTTCAGTGACGGTTTGCTGGCGGGCATTGGCAATGAGAGTATCGGCTTCGTCCGGAGCACAGTAGCCAGCATGGCGATAGATATCAATACGCAGAGCAAGGCTCTCCGGGTCGAGCTCGGGATGAAACTGCGTGGCATACACGTTGCGCCCCACTCGCAGCATCTGCACGCACCTGCGCGAGCGTGCTAAGACAGTACAGGCAGCTGGTGGCTCGAGCACCCCTTCTTTGTGCCCAACGAAGCCGTCGAAGGTAGTGGGTAAGCCAGTCAGGAGTGGGTCATCTCTAGCTGCTGGCGTGAGGGTGATCGGCACAGCACCAATTGCCTCACCATACGCAAAGCTGGGCGTACCACCCAGTGCCGACACTAGCGCGCCAACCCCCAGGCAGGCACCAAGAAATGGCACATCATGGGTAATAATCTCGCGCAGCAGTGGCATCATCACGGCTTCGAACTCGCGCTGCTCGGCAGGCTTCTCGGCCGGAGTGTAGGCAAAGTTGGCCGGGCCACCACCCATCAGCACACCACTATAGGCAGCAAGCGACTGCGCGGGGCGCTGCCCTGCCTCGATACGCACCCGCTCAAGATCGGTTGGTGCAAGGCCACCAAAATGCAGGAATGCCTGATATTCGTTATCCGACGCCTCGTCCTCGGGGCGCGACTGCAGTAGTACAAATGGTTTCGTCATACTCCTTAGTGTAGCATGGCATGGCGGTAGCTAATACCCCCTGCATGCATGTGCTATGGGGTGTGGGGTATCTATGTGAGGTCATCGTAAGAAATACCACTCGCTTGCGGAATATCCTAGTAGCCAACGCCTCGCAAACGTGCACCCACACCAAAAGAGCTGCTCCTATATATGGAGCAGCTCTGGTGGCCATAAAAGACGCAGGATTTATTGATCCATCTTGCCTTTTACATAGCCCTTGGTTTCGTGAGCTTTGTTCTCGATGTCGTTTGCCTTGTCTTTTACAGTATCGACGGCGTTTTGCGCAGCGTCTTTGGCCTTCTCGGCTACTTCTTCGGCTTTGTCTTTTGCGTCACTGGCTGCTGCTTTGACCTTAGCTTGTGCGTCATCGGCTTTGGCTTTGATATCATCGGTAAGTCCCATGTGAGATCCTCCATGGTTAGTGTTAGTACAGTCTTATTATAGCAATGTTGGGCGATAATAGCGAGCCACCTACTAGCGAAAAGGGAGCTGCTATAGCCGTGTATCTCTATTCTATGGGTAATAATACCCCTGTTATCTATTGTTTTATTGATAAAGCACAGAGATTCGCTATCGTGGTGATCTATTTACTCACCGCGTCACTTGAGCTGCTCAAGTATTCCTCCGCATCGCGAATGAGGAAGAGGCTGACATCGTCGCGGGTTTTGCCGGCTTTATGGAAGGGTGTGCTGATAACATGGATGAGGATGATCATATACACCAAGACAAAGCTAATCAGCCCCACCACCGTCAGGCTGGCGACAAATGGGTCGATATTGGTAATGAGCAGGAGGCCAAGCAACGCCACCACAATAGAGCGCGCCAAGATAGACGCCGAGGGAATAAAGCGAATCCGCTGGATGTAGTCCACCCGATGGCGGTGGCGGAGCAGCACCGTCTGCTGCTGCTTGAGTTTGACGATGAAGTTGGGCGGCACATTACCCTGTTCCATCGTGGCAAAATACGGCGTCAAGCCCCGGATGTCCTGCCGGGCATCATAGGCCGAGTGGCGCACATCATCCGAAAACCCTTGAGCCACAGCGTGCAGCTGGCGGCGAAAGCCATCGAGATCAAACACCGGATAGCTCTGATGAATCGCCGCAGCATCATCATACATATCCTCTAGCAACGCCGCAAACTCCGCTGGGATCCGCTCTGACTCTTTGTAATCGGCAATCGTGGCCGAGAGCAAAAAACCAATCACAAAGGTCACGCTGGATATGACGCTATTGTGCAGCGAGCTCTGCTCGATCGGCTCCCACCCCAGGCGGTGTAGGACGAACTTCACGCTCACCCCCACTGTCGCCACTGCCAGTGCCTGCCAAAAAATCCGCAGGAGTTTGCCCTGCTGCTTGATCTGTTTTATCTGCTTGATAGGTCGATTCATAATTTTTCTATTATACCGTATCTGGTGAGGAGAGCAATTGTCTTGCCTAGCAATGTGGCTCAACCTGATGCGGCAGTCATTATTCATTGTGTGAGATAAAACCAAGCACGCTCCATACTGACTTATGCTATACCCATACCCCTACTCCCTCTATAGGTCGCCCCTATGGCGCGGCGCAAGCTCCTCCACCGAGGCAACATCGCGCAGCCACGGGAAATGCCGCAGTAGCACTGCCGATTGCACAAGCTCCTGCCAGGTAGTCGCTCGAGTGGTTATCCGCTCGCCCGCATCGCAGTGTGGTGGCATGTGGCGCACTGGTTGCCGGGCCAACACAAGATGGATGAACCACTCCATCTTCGGCTCGGGCTGCACTACCCCCAGCAGCTGCCAGTCGGCAAACTCCCAGCCTGTCTCCTCGCGCAGTTCACGCTGGGCTGCTGCAATGATGGTCGCATCCTCGGGGTCAACCCGCCCGGCTGGCAAATGGCCATGCCGCACAATGCCGCCTGGCTGCTCCTCGTCATTCACCAGTACGTTGCCCGCATCATCCACTGCAATAACGAACACTGTATCGGGCCGGCGCACCATCTCGAAGGTCGCCACCGAGCCATCATACAGCCGCTGCGGCCACTGGTAGACGCGAAATATCTCGCCCACAAAGACACACTGTGCCTCGGGCGGAATCAGCCGAGCATGGGGTGGAATGGTACGTTGTGTCATGATGGTATTGTAGCATTGTTCGCGCCTCCACGCATTTCTCACTGCACCCATCTTCCAAAAATTCGCCCCCGCACCCTATATCTGCTACAATAATCCTTATGCATCATGATATCGAAACAATCCTCTTTACCAACGATGATATTGCGCGGGCGGTGGCGCGCCTGGGCCGGCAGCTGAGCCAGGAATATGCCGATAAAAACCCGCTGGTGGTGGGGATTCTGCGCGGGGCGGCGCCCTTTATGATCGACCTGGTGCGGGCGATGGATTGCATGCTGGAAATCGACTTTATGGACGTTTCGAGCTATGGCGATGAGCTGACCTCCACCGGCAATGTACGCATCCTCAAGGACCTCGGAATCCGCACATCAATGTCCCGCCCCGGTGCCGCCTCGACGCTCTGCTGGTAGAAGACATCGTGGATACGGGCCACACCGCCCAGGCGCTGTTTGAGCTCTTTGCCGGGCGCCACACCGCCAGCACCAAGCTCTGCACCCTGCTGGATAAGCCCGAGCGCCGCACGGTGGATGTGCAGGCCGACTACATCGGCATCCCCACCCCCAACGAATTCGTGGTGGGCTACGGCCTCGACTACCGCCAGCACTACCGCAACTTGCCGTATATTGGTGTGTTGAAGCCGGCGGTGTATCAGTAAGAGTGCTCTACGTTATATTGGACGGCCACTACGATCGATGCCTGTTGTGTCGATCTTGCCCTGCCAGTCTTCAGGTATAAGAAGTTGTGTATCAGCGTGCTGCACGGTCGGTGGCAGATCGGCTAGCTGCTTTGCGTCAACCACAAGCGCATACTTCATTCCAAGCATTGCTGTGCGGACAATGGCGTCGGTCGTTGCAGCAGATACCTCTGCCTGTTGGAAGCGCTCTGCCTGCAAATCGTAAGAGGCGTCATAAGCATCTTGCTCGGCCTTGCCTGGATTATAGCGCCCAAACGCAAAACCAAGTGTATAGGCAAAATCCTCTGGTAATATCAGGTATGAATCCTTGGACTCAAAGCCAATCTCAGCTCGCAAATCCTTATGATGCGGCTGATTCCCTACCCCGATATCTGCCACATAGACATCACCCGCACTTCGGTGTAGACCATACAAAAAGGCGTGTTTCCCAAACACGCCACAGATGCACACTGCCAGGTAGTGTTCCATAGAGGGAACCTCTCACACTACTTCACTCATTGGTAAGATAAGCTGACAATATGACTGACTCTAGCACCTAGTATATACGACTCACTCGCGCTATACAAGACACTCCTTACCACAAGAATAAGCCAGTGTGAAATGTATCGCTTAGCGGCCGCACTCCAACGTTGTGCGCAGTAATAAATTCGCCATTGACAATGCGAAGCTTAGCAATGCTCAGCTTATGCAGCGCCTCCTTTTGCGGTGGGAAGCGATGCTGGATAGGCCTTGTGTACGTTTGATGGATCAACCGCGCAATGTAATCGATCGTCCGCAGGCCGTAGTGAGTCTGTGGATCAACTGGCACAATCTCTATCTTGTGGCGATAGCGAGCCATCGGAAATCGTCGTTCATCACTAAGCAGCTTTTGGATGTATTCTTCTATCTTGCGAGCAGCCGCTGCCTTCATTGTCTTATTACTTACCACAATACGCACATCATCATTGTATTGCAAAACCCACTGTGCAACGAGTCGTAACATAACTCTCTGCCGCAGTTTGTGTCGCACACGTCGATTTCGTTGAAAGATCGGTGTTCGTACTGTCTTATCAATAACGGTGTATGCGATTCGATGGTCTGCCCGCGCCGATAGACCAGTAACGATCTGCCGCTGAGCGCGTTGCTTTTCATGGAATGGGACACGGTTATCATACCACGGCTTATGCGATGGTTGTTGACGCCGACGCATTGCAGACGCATTTACCCGCCGGATAAGATTCTTCATCCGCTTGAGCGCTTTCTCATCATCAATCATCAGCGCTGCCATGACAAAGTAGGGCTCGTGGGAGCCAAAGCCTAGTGTACCGGACTCGTCAATGCAGATTGTTTTCATCTCGTATAATCCCTGTTTGGTATTATCCCTATAATAATACAAAGCAGCAACATGTGCAAACCCACTCCTGGCACTCTATGTTGCCATTAATCAAGAACACCCAACAACCCCACGCTATCGCTAGCGTGGGGTTGCTTGTGTATACTGCGGGGCGCAGCTTAGTTGTCGAACGTCGCGACAATATTCATATGACCAGTTGAGGTGCCGTCAGGGTTATTTACCCAGTTACTGACAAACATCCAACCATAGGTTGCCGAAATGTAGCGCGGCTTGTTTGGGTTGTAGCCGGGCGCCCAATCCACTTCGTCGATATCATTCATGGTGCGATCAGCCACAGTCATCCGCATGCCACCTCTGTCTTGTGGCTTGGTCGTAACGCGGCGTGAGGCCTGGAACCACTCTGGTGCTGGCTGTGCCTTGGCGCGCTTGTCCCACCAGTGTTGACCGGGCTGGTTGATCTTAGTACCGCGGCGTGGCAACGTCCAGTACCAGCTGGATGCCCACACAGCCTTGTTGTCCTTGTCGTACACGACGATATTGCGGTCACTCTGGAAGGCTAGGCGCGTGCCCTTGCCCTGGGTATTGGATGACCACTGGGCAGCACCGGTGTGGCTGTAGAGCACCAGGTTGCCATCCTTTTGGAAGGTGAGGATGAATTCGCGGCCACCGCTGGTTTTGCCCGTCGTCAGGCAGAAGTTGTTTGGCGTAAAGTTGACGGTCTTGTTACCCCAGTTGAAACTAGCCGTACGTTCATACACAGCCTTCGTCTTTTTATCATAATACTCACCGCCACTCAGCTGCCAGTGGTAGGTGTCGAAAAATTCGTTCTTGGGGCCACCCGCAGCACCCTGGCCACGACTGTCTTCGGTTACCTTCCAGTATTCGTATGAGTTCATGCTTTTGACCCGGCCGATCATTGCACTACACGTATTGCGAGCATCATTGATCTCGCGCTGGGTCGCACCAGCTTGTGCACCACCAAAGCACACCAATGCAGCCGCCACTGCCGCACCGGCCAGCGGGTAGATTGCTAACTTTTTCATTGTCATTACTCCTTTGTAGAGAAGAGTTAGGCTAATATATATGCCTGATTATAGCCAATGCATATAAAACAAAAAAGACACAAATGATGCACAATTGACAACTATCTGAGATACCTCTGTTTCTCTACACACAAAAATACCACGCTCCCCCACCTCTCATCTCTGATTTAAACCATTCACCTACCAAAACCCCGCACCATTATCTGATGCGGGGCTGGCGAACCAAGCGAGCTATTAGCCCACTCGCGACGAGCGTGACTTAGTTATCAAACGTCCCAACGATGTTGACGTGGTTTCGTATGCCATCGCCTCGTGCTTCGTTGGTTACCACTACCGAGCCATAGGTAGCACGCTGTGGGTACTGTGGCGAGGCCCAGTTGGTCTCGGGGATACCCTCGATGGTGCGGTCGGTGGCGCGCAGGGTGAGCACGCCAGTGTCTTGTGGCTTGGTTGTAGTGCGGCGCGACGCATGGAACCACTCTGGTGTTTGCTGTGCCTTGCCATAGCCGTGCCACCAGCGCTGGCCGGGCTGAGCAATCTTAGCACCGCGGCGTGGCGTGCTCCACTGCCAGCTGGATGCCCAGATGGCTTTGTCGTTCTTGTCGTACACAACGATGTTGCGATCGCCCTGGAAGGCCAGGCGTGCACCCTTACCTTGAGTATTCGATGCCCACTGAGCTGTACCAGTGTGGCTATAAAGCACCAAGTTGCCATCCTTTTGGAAGGTAAGAAGGAGCTCGCGGCCACCCGTCGTCTTGCCACTACTCAGGCAGAAATTCCCTGGCGCAAAGTTGACTGTCTTGCTCCCCCAGACGAAGCGCCCGCTGTTGGCAAATGATTCGTTGGAGGCCCAGTCGTACACCTCTGTGCCGGCTACCACCCAGCCATGCTGCTGGCGAAAGCTGTTGGTTGCATCGGCGCTGTGGTCTTCTGGGTAGCCCTCTGGCATCTTCCAGTAGGCATATGCATTGGCCGCTTTGACCTGCCCTACCACTGTACTACACGCCGCACGCGCTGCACTGAGCTCTTGGTCGGTCGCATGGGCTGGTGCACCACTCAGGCACACCATGGCTGCGGCCACTGCCACGCCTGCCAGCGAATAGTTAATTAACTTCGTCATACACCCTCCTGTGTGTTAGGTTGTTGTGCCTCTAGTATACCCCACTATCCTCTGTTGTAATAGCCCAAAAGACCACCCCTTATTACCCCATCTCTGTAGCGGTGTAAAAACCACATCGTGCTGTGGAAATCGCGTGGATAACTGCCCACACTGCGAGAATATACAGTGCTCTCTCGCCCTGGCAAAAATATGCATTATGCAGCGAGTCTTGCAAGATTATGGGCCTAACCCCTTGCAAAAAACTAACCATAAGCGTTATAATCATGCTCATAACGTTTTTAGACAAAAACAGGGGGGACAAAACGGTGATAAAAAAAGCAATCATTGTGCTTGCGGCACTTGGTAGTGTTGTGTTGCTTGCACTTCTCTATCATGGCACAACGCATGCCGACCAATGGGGTATGGTGTGGCACGACGAGTTTACTGGCTCGGCTGTGTCTGGCGAGTGGGACATACTAAAGCAAAATACTGACAACTTGCGCAATACCCACCTCGCCTACAGCCCAAATAATCTTAAGGTTGCCAACAGTCATCTCGAGATCACCACGCAGCGCCACTGTGTGAGCAATTTGAACGAGCCGCTCACCAGTGCCAACATGAGTGAGCAGCCCTGCCCCAGCGGCACCACAACCCGCTACCTTAGTGGACGGGTCAAAAACAAGGGCAAGGTTGTGGACGGCACCAAGCCATTCCGAGCCGAGATTCGCGCGAAGTTTAATTGGAATGGCAAACGTGGCACGCGGCCATCGCTGTGGATGGTGAGTGGCAATACCCTGCAAAACTGTAACGACAACCCCAAGGCCAACGACCCCTATGGCGAGCTAGACATCATCGAGTGGTACTCATCTACACCAAATTACGCGTGGTCTACCACACACATGTCGTGCTACCACCATGGTGTCGATGCCAAATGGAAGACTGGCTGGCGGACGCGTGCCCTATCGCACAGTGGCGAGCACTATGCTGGTGCGCGGCCAGGCTCGTTTGCGTACGAGTGGCACACCTGGGCAGTTGAGTATGATGGTACGACGGTCAAGTACTTTGTAGACGACGAGCCCATCAAGGTATATCGCTACCATGTGAGCCCTACCGACGATGGCAACATCCTCCCCAGGACGGATGCCGAACCACTGACGAAGGTCGCCAGCCAAGAGAATATCAATGGTGCATTCCACCGCGGCTGGCAATTCATCCTCAACGACTACGTCGAGATTAGCAAAAATCTCAGTCCTATCGACCCATCTGAGCCATTCCCCACACAGACGATGCTGATCGACTATGTGCGCGTATTCCAAAAGGGTGCGGGTACGCAGCCACCCGAGACGCCAGTGCCAGCAACCGGCACGAAATGGGCCAAGCATGATGCCGCGGGCGACCGCAAATGGTCGGCCCTTGCCAGCTCGGCTGATGGGAGCAAACTGGCTGCCGCTGCCTGGGGTGGTACAATCCACACCTCGCAAGACGGTGGTGCAACGTGGACGGAGCAGCCAAAGTCGGAAGTGCGCAATTGGGTAAGCATCGCGAGCTCGGCTGATGGGAGCAAGCTTGCGGCACTCTACGATTGGGGTGGCTACATCATGACATCGCAAGACGGTGGTGCAACATGGCGCAAGCATGCGATGAGCGGGACGATCAACTGGATGTCGATCGCGAGTTCGGCCGATGGAAGCAAGCTCGTAGCTGTCGCTAAGGATCACACTATCTATACCTCACGCGATGGTGGTGCAACGTGGACGGAGCAGCCAAAGTCGGGCAGCCGCAAATGGCGCGCCGTCACAAGCTCGGCTGATGGCAATAAACTAGCTGCAGTCGTGGAAGGCGGTGCCATCTACACCTCTTCAAACGGTGGTGCGACATGGACGGAGCGCACCCAAGCTGGCAACCGCACCTGGACATCAATTGCCAGCTCGCCCGATGGCACAAAGCTGGTCGCAACAGCCGCTGGTGGCTATATCTATACTTCGGCCGACGGTGGCGCGACGTGGACGGAACGTAGCGTGGACGGCCGGCACAACTGGACAGCAGCAACCATCTCGGCCGATGGCAGCACCCTCGCTGCAACAGCTGGCGGTGGTGGCTACATCTATGTATCGACCGACGGCGGCGCAACGTGGGTGGCTCAGACATCGCCTGGCGTGCCCAACTGGTCGGCTCTTGCCAGCTCGGCTGATGGGAGCAAGCTGATAGCTGCTACCTACGGTGGCATGATATATACCACCACTCCACCGGTAGATGATCGCACACTGGCCGCTGCCGAAGCTGCTGTGGCCCGAGCCGAAGCCAGCAAGAACCCAGCAGACATTGCTACTGCCCAAGCTCGCATTGCCGCCGTCAAGGATGCACGCAAACAAGCCGCCCTCCAAGCTCGGCTAAACGCCATCACATCGGCCCCATCAGCTCCATCCACACCAACGCCTAAGAAGCCAAATCAGCCAACCAACTCAACTACCATTACCCAGCCACACGGCGGTGCGGTATCGCTCGCTACGGCCGGCAAACCGTGCAGCCACATTGCCTCAGCCGAGCCGGCAGCTGCCCCCGCGCAGTACCAAGGCCGGGTTCTGCGTAACAGCGTGCGCTTCACCATCACCTGTGCTGGGCAGACCGCTCACACTGGCTACACCACTCATGTAGCGCTCACACTCAGCACGCGCTATCGCGACCCAAGCCGCCTCACTGTGCTCAAACTGGCCAAAAACGGCTCAGTCATCGAAGACATCACAAACCGGATCAACTTTGGCACAAACCCGAGCGGTACACGCACAACAATTGCCTACGATGTGACCGACGGCGGCTTTGGTGACGAAGACGGCACTGCCAACGGCACGATCCTCGACCCCATCGCCATCTACGAAGATACATCGCACACCGGCTCTACCAGCAACTCATCGCGCCCTAGTGGCCTCCTCGCCAACACTGGCGACAGCCTCCTCCCCACTGTCCTCGCTGCAATTGCGCTAGGCAGCGGCGGGGTGTGGATGCTCCGCAGGCGGCGCTCGTAGCGCACTACTACCCCGCACAGGTACACCTCGGCTTGGATACTATGCTATCCAAGCCGATTTCTTTTGCCTCCTCGCGTGTATTAGTCTGTGTACACAAGCTTGCTGGTATGAGCGAAATTCGCATTGGTTGGCCGTGTACGGCTAGCACTCTAGCCGCCCCAACGCTACTTTGGGTAAGAATAAGGGCAATCTATGTGATATTTCCTCTCCAGCCCAAGCTGCCCTCAATAGGCGCAGTGCTATTCGTCGGCTCGATGCGATCGCTCACGCCGCCGTTGATGTGCTCACAAGGCTGGTACACTAGTGATCAGCGCCGAGACACGCCACACGGGAGGTAAGCTCTATCGGCAGCCACCATCTCTAGCATCATAACCACGCACAGCCAAAGGCCGTACCAACACGGTCGTGGCCCACCTATTCTCACCCAAGAGCCCCTAGCAGCGCGCTAGTGCTGGTGCTCTACCCGTGTAAGGTATTTGTCTTGCTGCTTATGCTCAAGCACGGCTATGCTATATCACCACTACGTCAGTACCCAAGCCGCTCTATAATATAATTACTCTAATACAGGCCACATTCTACCCTGCCAACCAAAAAAGAGAAAGGCATACTGTATGCCTTTCTCTTGGGTATAGAGACGCTGCAGTGCAGTGCTCTAGTTCTTGCGGCTCTTGACGAACCAGAAGCTTCCGGCGCCAAGACCACTGGCTGCGAGTGCAGCAACGAGCCATACGCTGTCGCCGGTGTCGGCGAGAGCTGGACCTTCGTGCTTAGCAGGAGCGGCAGCCTCTGCTGCTGGTTTAGCTGCAGGTGCTGGGTTGGCTGCTGGTGCTTGCTCTGCAGCTGGAGCCGGCTCTTCTGCTGGTGCAGGTTCTACGGCTGGCTCAGCTGGGGCTGGATTTGCCGGAGCTGGGGTTGCGGGCGCAGGTGTGGCCGGAGCGGGTGTAGCAGGCGCAGGATTGGCAGGCGCAGGGTTTGCTGGTGCTGGAGTCGCAGGTGCGGGCGTCGCTGGAGCAGGGGTAGCTGGTGCGGGCGTTGCGGGCGCAGGATTGGCAGGCGCTGGATTAGCGGGAGCCGGGTTAGCTGGAGCAGGATTTGCTGGGGCCGGAGTCGCAGGTGCGGGCGTCGCTGGAGCGGGGGTAGCTGGTGCTGGAGTGGCCGGAGCAGGTGTAGCGGGCGCAGGATTGGCCGGAGCTGGGTTAGCCGGTGCCGGGTTTGCCGGAGCTGGCTGCACAACTGGCTTGTCCTTAGCTGTTGCTGTGTTAATGTTGCCGCCGTTGAGTGCTGCAGCGAGGTTAGCCCCGTCGTTCGACATAACAACAGCCGACCACGCACCGGTAGCAGCGCTGTCATTTTCCATCCAGGTTACACCACCATCGTCTGAAGTGTAGATCTTGCCACCATTGACGGTTGCGGCGAGCTTCATACCATCGGCCGAGCTAGCGATTGATGTCCACTTCTGTGGGGTTGATGCAGCTTGCTCTTTCCAAGTAACACCGCCATCTGTCGAGGTGTGAATCTTGCCACCATTGACGGTTGCAGCAAGCTTCATACCATCGGCCGAGCTAGCGATTGATGTCCACTTCTGAGTGCCAGCAGCGGCTTGCTCTGTCCAAGTCTCACCACCGTCTGTCGAGGTGTAGACAACGCCGTCGGCAACAGTTGCAGCAAGCTTGGTGCCGTCAGCCGAGCCGGCGATCGATGTCCACTTCTTCGCACCTGGGTTGGCTTGCTCTTTCCAGCTTGCGCCAGAGTTAGTAGAGGTAAATACCCCACGGTTGGTTGCCACAGCGGCGAGCTTGGTGCCATCGGCCGAGCTCGTCACAGACACCCAGTCACCAGCAGCTCCTGGGAGACCATTTTTCGTCCAGGTAGCACCTGAGTCATTCGAGGTGTACATGTAGCCACCCCATTGGTAAAAGGCAGCGATCTTACTACCATCAGCCGAGCTGGCAAGAGCCGTCCACTTTTGCGGCGCAGGAAGGCCGGTTATTGGTCGTTCCATCCAGGTGACACCACTGTCTGTCGAGGTGTAGACATTCCCGACATTCACTGCTGCAACGAGCTTGGTGCCGTCTGCCGAGCCAGCCATTGCCGACCAGTTCTTTGTGCCAGAGCCAGCTTGGTCCTTCCAGGCTACCTCTTGGGCGGCCCGTGTAGGCTGAGCAAACAATGCTACCATAGCGGCTACCGCCACGAGGCATCCAGCCTGAGACACACGCGTCAGTGTTCTCCATTTATTATGTTTTGCTTGCCTGAGTTCCCTCATGCAATAACCCTCCTTTTTGTTGTGAAACACAACACCTTAAATATAACGTTCGCATTATAACACTATTGTGCTTATGGTAACAAGGGGTATGTTGGGTTTAGAATAAACAAGCCTTCTGCTCTAGATTCTAGGAATTCACCATCACTATCTGTGTGTAGAAAATACATCACTCTGTGGAAATACTGTGGAGAAGTATACTATATTTCCTCAGTATTTTCTTGCAACCACTGTGCGATGCGCGCCATAGTCTGCAATCACCCAACAATGTACTGATTGAATCTCATCCGTTGTTAGATAGCACGTCATCGGTCAGCCAAATTTTTCAATGTTTCACCATACTGCTGCGTGAAGGTTTCGTAGTTACACCACACTTGATTAGTTGCTGACTGCACTGGCATATGAGCAGAACCCACCGCTTCAACCACAATGCGCACTTCATCTCCCTCCTGTCAGCCAAGTGCCCGCAGCTGCTTAGCCGGCAGCGTCATGCCACGGCTCGAGCCGATTTTGATGATCTTTTGGATTGTGGTTATTGTCATGGGTTTATTATAATAAAATTGGAATAAGCATCCCGCGCGATACTTAATCGTGTCGATCTCGTGCTCTATATTTTTGCGCAAATGCGCTACTAGTTACTAGTGGATTCAAGACCAAGCTTACGTCTCCCCTAATACAATATGGCTATGATTATCCAAAGAACCTTTTTATCTTGTGTTGAATTGCCAGCTCATTTCAAGTTCAATCCGTATAGTAATAGAGCCGAGACGATGCCCATTGTTGTGATCCGATAAACAATACTATTATCTACCTGGGAATAGTTCTACAGGATATGTCCATTTATTTATTGAAATATCGTATCATAATCTTTCGTCAATTCATAGACATCTAAGCCAATCGTCTCCGCAACAACGTCTATCCTTAGCGCGGCATACTCGGCAGTGTTGATTGTCTTAACAATTCCGTCTTTCTGTAGCTTCCTTACAACGACAATGTCAACTGGCTCGAAATTGCGACCTACAGAATAGCCTGAGCCAAAAATACCTGCTATATTACCAACGTACCGAACTGTGTTCATGTCAGGACGCTTTTTTCTTGCATTGCGCATACCTTCAGCTTGCATCTCAATTTCTTGAGCAAAATATTTGCGCGCAACCTCCAAGTTCTCCGGCGTCACGTCGTTAGGGTCGTGCTGAGCAAACCAATCCTTTATAAAATCTTGACGCTCTTTCCAGTCCTGAGGCATAACGATGGTATTCTCACCTTCTTCGCTTTCAGGAGATGTTTTATTCTTTTGTGCTTGGTCAGTGGCCCAGTGTTGCTTCGCTTCCGAGGTCTCCTCTTTAGACCTATGATATCGTACGGTCTCGGTAATAAACTCAAGTACATTCGCTGCATGGCCCATATTTATCGTTTCTTGCCTGACCCTACTAAATAGTTGTTGGTTCACTGTCTTTTCTTGTATGAACTGAGCATCCAGTCGTCGCGGTATCGGCTTCACCAAGTATGACATAAAGTCCGCCAATTCTGTAATCCATGGATATATTTTATCTGCACATTCATCGCCTAAGTACTCTTGGTCATCCTTTTGGCCCTCATCAATAGCGGATTTATACAGGTCGAGGATACCTATTCGTCTGATGATCTCAGACCATTTAGAGTATTCTCTCATTTTGCCAGGTATACCTTTTACCTCATTCCGTTTGGCGACTGCCGCTTCATAAACATAACCCCCCTCTCGCAGGGCGCTTGGCTCGACAGAGTCTACCTCACCTTCATCAGAACAACGTGCCTCAATATACCGCCTTGCTGCGCAATAGGCATCAACTATGACCTGCTCTTGAGCTGTTAGTGGCGTTTTATCTCCACTTCCCTTGAGAAATGCAACATAGGTAGCGAGCGTACCAACACCCAGATCAACTTCTGCCCGTAAATCATCATCAGACCATTCGCCATACGCGTCCGCCCGTAAAGCATTCACATGCTTTTCCAACACATCAGACATAACCGATTCTGCACTTCGTGCTATCTCACCTGACCGCTCTATGTCATCTGGTTGTCTTGGTTCTTTTGATCGCCCTGATTCTTTGTACATAGCAAAGTACTTTCACTTCCTTGAAGTTTATATCTTATCTACTTACATGTATACTACCAGTTATTAGCTATTTTGCCAAGCAGATACACTACTATGTTGCTTCATAGTAACCGCACGCAGTCCTGCTATAGTAGCTACAATCACCAGCCACGCCAGTAGCGAGACAACACCTACTGCTGAGCTAGCCAGTAGTGAGCTCCCACCAACGACCAGAAGTAGCATAACTTGCGAGAAGCCATTAAACGTCCCATGCAGCACGGCAGCAAGCCACACGCTTCGGGTTCGCTCAACGACAAAACCAAGCACAAGCGACATCACCACACAAAATCCAATGAACAACACCGACCCCGGAAGCGCGTTCGCTGTGCCATAGTTATACCCTAGGGCAATCAGCGGAATATGCCACAGCCCCCACAGCACGCCAATCGTCACATATTTCTTGCAAAATGGCCGTCCAGCAAATGCCTGCGCAAGGTAACCACGCCACATAATCTCTTCCGCCATCGCAAAGATCGCATTTACCGTTAGCCCAGCCATCAATGCACCAAAGATACCAAGTGGCAGCATGGCAAGCGGTGTTGGTGGCATATTCATCGCGCTAGTATCGACCGATGCGCCGATGAGCTTCTCAAGGTTGTGCACCAAGTGTCCATTAGTCGTTGCCAGGTGCCCAAAAGTATCTGGCCACAGCCAGCTAAGAACCGCAACGGAACTAATCATCAATACTGCCCAGGCCAAGAATAGCCCAGCGACCAATGCATACTTCTTCACGGTAATTTGTCTCAATGACAACAACGCACGAAACGGCACTGGTATGCCAAGCATCAATCGACTCAGTAAGAGCGTATACAGTGGTACCGGCATATACAAAACCGCGATGTACGCCAAGCGCAATGCTAGCGCTACCGGCGGCGCACTATTGCCAGTCGCAGATACAACCGCCCAATAGCCTGCTCCGACTAGCGCCGTCAAGACAAAGAGGGTGATGAGTACTTTGTTACGATGCTCTTTTTTAATGGGAGGGCGTGAATTGGGTGTTTTTTCTGTCGTGTTACTCATATGTATACACCTAGCCTTTTGTGATTTTGTGGTATGAGGTGATTATACCACTCTGAAGCTTTTCTCGCTATTTACTTATATAGATAACTGTCCACCCTAACTAGATTAGCTCATTTGCTTTATTCTTCTATCGTCGCTACAATAGAGCTATTAAGACGAAAAGGTTCCGAACGGTTAGTTGCCTAAGGACCCTTTTTCTGTTTAGTGTCGGACAGCTAACTTACTGCCTCAAGCTATGCAACCGCCATTTCCTCCCCCATCGCCTGGATTTGCCACTGGCGTTCGTGGGCGGCAGCGGCTCGGTCGCCGGGGTGAAGGAGGTTGATGACCTTGATGGCGTAGTCGCTAGCTACCATGGCGTGCTCCGGCATGTGGCCGGTGCCGATGGCTTGGCCTACCACGCGCAGCACCGCTGTGGTGAGTTCATCTGGCGCTTGGCGGGCCAGCTTGTGCACCGCAAAGCCAGCCTGGCGCACATCGTGCATGCGGGCCGCTCCGGCCTGCCACTGGCGGTTGACGGCAAAACCGGCGGTAATGGCCGGGTTGTGCGGGTCATTGTAGCCCGCAGTCTCCATAATGTGCGCTGCCAGCCGCAAGGCATAGCGGCACAGCGCTACCTGGCTAGCGCCCTCGTACAGGGCATCGAGCGCCGCCCGGCCTGCGCTATCGTCGTTGATTGTGATTTTACTACTAATCTCTACATCCTCATTATAAATTTACTGAATAATTCCTTTATCAACACGAATCGGATAGAAGACCAGCTTATTTTGTGAGGAATCAATATACATGTATTTTTCTCCTATCCTATCGTTTACAATTTCTTTCGCAACAATCATTCCATCATAATCCCGGATAACCGCATATCTACTATTATCT
>CALHVV010000048.1 GCA_938036915.1 uncultured Candidatus Saccharibacteria bacterium
CGCGCTTTTTGGCTTCTTCGCGCATCTGTAGGTAGCTATCAAGTTCCGCCTGCGTTGCAAAGGCCACACCATAGAGCCGCTGCATCTGCGGCCGGGTCTCGTCGCCTCGCCAGTATGCACCAGCCACACGCAGCAACTTGAAAGCCCCAACCTTACCCGTACTCTCTACGTGCCCACCACGGCACAGATCGGTGTAATCCCCCTGAGAGTAGAGTGATACCGTCTTTACCTTACTCTCGCCTTCTGCGGCGCTGCCAAGGGCCTCTCCAGCCAATTCTTTGGCTATGGTCGTCCCCGAGCGCTTCAGGTCATTGAGCAGCTCGATCTTGTACGGCTGATCCGCCTCCTTCGCCCAAGCAATCGCCTCATCCACCGGCACATCGCGGTGCGTAAAGGGTAGATCGCGGGCAATAATGCGTCGCATCTCCTTCTCGATTGTGCCAAAGTCCGCCTCAGATATCGTCACATCACCAAGGTCAATATCATAATAAAACCCCTGCTCGATAGCTGGCCCCACACCAAACTTCGCCTGTGGCCACAAATGCTGGACGGCTTGCGCCATGATGTGCGCCAGGCTGTGGCGCATTGCTTGCTGCTCGTTATTCATTGCTTTGTTTGCTCATCAACTCCTCCGCCGCACACTGGCAGCCAAAAGCCGACTCGCTCCTCCTTGGATATAAATTATGTTGATAAAAATAAAAAACATGCGCCCTGGCACGGATACTCCATCCGACCAATTTCGCATGTCTCGGGCCGCTTGCACACAAACGGCGGTTCCACCGGACTTCTTGGCGCTTACCGCCAAGCACTCATGACGCAACGTTCTCGCACATCACGACAGCCCACGAAGCTCGGGAGGCTGGTGAGGCCCCGTCAGCACTTATCGTCTATTGTATAACGAGAGTGGGGGTGGGTGCAAATAGTGTCAGCCTCAACCTCTCCCAACTACATCGCCCTCACGGCAGACCCATCGCGCAAGAAAATATCTGGAGGCCAGTGGTTGTGGGGGCGGATAAGCTCTGTGATTCATCTGGCCGGAACATTTTCGGTGTGATGGGTTTGTTGTGAGGGCGAAGATGATAAGTTTGCACGTTCAGGTATGTGTCCCATGTACCCTTGCCCTCCCCTGCATCTTCTGCTACAATACACGTGTCGGGCGATTAGCTCATTTGGCTAGAGCGCTTCATTGACGTTGAAGAGGTGAGAGGTTCGAATCCTCTATTGCCCACCATTTCGGTCTATTTGCCAGTGCACCATGTCGGTCTGTAAGGTGCGCTGGCACGAAAGCACTTACTACTATAGTAAGTGCTTTTTGTTATAGCAAAGCCTGGTAACATTACTTCGCTACCAGCTCACACCACAAACTTGCAAAACGCAAGCCTTGATGCTACGCTAAAGGCATGACACGAACAGCTCACAAACGCTCAGCCTGCCCCATTAGCTACAGTCTTGACCTTTTTGGCGACAAATGGACACTCCTTATCATGCGCGACGTGCTGCTCTTTGGGCGCTGCTACTTCCGCGAATTCGCACGCGATGAGCACATTGCCAGCAACATTTTGGCCGATCGCTTGGCGCGGTTAGAATCGGCTGGCCTGCTTGATAAGCAGCGCGATCCACTCCAGGGTAATCAATACATTTATAGCCCAACAGACAGCAGCTGGCAGCTTTTGCCGCTGCTCGTCGAATTACTCTTTTGGGGTGCTTGCGCCGACCCGCACGCAGCTGTGAGTGACGACTATCGCACTACCATTGCCCACGAAAAAGATTTGCTCAAACAAGAAATCATGCTTGCCGCAAAAACCGGCACCTTCGTCGATTACTACCACAACACCATGGGTATACAGGGGTAGAGCCTCTCACAAAAATTGATATATAGCAGAAATACATAATACATTTTGGTTGCAAATTGCAAGTGATATACCCTCCTTGGTGCGGCTACTTTTCTTTACGAGCTTGTCCATCTTGTTCCTGAAGATTACTACTTTATGAATCGAAACAAAAAATATTCATATAATAGTATGTCAGGCAGTCGCATATCATTTGCCCATAAGCGCCTCATCATTCTCGTATTTAATTCCCGCTACGAGCCCTTAATTCATCGCATCACTTGTATATTACAAGCAAGATAGTAAGCTACATTACAATCTATTTTGTTGATTAATGATGAACATAATACACACATATTCACGCACTGCCTTACACTTACCTAGCTTATCCGCACAGCCTAAGGGGCGGCTTATATCCTGATCAAACTCACGCATCAGCCATACGATATAACGCATATGCTTATCAATACTATGCACTATATGACCACCCGCATCCAACAGCCTAGTGTCACATACGCCTCGCTCCATTTTTCTCACCGAGCAATTCACTATCCATCTAAAGTACTTATCCTCTCCTATAGCGCAACTATCTGCAATTCTTTGACCAATATTCATCCACACCAGGCTATTAGTTATCCACATTACACATGGCCATTTTACTGCTAATCATATGCGTGTGGTGATATAATACTTGCATAGTTCTCATTTGTATTTTGGTATTTTTGTATCATAATAGTTATTTCAATAACATGACCTCTGTAAAATTTCATCAGAGCCCTTTACTCTCTACACTCTCGTTTCGATTCCCATCACACTTACCGCAACAGGCACGAGATCCACTTTCCAAAGCTTTCTGGAAAATATGACAGGAAAAATATCCTACCACCAACTGACGGGTTGTAATTTTAGTACCATCATAGTATTATTCTACTGTTATGCATGGACAGAATTCCAAAGTTAGATTCCCTTTTCGAGTCAATGGCTGTACGGTCATAGAACAGTATACTGGTTCGGATTGGAAGTTTGGTGACGATTACTTTAGCACGAATGATTTATTTGTTCCTGTATATCCTAAGAACAAGCCTGCTGATTTTGATCATTCAGATACATTTGGTAGCAGAGACACGCCATGGTACATTAAGGTGTCTCTAAACGTCTTCCCCGAATCAAAGGAAATCCGAGACACTTTCTACATGCTGTCCAGTGCATCATTTCTTGAAGGGCGTGCCAGGTGTATGGTGGTCTGCTCACCATCCTTTCTCGAAGATAACGCCCGCAAGATATCGTTGGATCCGGTACTACATCAATATCCTGGGGTAAAACCTCTTGTACTGGAGTGGCTTGATCTAACGGCGATTTATGACTTTGCACAGGATGTTTTTCTCGATGCAAATGTTTGGCCTTCTATCAGTCACCCATACGGTGATTACGGTAGCTCTAATAGCCGTATTGGAAATTACATTTTTGACGACACTGACTTCGGCTACCTAAGCGATGAAGAACTAGATAGGCCATTTCGAGGACAAGAAATAGTCGTTGATGACGTCATATCGACATAGGCTATTCATTAGCGTCTGTGACGTGACTGTGTTTACTATGTGCTAAATTGCTGCATCTACAGGTACACGTTAGCCTATTGAGTTGACGGTGTACTTTATTTACTCTTTCTTACGCTGCTTTTTAGCGGCTTTTTGGGCTTGTTTGGCGGCTTTGGCGCGGTCGCGCGAGCCAGCTGTAGCCTTAATTGTTACGTCAAATTTGTCAAGATAACGACCAAACGCCAGGTGTGTCTGGGCATTGAAGGCACCAATCGCACTAAAGCAAATGGATGTGACAGGCATAAGGATCCACTGCGCCACCATAGCAAAGCTGCGCCGGCGCTTGTAGCGCTCGGGGCGGGGTGGCAACATTTTGAGCATCAAGAAGACGGTGATAAAGATACCGATCATCGCAAAGCGCTGCAAATTGCTAATCACCTCGGGCAGCATGTGCACCGCATAGCTGCGCGATGATTCTTGATTGATCAACAGTGGTACCCACCCACCAAAGGTCACCAAAAATGCCATCACAGCCAGGGTCACATGCCCATCGAGCAAGCGCATGAAGCGGGCAAATACCTCAGCAAATGGCACATTGCGCCGCCGCGTAAAGGTACGCACTGCCACATATGGGATGTCCGATGCACCGTAGCTCCAACGCCGGAGCTGCTTAAACTGCGCCACTACTGTCCCCCAGAAGGTGTTGTCCATCACGGCATCTTGGTAGATCGGCACATGAATGGGCAAAACGCTATAGTCCCCCGCAAAGTAGAAGTAACTGCGCCAGTACTGGTGGCCATCCTCCACAATGCTGCGCGTACTCCAGAAGTTCATCTCCACCAGAGCGTCCATTGGCTGCGAGTGCGAAGCAAAGTTGCGCAACGTGTGGGGGCGCATACTGCTGATGATCGTCCAGAAGGAGTTACCCGTCGCAATCACCCGCATCGGCGCTGGCGCATCCCAGATGTTGCCAAAGTATAGTGCAATCGGCTGGTACGACAGGCGCTTGCGCTCGGGATGGACGATATACTCATACGCCACATAGTCGAAGTATGATGGATACGGGCGGTTGTCACTGTCGAGCGTGGTGATCATCACATCGCTGTAGGCAATCCCCTGCTCGTCGCAATAGCGCTGGAGCTGCTTACCAGCATAGGTGATGTTACCCCCCTTGCCAATCACCTCATCAGGCATATCCTTGGGGTGCATGATGGTCTGGAAGGTGAAAAAGACGTCGCCATACTCCTGCTGGAGGCGAGCGGCTGTGCGGGCAATATCCACCCCACCACGCTCCTCGTAGGCAAGGACAAGGATGATCTGCTTGTTGTTGTATGTTGTGTTCTTGACCGACTCGATGGTAGGCTGCAAGACATCATATGACTCGTTGTACGCCGCCACAATCACTGCTTGGTAGAGCTGCGATGGTCGCGGGAAGCTGGCTGGGTCGGCCGCCATAAGGCGGAGATTCTCGCGGTGCTCTTGGGCATGGAACTCACGCTGATACCGCCTAGGCAGTGGCTGCTGCTGGATGGCAGCATAGCTCGCTACTGGGTCTTCGAGCTGCTCCAGACGCTGCCGCCAGTCCACCTTCTGTGCCTTCTCCAGCTGGTGGTGGCCCGTTAGGGTGCGGTAGGCAATGCCAACCGAGCGGACAATTACACTCATCACCAAGACGAGAAGGTAGATAGACGCCCACAGTGGATTTATCAGAGACAAAATGATGAACAAAATCAGCATCCCATAGCTGAGGAATGCTGGGAGAATTTCAAATAATCGGTAGAGGAGAGTGCGCTTGCCCATAGGCAGCTCGAGATCGTTGTGGTTCATTTATCGATACGCCAGGTGCATTACTGCTAATCCATACGAGGCAGCAACCAGCAGCACCAATACTGCTGCCGCCCCCACAAAAAGCGCTGTCTGGCGGCGCTGCAGGCTATACAGCTTAACCATCAGGCCAATGTGCACCACCATTACCAGCGCACCAAACAACACGAAACTGAGCAAATAATACCAATAACTCTTATAAAAATGTGCCTCGCCAAAGGCGGTGTAGCGCACATAAACCTGCACATCGCGCACCTGCAGCGTAAAGCCCATCACCAGCATATAGATGATACCCGCGACAAATACACCAATCAGCGCCGCAAAGAATGGCCGATCGGCTGCGATCGTGCGGAGAGGGGTACGCAGAAAATCCTTCTTCTCTTTGGTCATAAACAAATGGAGCCGCTGACCGGACTCGAACCGGTGACCTACGCTTTACGAAAGCGCCGCTCTACCAACTGAGCTACAGCGGCATCACCGCTATATTATACTAGAGGCGAGGCAAAAATGAAAGGTGGCGCAGCGGGATAGCCTGTAGATGATTGACTTCGCTGCAGCGTGATACAAGACTACGGTTCGACGATTCCTCTACAAACCTCTTGCGATTTTTGGTAATTGCTGCTACTATTGATCTAGCCTATGCGCTCGTAGTGAAGATGGCCTATCACGTCTCCCTGTCACGGAGAAGATCGCCGGTTCGAATCCGGTCGAGCGCGCCAGTATTGGATACGATACACCCTCTTGCAACAGGTCAAGAGGATTTTTATTTATATAATGCGGAAATGGTCGTCTTTCGTTTGTAGTCCATCACTATGCAAACTAAGACTATCTCTGATATGATGGCCAAGCGGATCAAGAATAACGTCAATCCCCTCTCGGTGGGTTCATTGTCGATACAGCTGGCTCCACAAGCACTACCGTTTGCACACTACCTCTTTCTTACTAAAAACCCCTAGCGGTGCTAATTCCCTTATGATGGAAGCACTCACTAGGAGTTAGTGGCTTTATCAAAGCATAGATGCGCAAGAAATCAACGCTTAGCGTGTAAATTTCTCATGCAACGCATGGTACTCGTAGATTTCGTCATCTGAGAACCAGTGGTTGATCTCTTGCTCAGCTTCCTCGGGATTGCCCGAAGCATGGATGAGGTTGGGCACACCCTTGTCTTCGTCGTTGGCATAGCCAAAGCTCATGTGCGAGTAGTCGCCGCGGATCGTCCCCATCTCGGCAGCCATTGGCTCGGTTGGGCCCACCAGCTTGCGCACCAGCTTGACAGCCTCTACTCCCTCAAACACCATGGCAATAACTGGCCCTTGCATCATAAAGTCCAGCGTCACCCCAAAGGCGTGCTTGCCACGGCGCGACACCATCTTGCCAATTTCCTCGTAGTGGCGGTAGTAATGATCACGTGTCGGAGCGATCATCTTGACGGCCACGATCTTGAGGCCCACTCGCTCAAAACGGGTCAAAATCTCGCCGACAATCCCCCGCTGCACAGCATCTGGCTTGAAGACAACCAAGGTCTTTTGCACATTATTATTGTTGGGCACCGCTGTTGTTTCGCTCATAAAGCTCCTTATTGTTAGGTTTGCTTGTATTATAGCGTATTGTGAGTGATCGCGAAAATGGAAAGTGCCAGAACTGTGGTGTATCGCGTTGTAGCCTACTGGACCGAAAATGTTCCGGCCAGATTAGACGATAGAGCATACTCGCATACATTATTGCTGGCCTCCAGATATTTTCTTATCCAGTAAGCTACGGCGCTGGCTAACAAAACAATCATATGGTCAGATACGATAACCCTGCCGACACCTGATACTCTACCTCTCTGTCTATATATTGTGGTATACTATGGCAAATGGCACAGCACTATTACATGCAAGATTTGATCATCGACTTCATCGAATACATGGAGGTGGAGCGCGGCCGATCGTCCAAAACAGCGGAGAACTACAAACACTACCTCGAGCGCTTCGTTGAGTTTGCTGGTGCTGAATTGACGGTCGATCAGATCACGCCCGAGTTGGTGCGGCGCTACCGCCTCTGGCTCAACCGCTACCAAAGCGTCTATGGCGAGGAGCTCGGCATGCTTACCCAGAGTTACCACCTCATCGCGCTGCGCGGCTTTCTCAACTACCTCTCTAAGCGCGACATCACCAGCCTCTCGCCCAGCAAGATCGAGCTCCCCAAGACACACAAGCGGCAAGTCACCTTTCTGCATTATGACGAAGTAGAGCGGATGATTGATGCCGTGCCAAGCGATGGCAAAGAAGCCAATTTGCGCGACAAAGCCATCATCGAGCTGCTCTTCTCCAGTGGTCTGCGCGTCTCAGAGCTTGTCAATCTCAATCGCGACCACATCAACCTCAAGCGCCGCGAGTTCATGGTGCGTGGTAAGGGCCAAAAAGACCGTCCGGTCTTCGTCAGTAGCCGTGCCGCCGAGCAGATCGAGACCTACCTCAGCGCCCGGCATGATTCGCTCGACCCGCTCTTCATCAGCTATAGTCGCAACCACGGTGCCACAAACACCAGTGGCGACTTCCGCCGCCTCACGACGCGCAGTGTGCAATCGATGATTGGCAAATATGCTCGCCTCGCTGGCATCACCAAGCACGTCAGTCCTCACACCATGCGCCATAGCTTCGCTACCGACCTACTGATGAACGGAGCCGACCTGCGCAGTGTCCAGAGCATGCTGGGGCACAGCAACATCAGCACCACACAGGTCTACACCCACGTCACCGACCAACACCTGCGCGACATCTTCGAGCAATTTCATAGCGGGAGAGAACAGGGGTAGAGTAGTATTATTGTGAGACTCTATATTTTATCGTCTCTTCCCTCTTCGTCGTAGCATCTTGTATGAAATAAGGTGTGTTGAGAGAACCCTGCGCTAGCCCACTCTCCCCACTACTTCATCCGATGGAGTGTGAAAACTCGTTGTAATAACGAGTTTTTAGCCCAGCGCAAGAGGTCGATGTCTGGGAGACATCGACCCTTATAGTGTTCCGTCGGAGGGAGTGTGGGGAGGGTGAGCGTAAGATAACCTTCTACGGATTACACGACGTGCCCAGTGGCCCTGCTTCGTCGTTGGTGACGTAGAAGTTTTTGCAGAGGCTGCCAGTGATGTCGACGCCTTGCTCCGGGAAGGTGAAGCTGCCATTGGTATTGAAGCCGACATTGACACGGCTTTTGATGCGGCGGAAGATGGTGTCTGCCCGGCCGGTGGAGTCGATTTCGGGCTGAACGGTGTCGAACTTCGTTACGCTAGTTGCTCGTTTGAGCGAGATCTTGACAGCCGAGGCTTTGTACAGGCTAGTCACGCGCAAGAACGCCACACGCGAGCCAGCTGGTACAGACTCGCCACCAGCCATTTGGAGAACGGCCTGACAGGCATAGCCACCACCAGTGTAGCGCGCGTTGGAGCACGGCACGGCATTAACGGTCGTCTGAGCACCACTATCGTTATTGGCGCGCAGGCCAGGGCGTTGGATGGTGAGTGGGTTCGCATTGTCGGTGATGATGCTGGGGCGCAAGAAGTTGGTCGACACCTGAGCGCTATCAAGCTCGCTTAGACTAACGCTTGTCTTGGTGGGCAAGACAGCCTGCGCCCGGATAAGAGCTGGCGCGTTGGGGCTCCACTGGTCTTTGCGTGGCAACGAGCGGAGGTCGCCAGAGGTTGGTGTCTCAATGGAGGCAACTTCGTTGTCGCTGTTTTTCTTGCGCATCCACTCGATCTGCACACTATCAAAGGCATCTGCGCCAACCAGTGGGATGACGGTGGACTCCCCTTCTGCTAGGTCAAGTTTGACGTCTTCAGTCTTGGCCTCGATCTTGACGCAGGTGTAGGCTTGGTTAAGCGTGCTGCTACCACTACTCGTCTTGATGGTGGTCTCACCACTAACAGACGACACTACACCAGCTGCTGCCACGGTATTGCAACGCTGCTGCTCAATGGCGCGGCGAGCCCGCTCATTACCCTTGAGAGCCGCACGAATGACACGCTTGCCATCCTCTACTCCAGCGACCGCCGAGTCGTAAGCACTCTGCGAAAGGTCGTTGTTGCTGGCGCGCTGCTGCTCCTGTACCATTAAGCGGATAAAGCTCACTGTTACTACCGTGATTAGTACTGTTGAAAACATCACCACAAAGAGCGACACCATACCGGCCTGCCGCTGCTTGTTGCTATGCTGTTGTATCCACCTCATCATCCTACCCCTGTATCAATGTCTCAAAAATATTAATGGCACAGAAGTTGTAATTAGCACTGTCATTCGTAGGCGGTTTGCAGGTCTGGTTGGCAGTGTTGATCGTATCTTGCTGGTTCGTCCCAATGACGAAGCGGAGGCGATAGATGGTGTGCGTGCCCTCGGTCGATTCGATAACGGGATTGATCTGCAAATCGCGCAGCGCCAAATCCCCCTCGCGTGAGCCCAGCAGCTCCGTTGCTTTGCTAAGAAATACATCGGTCGAGTACGTGCCACGAGCCGTTGGGTTGCAATACTGCGCACCGGCATCGGCCACACGGGCGAGGACGATCATATCGCCGCGCACATCACCCTGGCGAGTGTCATTTTGGTAGCGGATGGCACTGCCTTGCTGTAGCTTGGCAGCTGGGCTCCACACATACGACATCGTACCAAAGCACAGGCGCCCCAGCCCACCACCTTTGTCTGGCGACACATAGCGGATCCCATCTGCCGAGGCCAAGGCATCGCGCCGGAAGGAATCGGCCACATCGCGCCCTGCGAGGTTGATCGACTTGAGCGTCACTCCCTTTGTATACAGACCGATTATCTGCAGCGTGGAGGTCGTAATGGCAATAAGCAGCACTGAGAGGAAGCTCATCGCCAGCAGCAGCTCGATGAGAGTGAAGCCTGGCTCTCTGCATCGTGCAGCGTGCTGTGCCTTCTCTCTTTGCATTTTACCCCTGTTAGCGCGCCACATCATACAACCTCGTTACGGTGCCAATCGTCATTGGCTTATCACTCGCTACAGTCGGCCAGCAGGCAGATACATACACATCATAGGCAAGGTTGGCGTTGGCACCCTCCGCCTTGACAATCTGGACGAAGAGCCCCTGCGCCCGCGGATCATTGCCAAAGTCTACCTTGCTGTAGGTTGTCGGTTCGGGCTGGTAGCTCGCATTGGTCGGCTCGAAGAGACGGATGACCTGCTTACCCGTGGCTGCATCGGCCCGCGGCGCAACAAAGAATGCGCCGCGCCCCCGCAATGTGTCTGGCGAAAGGCGGCAGTTGCTCTCAGCGAGCTCGCTCAGCGTAATGGGCGTGGTCGTACCTACCTTGCCGCCTTTGATGGTCTCCCACAGCTGCTGGTTGACGGCCTGCTGAGCAGTCCGAATCAGTAACACCTGCGAGTCGATCTGCTGCCGCACCTGTGTTACCTCCAGCGAGCGCTGCGCCAGCGCCATACCTTGGTTCATAATCATAAATGCCCCCACAATCACCATACTAAAGAGCACAAAGGCAAACATCACCTCAATGATCGTATCACCCCGCTCGTGGCGACGCCCTAGCATTGGCCTATCCCTCCACCGATCAACTTCACACTGCTGGCCGAGCTGCCACCCCGGGCAATCACTGCCCCGCTAATGCCAGTAAAGACCAATCCATCGGGATCGATACAGAGGTTGGTGTCGCCTTTTTGGGCGTCATTATCAGGCGAGAGGACGGTCATCGGGTTGTCTGTGTTGCCAATGTAGGTCTTGATAGCACCACTGGAGGGCGAGCGCACGATCAGATACGAGTGGCGTGCACCCTGCCGTAGCGCCGTCTCCCAGGCTAGCTCATAGGTAGTCGTCTGGCTGGCGGTGTCCGATAGGACAAGCCCTGAGCGAGTCAGCGCCTCATAATCCGTTGCTGCAGCTGAGCCATCACGTGTGGCATAGATCGTCCGCGCGATGAGGCTTCGGCCATCACGGCCAGTGGTAATAAACCGCCCAATGATAGTGCACTCGCTTGTGCCGGGCACCTGCGGGGTAATGCTCTGGCTAATGCCGCTGGTGCTGCAGCCAAGGTTGCGGTCGTGATCATTCTGGACATTCACCACCCGGTCGTACTCCCCCTGGAAGAAACTCACCAGCGAATGGGTGGCATCGCGGTAGCGCTGGGCATTGACCGTCGCGCCCACACCTACCATAATCCCGGCTGCCATTGCCCCACTCACCGCCAAAAACAGCATCATCTCAATAATGGTGAACCCTGGCTTCACTGGCATACTCATAACCTCTCTAGTATAGCACAAGCAGCATTAGCGGCACAGGGTGATGAGGCGATTCTGGGGAGAGACAATACCTCTGCACAGCTCAGGTATAGAGCGCAAAACCCAGCCACTTCTGGGCTGGTCTTTGCTTGGTTCACTTCGAAGGGTTTTACTGCCTACTGCGTCTCTTCGCCAGCTAGTAACTCCGCCTCAATATCTTGCATGACAGCAAGGACGCGTTCGTATGCCTTTGGGTTAGTTGGCTTACCTAGCTCGCCAACACGAAGCACCTTTGCATCGTCATTATACCGGCCAGCAAAGCTCACTAGCACTGTCCCTGTCTGGTGAGGACCATGGAAGCTATTCTTCCGTTCCTCTGTTAGTGGTCGATCGGAATACACTTCGACTGGTGGGCCAGTTACAATGCTAATGACGTAACCACGCTGGCTTGAGTTGTTATACTGATCTTCATCACGTGGGTTAGTGATACCCAAGTCGCTCCCTTTATATATCAAGTGCTCTTGAGCTTGTTGCCAACCACTATCATCATATGTACCCTTGAGGATAAGCCGCGCTGCAACGGCCGTCACATACTGAACATCGATCCCGCGCGAATATGTGTTCACACCACCAACATGGCCAGTGATGGCAACATGCTTGTCCTCAGGCCGGCTACCAAAGCCATTCTCTGCCAATACCCCACCGATCCGCTGTATTTCCGCAACAATATCCTCGCAGTACTTCTCTTTGCGCTCGTTATCGAGCGTTGCTTCAACCTTTGCCATCGCCTCCTCTATCAACTTGGCGCGCTCGGCGTCCTCTCCTTCACTGAATTCCTCAGTCTTTGGCATTGGAAAGCCTCGCAACTTTGGCTTATACGGTTCTTGTTGTTTTGTCTCACCACTAGGTGGGTGGTCATATTGTGGCATCATATCTCCTTGGAGTTAGGTGTTTATGATGCCTATAGTACTCTCTCTCTGGATTGTCAAGTATTACATCAGGTTTATAAGAAGGAGCAAATCTATCTAGCCTGGGCCTCAAAAGCCCAGCGGCAGCGCCACCAGCGCGCGCAAGATATGCCCACCAAACAAGAGTGAAATAACGCAGCCAATGATAAGCAGCGGCCCAAATGGCACCTGCGAGCGCGTATTGAGCTGGCCACGCGCTAGGCCCGGCAAGACGATGATACAACCCAGCATGTTAGAGAAAAACAGCGTCATAAAGGCCAATCGCCAATCGCCCAGCAGTAGCGCCAAGCCCACGCAGAGCTTCACATCACCAAAGCCAATCCACGCCCCGCGCGAGATGGCATACAGCCCACCATACAACCCCGCCAGCAGCGCCACCGCCCCCGTGAGC
>CALHVV010000049.1 GCA_938036915.1 uncultured Candidatus Saccharibacteria bacterium
TTGTGTGGCGTTATCTCTCCGACCCGCAGAGTAATGATGCGTTGCTGCGGCAACTTGACCAAATACTGCACAGTAACACGACACCATCGTCGACCCAGCCGCAGCTCAGCCAGCCGCAAAGCACCATACTGCCACCGAAGGTGATGCACATCTCGCACACTCAGCAGCCGCAGCCAACTCAATTGCAGCACGAGGGAGCATTGGCAGCTACTGGTGATAATGTGCCGCTGCTATACTACGGTGGCGCGACGTTGGTTATGTTAGGCGTGCTTGGTGCGGCAGTGTATGCTTGGCGTCGTCGGCATATAAAAAGGTATTGACAATAAATAGTTTAGGCAGTAAACTATTTATTGTATGAAGGTAGAAGCAAAGTCAGGTGCACAGCCGCAGCGCCAAGTATGTATTGAGAACATCACGAGCTACTTATTTCAGCTCAAGCAGCGCCTGGCACGCGCTCAGCGCCAGACGGATCAGCAGTTTGGTTTGGCACCTGTCCACTGGTATGTGCTGGACCTCTTGCATCGTGGAGCTATCGAGACAATGGGTGATGTGGCCGCAAAGCTGTGCGTCTCCAAGGGCGCAGCGACGCAGATTCTTGACGTGCTGGTGGCAAAACAGCTCGTCCAGCGCACGCCAGATCAGCACGATCGACGGGTGGTGCGCCTGCAATTGACGGCGCAAAGCCAGCAGATAACTGATCACTTCCAGCAGTATATGACGGAGACTATTGCTGATCTCTTTGCGGTACTGAGCGATGCCGAGCTGGCACAGCTCAACCAGCTTATTGATAAAATTGCCCAGCCGCATAAGGCGGAGCGAGCATGAAGTATATTTGGCGACTACTCTGGGGCTATTGGTGGCAGCTGGGGCTGCTGGTTGGCGCAACGTATGGCTCGGTGATGGCAACGCTGAGCTTGCCAGACTTTATGGCAGCGATTATTAATAATGGTATCGTTGGCACTGATATGGCCGTTATATGGCATAATGGCTGGCAGATGATTGCCGTGACGCTGGCCGGTGCGGTGGGGACGATTGTCTCAGTTTTCTTTGCGACGCGGATTGCGACTGGTCTCAGCCAGCAGCTGCGCGACCAGGTGTTTGCTCGAGTGGAGGACTACGCTGTGGCGGACTTTAACCGTTTCTCGACAGCATCGCTGATTACCCGCTCGACGAATGACATCCAGCAGATCCAATCAACGGCGATTATGCTGCTGCGCATTGCCTTGATGGCACCGATTATGGCCGTGGCTGGCCTGCAAAAGGCGCTGGCTAATGCACCAAGCCTGAGCTGGATTATTGCCCTGGCAGTTGCGGTGCTTTTGGTGGTCATTATTGGCTTGTTTATTGCGGCGATGCCTCGTTTTCAGCGCTTGCAGAGCATGGTGGATAAGCTCAATTTAGTCGCGCGTGAGAACTTGACGGGCCTACGCGTCGTACGCGCTTTTCATACCGAGGCAGTGGAGGAGGCAAAGTTTGATGCCGTCAACCACGAGCTCACCAGGCTCAACTTAGTAGTCAATCGTCTGATGATGGTGATGGAGCCAGTGATGATGCTGGTGATGAATCTCGCAAGTGTGGCGGTGGTGTGGTATGGTGCGCTGGCGATTGGTGATGGGCGCCTCGCGATTGGTAATATGATGGCTTTTTTGCAATATGCCTTGCAGGTGATTATGTCGTTCTTGATGATCTCGATGGTGTTTATTATGGCACCGCGCGCAGCCGTGTCGGTGCGCCGAGTGGCAGAGGTGCTCGATACTAAGCCGTCGATCGCTGACCCGGCCAAGCCTCAGCCGCTCGCGCCGGGTGGCACGGGGCGGATTGAATTTCGCAACGTTACTTTTGCCTATCCAGGGGCAGATGAGCCAGTGCTCAGTACTATTAGCTTTGTGGCGGAGCCTGGCCAGACGACGGCGTTTATTGGCAGCACGGGCTCGGGCAAGTCGACATTAGTCAATCTGATTCCGCGGTTTTATGATGTGTCGGCTGGGCAGATTTTGCTTGATGGGGTGGATATCCGTCACCTCAGGCTGACTGACTTAGCCAGCCAGATTGGCTACGTCCCACAAAAGGGTGTACTGTTTCGGGGGAGTATTGCCAGTAATATTGCCTATGGTGCGCCTAAAGCAGATAAGGCAGCGATTGCTCATGCGGCAGAGGTGGCTCAGGCGAGCGAGTTCATTGCCCGGCTCGATGATGGCATGGCGAGCGAAGTCGCGCAAGGCGGCACCAATGTCTCGGGCGGGCAACGCCAGCGCCTAGCGATCGCCCGGGCGTTGGCCGCGCAGCCCCAGGTGTATATCTTTGATGATTCGTTCTCGGCACTTGATGCGCGGACGGATGCCGCGCTGCGCCGCCGCCTCACGCAGGAGGTGGCGGGCAAGACGGTGCTGATTGTTGGGCAGCGAATCCATACAATTGTCAAAGCAGATAATATTATTGTGCTAGATGAAGGGAAGATCGTTGGCCAAGGGCGGCACCAGGAGCTCATGCAGACATGTGCAGTATACCAAGAGATTGCTGCGTCTCAGCTAAGCGAGCAAGAACTAGCTGTGCTTGAGCAGCCTATGCCGCCAAGCACTGCTAGGCAAGGAGGGGTGCGATGAGCCAGCAATCGTCGGCAAAGTCGCGCTCATCAGGGGTGCGCCGCGGCCCAATGGGTGGGCCAGTCGCTGGTGGTGGCACAGAGCGAGCCAAGGACTTCCGCTCGGCGGTGCGTACGCTGCTGCAGTATCTGCGCGCCTTTCGTTGGCAGCTGATGCTGGTGATTGGTTTGACGATTGTCAGTACACTGTTTGCGATCGTTAGCCCCAAACTGCTCGGCAACGCGACCAACCAGATTGTCGATGACTACACGCGCCTGCGTACCTACGACGCTATCCATGAGAAGCTTCCTGCTGGCGCAGCGATCCCCGCGGGTATGACGGGTGAGCAATTTATGGCATCGCCCCAGGGTAAGCAGCTGGCGCAGGCGCTACCTGCCTCGGCTCAAGAAGCCGCCAAGACGCTCGACCTCAGCACGCGCCCCACCTTCCATTACGATGCGATCTTGCAGATTATCCTCTGGCTAGTGGGGCTCTATACGATCAGTGCACTGTTTCGCTATGGGCAGGCCTGGCTGATGACGAATATTACCCAGAAGCTCACATACCAGTTGCGCCGCGATATCTCAAAGGCGATCAATCGTTTGCCGCTGCGTTATTTTGATACACAAACCCACGGCGACGTTCTCAGCCGTATTACTAACGATGTCGATACGGTAAGCCAAACGCTTAACCAAAGCCTGTCGCAAATGATGAGTGCGGTGGTGATGCTGATCGGGATTTTAGGGATGATGCTGTCGATTAGTTGGCTGCTGACGGTGGTGGCGCTCTTGGTTGTGCCACTGTCGATGGGGCTGATTGTTATGATTACCAGGCGCTCACAAACGCAGTTTATCCGTCAGCAAGATGAGCTAGGCGAGCTCAATGGCCATATTGAAGAAATGTATGCTGGCCACCAGGTGATGCGTGCTTTTCGTGGGCAGGAGCGTTCGCTGAAGACGTTTCGGCAGATCAACCAGCGGCTTTTCTCGAGCGCGTGGCAGTCGCAGTTCCTCTCTGGCTTGATGTATCCAGTGATGAATGTGGTGGGGAATATTGGCTATGTTGGCGTGGCGGTGCTTGGTGGATGGCTGGCGATCGAGGGGCGGATTAAGATTGGCGATATTCAGGCCTTCATCCAATATATGCAGCAGTTCAATCAGCCAATTGCCCAGACGGCGAATATTGCCAATGTGCTGCAATCGACGGCAGCCGCGGCCGAGCGAGTCTTTGAGTTTCTCAAAGAGCCGGCCGAAGCACTCGACCCTGTGCTCGCTACCACGCTGCCAGTGGTGCGCGGTGAAGTGGAGTTTCGCGACGTTGTCTTTGGCTATGATGCAAAGACGCCAGTTATTAAGCATCTCTCAGCTCATATTCGCCCTGGCCAGCGGGTAGCGATTGTTGGGCCAACCGGTGCGGGCAAGACGACGCTGGTTAATCTACTAATGCGATTTTATGATATTGACAGTGGCCAGATCCTGATCGATGGGGTGGATATTGCCCAGATGACGCGCAGCAGTGTCCGGCAGCTCTTTGGCATGGTGCTGCAAGATACGTGGCTTTTCCATGGGACGATCCACGACAACCTGCGCTATGGCAATCCAGAGGCGAGCGAAGCTGAGCTGCTGGCGGTGGCGCGTGAGGCACATGTTGACCATTTTGTCCGGTCGTTGCCGGGTGGCTATGATATGGTGCTTGACGAAGCGGCGACCAATATTTCGCAAGGGGAAAAGCAGTTGCTAACGATTGCCCGTGCCATGCTGGCCAAGACGCCGATGCTTATCTTGGACGAAGCAACCAGTTCGGTCGATACCCGCACTGAGGTGCTGATTCAGCAGGCGATGGATAGGCTGATGCAGCACAAGACGAGTTTCGTCATTGCGCACCGCCTCAGCACGATTCGTGACGCCGATCTTATCCTTGTGGTAAAGGATGGCAACATCATCGAGCAGGGCACACACGACGAGCTGCTCGCCCAGAGTGGCTTTTATGCGGAGCTGTATCGGAGTCAGTTTGCGGAAGAGCTGTAATATGAGATAGCTTCCTATGGTATACTCAATAATATGAGTATGGAGCTACCCGAGCGAACGATGCAATTTATTGACTCATGGCTGACACTGCGGAGCAAGTGGCTTTCGTGGCCAGGCTTTGCGGTGGCGATTGCCGTGCAGGATGAAATTGTATTTCATTACACATACGGTGTTGCCGATCAAGCGACTGCCACGCCCCTCACGCCAAACCATCTACTGCGCGCAGCATCACATTCCAAGATGTTTACCGCGACGGCGCTGCTCCAGCTGCAAGAACAGGGGTTACTAAGAATCGATGATAATATCACAGCATACATACCATGGCTGGCTGAGCACCCCGATGCCCGCTGGCAAACCATTACATTACGGCAACTACTGAGTCATTCAGCCGGTGTGATTCGCGATGGGGTAGCAGCGGGATTTTGGCAGGGAGAAGCAGTCTTTCCTGATTATGCGACATTGCAGCAGCAGATAATGCAGACCCGTCTGGTGTGTGAGCCAAATACAGAGTTTAAATATTCGAATTTTGGGTTTGCTCTGCTTGGACAGGTGATTGCACAGGTGAGTGGTCAGTCGTATGCCGAGTATGTGACAGAACACATCATCCAGCCGCTTGGCCTGTTGCACACCATACCAGAATATTCGCCTGACGTATTGATGGCAACTGGCTATAGCCGTGTGACGCTTACCCAGCAGCGACAGGCCTACCCACACCTCACGACGGGGGTATTGCAGCCAGCGGCTGGCTTTTGTACGACTGCTCATGATCTCGCTCGCTTTGTGGCTGCACTGCGGGTTGGTTCGAGCAAGCTGCTCCGTGATGCAACCAAGCGCGAGATGCAGCGCCGCGCCTGGGGTTACACCAACGCACCAAGTACAGCAATGGCCTATGGCTTGGGTGTCAATGTCGAACAATGCGCCGATGGTACTGTGCTCATTGGCCACAGTGGTCGCTTTCCTGGGTTTGTTAGCCGAACGTGGCTTCGTACGCGCGATCATGTGGTTGTGTCTGTAATGGCGAATGCACGAGATGCCACACCAGATGAGATGGCGCGCTCGATTTTGGCTATTATTGATGCGTTTGGTGATGAACAGCAGGCGAGTGCCAAGCTTCGTCGCTTTGAGGGGCGCTTTGCCAATCAGTACAATATATACCAGGTCGTCGCAACGCGCCACGGGCTGCAGCTCATCAACCCAAATACATGGCAGCCGTTTGCAACAGCAGAATCATTAGAAGTCGTGGATGATACAACACTACGCATTGTACGTGGTAGCCATTTTAATTACTATGGCGAGGATATCACCTACGATTTTGACGTAACAGGCACGCCAAAGGCAATAGCGATCAGTGGTATGCAGAGCGTAGCTTCTTGCGATGGTGATGTGCCACCACAATTTTTTGATCATGCGTGATTGCATAGAGTACTTTAGGCAATGCACGATATGTGTATCGTGTCCGAAAATGGCGACAGATAGCACTGGAATTGATAAAGAGCGTGCTATAGGTTGATCTTACCGCAAATCAAATATATCCAATGCGCCAAACTTCCCTGTGAGCATACTGCGCTCGATGATGTGTGGGGCGATTGCTTTGGAGAATTTCTTAGGGCGTGTTTTGGCGGGGAGGTCGAGCACGGTATTGAGCGCATAGACGAAGAACTGATAGCGATGGGTGCCAAAGGCAGGATGTGGGCCACCCCAGCCTGGCTTACCCCAGGTGGTGGTGCCTTCGACGGCACCGTGAGGGAGGTAGTCGCTGCCGATTTCTGTGGTAGTGGGAGGGAGATTCCAAACAATCCAGTGGTAGAAGCCACCAATGAAGGGTGCGTCGGGGCTATAGCACACCACGGCGAGGCTCTGGGTACCATCAGGGACGTCGCTGATAGCAAGAGGCGGCCGCTGGTTGCCGCCGAAGCGCGAATAGATCTTTGGTATTTTGGCGTTGTTTTTGAAGGCGGGGCTGGTGACTTTCATGGTTATAGTATACCGTATACTGGTCATGCTCGCCAGAATAATTTCGATCAAATGGCATACAAATGGGATTTGTATATGAGAAAGCGCCAAAATGAACCAGGTCATAGCATCGTAGGCAATTATTTGCTATAGTGGGCCAATAATGATCACCGACCAACTTCTCCGCACTTACCCAATCATCTCCGACCAAGTGGATGAGCGTGAGCTGCGGGTTTTGCTGCGTGAGCTTGAGCGGCTTCTGAGAGCTGGCTGCCAGGGGTCGGTTGTTGAATTTGGCTGTTATGTGGGGACGACGAGTTTGTTTATTCGGCGCTTGCTTGATGCGTATCAGTATGTGGGAGCATTTCATGTCTATGATTCATTCGCTGGTTTACCAGAGAAGACGGCGCAGGATGCGAGCGCAGCTGGTGAGCAGTTTGTTACAGGGGAGCTTGCTGCAACGCGCAAGGGATTTCTCCAGCAGTTCAAGAAAGCCGGGCTGCGCCCACCAGTGGTGCATAAGGCGTGGTTTGCTGAGCTTATGCCGCACGATGTGCCGGAGGATGTTATGTTTGCCTTTCTCGATGGCGACTACTACCAGTCGATTATGGACTCACTTCGGCTCGTGACGCCGAAGCTGACTCCTGATGCAGTGCTGGTGGTGGATGATTATGCTAACGAAGCGCTGCCTGGCGCGGCCCGGGCAACTGATGAGTGGCTGCAAGCGCACCCTAGATTCCGTTGCCGGGTGGAGGCGAGCTTGGCGGTTATGACCGCAAAAAAATAACCAACGGCTAGTACGCGGTTGGTAGAGTGATGATGCTATCAAGATAGGGGTGTCGTCTCCGCAGAACCACGGTGACGCCACCCCGTATCTAAATAGTAGCGGAATTATTTACTGATGTCAATAATCTTCTTTGATTTTGGAATAATAATCAGCCGTTTGGCTCGCTTGATATCATGAAATTCTTTCTTAAGTCGGGCAATATTAACTGCATCGGTTATTTTCGATCGACGAAGGTCAAAAATAATGTACTCAGATTGATGAATCGCAACCTTAAATGCGCGTTTGATAGTGTGTGGACTTCGGCCGATTGGACATTTCATCTCCCACCGCTTGTTGAGCATGATGATGTCTGGTGTATGGACTCCTTTTCGTTGATCGGGTGGAATGATTGTAATATCATAGCCTTGTTGTGTAAGATAGACAATAGTTGCATTCTCGTGGTGATGAAGAATAACTCCATTTGTTGTGATAGACCCCTGCCTCATACAAAACCATGATAGACTATTATAGTAATAATAGCAAAAATAAGCTTTTGTGATTCATTATTCAGTTTCATATTCGTGACACCTGTTATCCATTGCACTTACCTCAGAACATGCTACAATGAAAGCATCAACTATAAGCCACACAGGGGGAAAAGGTGGACGATCCAATTCATATTACATCAGAGATTGGCCGGTTGAAGACAGTGCTCTTGCATCGGCCGGGTGAGGAGCTCGAGCATCTCACGCCAGAACATTTGCAGCGCCTATTGTTTGACGATATTCCGTATCTCAAGGTTGCGCAGGAGGAGCATGATCGCTTTGCGGAGCTGCTCCGCTCGCGTGGGGTCGAAGTGTTGTACTTAGATGAACTTGCTGCCGAGGCACTCGCTGACGAAGCAGTGCGGCGGCAATTTGTTGTTGAGATGCTGGTGGCATCGAAGCAAGACAACCAACGCGCATCGCGGACGCTTGCCGAGTATTTGCTGAGCATGGAGCCACGCCAGATGGTGCGTAAGCTGATGGCGGGGGTGCGTAAAGATGAGATTAGCCTGCCACCTGAGCAGCAGCAACTTCATACGATGGTGGCGCATGAGCAATACCCATTCTATCTCGACCCAATGCCAAACCTCTACTTTACGCGCGACCCAGCAGCGGCGATTGGCCAAGGTTTGACGATCAACAAGATGCACTGGCCAGCTCGGCGGCGTGAATCGCTCTTTATGCGCTATATTATCGACTTCCATCCACGCTTTGCTGGCAAGAATGTACCGGTTTGGTATGATCGCAGCCAACCATTCTCGATTGAGGGCGGTGATGAGCTGGTGCTTAATAACCACACGATGGCGATTGGTATTAGCGAGCGCACCTCACCAGAAGCGATTGAGCTGATGGCGACGAAGCTCTTTGCCGGGTCGGACTTTGACACGGTGATTGCGCTTGAGATTCCTAAGAGTCACGCCTTTATGCACCTCGACACCGTCTTTACGATGATTGACCATGACAAATTTACTATTCACCCTGAGATTCGAGGCTTTGAGGGGCGGATGAATATCTTCGTCTTGCATAAGGCAGACGGGCAGGCCTACCCAACCATTACCAAAGAACATAATCTTGAGCAGGTGCTTAGCCAAGCCCTTGGCGTGCCGTCGATTACCTTGATCGAATGCGGTGGCGGTGACGATATCGCTGCAGCGCGCGAGCAGTGGAATGACGGCAGCAATACCTTGGCGATTGCTCCTGGGGTGGTGGTCACCTACGACCGCAACTACGTTACCAACCAAAAACTGCGTGAGGCAGGCGTCGAAGTGCTGGAGATTACTGGCTCGGAGCTTGGCCGGGGCCGTGGCGGGCCACGCTGCATGAGTATGCCATTAATACGAGAGGATGTGTAAATGAACCTACCAACCAATCTAAAAAACCGCTCATTCTTAGCCCTGAAGGACTTTTCATCAGAGGAAATTCGGCAGATGCTCGACACTGCGCACGAGCTCAAGAAGCTCAAGCGCGAGGGTGTGCCGCACCGCTTACATGAGGGTAAGCAGGTTGCGCTCTTGTTTGAGAAGAACTCGACCCGTACGCGCTGCGCCTTTACGGTAGCGGCCAATGACCTTGGCGTTGCACCGGAGTTTCTTGGCAAAGATGACATCCAGCTCGGCAAAAAGGAGTCGGTTGAGGACACTGCGAAGGTGCTGGGCCGGATGTTTGATGGGATTGAGTTCCGTGGCTTTAAGCACTCGACGGTGGAAGACCTGGCCAAGCACGCTGGTGTACCCGTATGGAATGGTTTGACCGATCAGTTCCACCCAACGCAGATTTTGGCCGACTTCATGACACTCGAGGAGCATGGTGGGCCGCTGGCTGGCACAAAGCTGGTTTTTGTCGGTGATGGGCGCAACAATATGGCCAATAGCCTGATGATTGGCTCGGCCAAGATGGGCGTCGACTTCCGTATCCTTGCACCAGCTGAGCTGCACCCCAGTAACGAGCTGGTTGATCTCGCTCGGGCAATTGCCGCCGAGACTGGCGCGCAGATTACCGTGACGGATGATCGCGCGACGGCTCTGGAGGGAGCAGACGCAATCTACACCGATGTGTGGGTGTCGATGGGTGAGGAGGCGCAGTTCGCTGAGCGGATTGCTTTGCTCAGGCCCTACCAGGTAAATCGTGCGATGCTCGATGAAACGCACAATCCAAACGTTAAGTTCTTGCACTGTTTACCGGCCTTCCACGATCTCAACACCGAGACGGGGCTGAAGATCTACCAAGACTACGGCCTCGAGAGTATGGAAGTGACAGACGAGGTGTTCCGGAGCGAGCACAGTGTGGTCTTCGACGAAGCGGAGAACCGCATGCATACGATCAAGGCAGTGATGGCACTGACGTTATAACAAAGTAACTGAGGCATAGGGGGCCTCACATATGACAACACAACAAACACAACAAGAGAGCAAGCTGGGATGGCGATCACTCACCGGGCTTGTCATCGGCAGTATGATTGGGGCTGGTATCTTCAATCTTGTCCGTAATACTGCAGAGTCGGCTGGGCCACTGGCGACCATTATTGCTTGGCTCGTTACTGGGGTGGGGATGGTATTCCTTGTCCTGAGTTTTCGCAACCTTGCCGAAAAGCGCCCCGACCTTGACGCTGGCATCTATAGCTATGCCGAGGCAGGGTTTGGCAAATATGTTGGGTTCAACTCGGCTTGGGGGTATTGGATCTCGGCCTGGATTGGCAACATCGCCTATGCTGTAACGGCCTTCTCGGCGCTTGGCTATTTCTTCCCGCAGCTGTTTGCTGATGGCCAAAACTGGGCTTCGGCGATTGGTATGTCAGTCTTGCTCTGGGGCGTGCACTGCCTGATTCTCAGAGGTGTGCGCACGGCGAGTGCGGTGAACTTGCTTATTACGATTGCCAAGATTGTTCCACTGATGGTCTTCCTTGTGGCGATTATTGCCGCCTTTAAGCTCGATATATTCTCGAAGGATCTCTGGGGCTTGGCTGGCAGTAATTTCAGTCTTGGGTCGGTGCTCAGCCAGGTGCAGAGCATGATGATCGTTACCGTCTGGGTGTTCATTGGCATCGAGGGTGCGGTTGTGTTCTCGGGCCGAGCTAAGCAGCGCAGCGATGTCGTCAAGGCGACCTTCATTGGCTTTGCTGCCGTGCTTGCGCTCTATGTCTTGATGACCGTTCTCGCCTTTGGCGTGGCAACGCAGCCAGAGCTGGCTGGTCTTAAAGACCCAGCGATGGCACTCTTGCTTGAGAAGGTGGTTGGGCCGTGGGGTGCCTGGCTAGTTAATAGTGGCTTGATCATTGCGGTGCTCGGTGGCTGGCTGGCCTGGACGATGTTTGCAGCTGAGCTGCCCTACCAAGCGGCAAAGGTTGGCACTTTTCCGACGTTTTTTGCCAAAGAGAACAAGGTTGGCGTGCCAAAGAACTCGCTGCTGGTGACCAACGCTTTGGTGCAGTTCTTTATCCTGACGATACCGCTGACAAGTGGCTCGGTGTATAACATTGGTATTGCGATTGCGACATCGGCAATTTTGGTGCCTTATGCCTTGACGGCCTTCTATCAGCTGAAGTACTCGGCTCTCGAGAAGCCAGAAACGAAGGGCCGGGCGGCCAATATCTTGATTGGTGTGATGGCTAGTGTGTATAGCGTCTGGCTGGTCTATGCCGCCGGGGTAGAGAACTTGCTGGTGACAGTGTTCTTGTATGTGCCGGGTATTGTGGTCTATGGCCTCATGCGCAAGCAGCAGGGCAAGAAGCCGTTTACGGCGCTTGAGTGGCTGCTTGTCGCAGCACTGCTGCTGGCGCTGGCTTATGCGCTATTCCAGCTGCTGACTGGCGGGCTGGATAAGACACTTGGCATTACGATGCCGAAGCTGTTTAACTAATGAGGAGCCATGCGGTGCGCCAAGAATAGGGCGCACCGCATTGATAATAAGAGAAAGGAGTGTGATGTTTCATTACGCGATTACCCGCCGACCAAGCCGTAGCTTGATCAACGGCATTAGCCAGACGCCGGAGAAGGGGAAGCCAGACTATGAGCGAGCAATGCAGCAGTACGACCAGTACGTTGCGCTGCTCCGCCAGTGCGGCCTTGAGGTGACGGTCTTGGAGCCCAATGAGGAGTATCCGGATAGCGTCTTTATTGAGGATAATGCTCTATGTACGCCGCATGGGGTGGCGATTTTGTCGCGGCCTGGGGCGGAGAGTCGGCGCGGTGAGGCGAGCTTGCCCGATTTGCGCCAGGCGCTCAGCCAGCATTATGATACGATTGAGCAGGTCGAGGCACCGGGTACTGTCGACCCTGGCGATATTATGATGGTGGGCGACCACTACTATATTGGTCTGAGCCACCGCACCAACCAAGCGGCAGCCGAGCAGATCACTGCTATCCTTGAGCGCTATGGCATGACGGCCGAGACGGTTGAGGTGACAGGGATTCTGCACCTGAAGGATGATGTGGTTTACTTAGACGACAACAACCTGATCGTTGCCAAGGCGTATGAGCATCACCCAGCTTTTGCACCATTTAACAAGCTGGTGGTGGATGACGATGAGTACTATGCGGTGAATAGCTTGTGGATTAACGGCACGGTGATTGTGCCGCAGGGCTTTCCCAAGATTGAGCAGCAGATCCGCGACTGTGGCTACCACGTGGAACTAATCGATACCAGTGAATTTGAGAAAATAACCGGCAGTTTGACCTGCATGTCGTTGAGGTTTTAGGATGAGTACAATTGTGATTGCATTGGGTGGTAACGCCCTCCAAAGACAAGGTGAAGCAAGTGCGGCTGCGCAGCAGCGAGTGGCGAGCGAGACGGCGGCTCAGCTAGTGCCGCTGATTGAGGCCGGGCATCGGCTTGTGATCGTCCACGGCAATGGGCCGCAGGTGGGGAATATCGTGCTCCACGAGGAGGCGATTAACACTCCTGAGGTGCCGACGATGCCACTTGATACATGTGGCGCGATGAGCCAAGGGGAGATCGGCTACTGGCTGCAGCAGGCGCTGACGAATGAGTTTGCCCGCCGTGGTATGCCAAACCACGCCGTGACGATGGTGACGCAGACGGTGGTGGATGCGAATGACCCAGCGTTTGCAAATCCTACCAAGCCAATCGGGGTCTTTTATGCCTCCGAGGCCGAAGCGCAGCAGTCCGCCGCTGGGCGCGATTTCGTCTTTAAAGAAGATGCGGGGCGAGGCTGGCGCCGCGTCGTGCCATCGCCACGGCCGCAGCGCGTAGTCGAAGAAGGTGCGGTGCGTGCCTTGCTTGATGCTGGCTTGACCGTTGTGACGGCTGGCGGCGGCGGCATTCCGGTGGTTGAGAATGAGGCGCAGGGTATGGCCGGCGTCGAGGCGGTGATCGATAAGGACTTTACCGCTGCGGTGGTAGCTGATGCGATTGATGCTGAAGCTTTGGTAATTCTCACGGCTGTCGATAACGCGATGGTCGACTATGGTACGCCGCAGGCCCGTGCGATTGGCCGGACGACCAGCCAGGAGATGCACGCCTATGCCGAGCAGGGGCAGTTTGCGTCGGGTAGTATGCTACCGAAGGTGCAGGCCGCGCTCAATTTCGTGGCAAAGCCTGGTCGGCGCGCTATCATTGCCAACCTAGAGCATGCTGCAGCCGCTGTGGCCGGTGAGCAAGGGACGATTATTGTGTCGTAAGCGTCGTAAAGGAAAAGATAATGAGACACCGGCATAGAAAAGCCAGTGTCTCATTTGATTTAGTCGTGCGTGGCGCTTGTGCTAGGCGGCTTGAGAGGGCTGCTCTAAGCGGTCGAAGTCGATGCTGCGTGTCACTTGGCGTGAGCCCTCGGTTTGAACTATCCGGAATTTCCGGATAGTTGCCTCACGCTCCAGTTCACCAGAGGAGAAGACATTCCCGAGGTGCTCGCTGATGGTGCGTACGTCAACGTCGAACAGCTCGGCCATCCGGCGCTGTGTTAGCCGGGTTGTCTGAAAAGACGTATCAAGACGATGATGTAACTACCTGTACCTGGTATGAACAAGATAAAGAGAGACTATATACACTATCCCAGAAAAAGACCAGCAAGATTCCAACTCGTGAAGATATATGACAAGAAAGAACATGTATAGTTATCCTAAAAGTAAGTGAAAGGCGTTTTTAGAGCAGTAATGGGAAAAGTGGTGTCAGATTATGGCGAAGTGTAAAAACATCATGTAAGGCTTATAAGTTGCAGTATGAGAAAAATCATTGCATGTATGATAAAATGATAATGATATTGTAATAAGCTCAGTTATAAAGAGAGAATATAAATGAGAATTCAATTTACCGTAACCGATGAAGAACTGAAAACTTTAACGAAAAAAGCAATAGAGGGTAATTACCCAAGTGTGAGTGAGTATTGTAAGTGCAGCAGTCTACAAGAAGATACAAGCTATGTCACACTGTATAATACCCTACTCAATACAATAAGCTCTTTGCCGAAGGGAAAAGAGTTTGTTTTAAGGGAATTAATCGCAACACCGCCGGCTTTGATAGGCAGATGGTTTTATGAAAATGTAAATAATGGACTTGTAAAGAATGTGGAACACATCGGGAAAGCTGACGGTGGAATAGAAAAATATAAGAGAATATGATGTTGATTTCAAATAGCTTATAGTGCGTATCAGATTGGAAAAGATATTGAGATAATTGTGGAGGTGCATTTCATGACAGAAGAAAATAAAAAGATAGTTCTTGTAGATAGTAAGACAATAAAAGATAAAATATATCTTATTCGTGGACAAAAAGTAATGCTTGATGCAGATTTAGCTGAAATATATGGTTATGAAACTAAAAACTTTAATAGACAGGTAAAAAACAATATTGAAAAGTTTGAAGGCGAAGATTTTATGTTTCAACTGACCGCGAATGAGTTTGAGAACTTGAGGTGCAAAAATTTCACCTCAAGTTGGGGTGGTCCAAGGTACTTACCGAATGCTTTTACAGAGCAGGGTATTTATATGCTTATGACTGTATTAAGGGGTGAACTGGCAGTTAAACAGAGCAAGGCTTTAATACGCTTGTTTAAGCAGATGAAAGACTTTATTATTGAAAATCAAGATTTTATCGGCTCAAAAGAACTAGTCCAAATAGCTATACAGACTAATAAGAACACACATGATATAGCAAAGATAAATGATACAATAAGCACCTTAGCAACAAAAGAGGATTTGAAAAAAGTGATGGATAATTTTATAGATCCGGATACCTATAAACACTTCCTCTTGATGAATGGAGATAAGATAGAAGCTGATGTTGCCTATACTAAGCTATATAAGTCTGCCAAGAAAAGTATTTATGTCATAGATAACTATGTAGGCTTAAAAACATTAGAGCTGCTAAGAGCTGCCAAAGATAGTGTTGAAGTCATTATATTTAGCGATAATGTAAGAAATAAAGATATGCTTACAAAAAATATTCTCCATGATTTTATAAGAGATTACCCTACCATCAACGTAAAAATGAAGATTGCAGGTAAAAAGTATCACGATCGGTATATTGCGATAGACTATGGGACAGAACACGAAGCCTTTTATCTTTGTGGAGCATCATCGAAAGATGCTGGAAATAAAATATCAAGTATTACCAAGATAGAAGAATCATCAAAGGATATGTATCATACAATGTTTGGTGGAATGTTACGCAATAAGAATTTGAAAATTTAGTATGTCAATAACAGATGAGACAGGTATATAAGCTTTACGCAGGGCGGTAGAAGTAAAAATCTAACGTCTTTTTATGTGCAACAGATAGAAGGAAAACTGTGTGCAAGAAAAATAAAAATAAACAAACAACAGTAACAAAGACGACAAAGAAGATCGGAAAGACCATGTATGAGGTAAGATTATCTATCTTTCACTTGCTTAAATGTTCTCATTAAGGCTCTCCTTTGCTTAATAGCACGTTCACCTCTTAACACGGTCATAAGCATAATAAATACCCTGTTCCTTTGTTCAAGGTCACATTTTGTGATCTTGAAAGTTCAGATATTTCCTCATCAGTCAATTGGAACATAAAATCTTCGCCTTCAAACTTCTCAATATTGTTTTTACCTGTCTATTAAATCTTCATGATAAAAGTAGTAGAAACTATGCAGGATAAACAAAAAAGATAAATGTTGCGGGAATTTTGAAGTAAAGTCGGACGTAAATTCCAGAGTTGCTGTTGACAATGGTATCAAAAGACATTAATTGTAGGCAGACACAGGCTAACGCCGTGTCACTCTAATCTCCGGCGAGTGGTTTTCAGGTTACACAGCGGGAGATTTTTGTTTGGTTTGAATTATTACGGCTTTCTGCCAAAGACCGATATGAAGTCTTGGTGCGCTTTCTTATATACCTCGCTGCGCGAAGTGCCAGATAGTATGAGGCAATTTTAAGTTGGCTTTCGACGTTATTCTAATCAGTACACAACGACTGTGAGGCTATAAGAAGATGTGTCAATAGTCGACGTAGTAAAGTGATCGTGCTATGATAAATACAGAAAAGGCGTCGCCACCGTGGTTCTGCGGAGGCCACGCCTTTTCTTTTGGTATTATGATGCGTACATCGAAAGGGTATTATTGTTGACGCTACCAAATAATAGTATATAATCATAGGTAGACGCAGTTAATGCTGTGTCACTCTAATCTCCGGCATGTAGTTTTCAGGCTACCCCGCGGGAGATTTTTTGTTTTAGAGTGACTATCGCGGTTTTCTGTCAAAGACCTTGCGGCTTGTGCTGTTGGCTTTCAAATAGTCAAATACTGCGGCTACTTCGCTTACCCAACACAGAGTACTGGCTGGTATATCGCAGTGACGGGGATACTATTGGTAGCGTCGTGGATCCTTGCGTACGTTAATGTACGTTCTGCGAGGCAACGTGTCGAAAAGGCGTGGAGGAAAAGAAATAGCGGAGAGGTGACTGGTACTACTTCTTAGTCGCAGGGAATTGCTACACTCCCGTCGACTCAACGTAAATTCTAGCTAGGCTATCGAATCGGAATCGCACATAAGTACGAACACGCCGGCGGCGCTCATCACTGCTGCTGTAACAGCGAACAAGAGAGCACGTGCGACCGGGTATCCGCCCAGTGAGTCATGGCCCGCAATGAGGCCAATGCTAAAGAAGTATGGTATACCCAAGACTAACGTGAGGGTGCATGCTTTCTTTTTGCTCATGGTTTCCTCCATCCCCAGGAGTGTAGCATCTTTATTGTATAATACTCAGCGAGATATGCCTAGGGTTGATTCCCCACTGGCCTATGCTTTTTATACTCTCTATTACGCGATATCAGAAAGATTGAGCGCGTCAGGGTCATTTTGCTCCATAAGCTTACTATAATAGGGAACATAACCTCTTAGAGTAAGGACTGTGGTAGATGATGTAGCTTGGTGAAGAGTTTATGCGTTACACTAACCCGCGAATAGTTAAGGATAGTATGATACCGAGTGGATGGTGAGCTAAAATAACTGAGTGCTCAGTACTTTATTTCTCAAACTACTTGACATTTCAATATACCTTGTATAGCATAGTACCAGGCAATAACAATAATATAGTAAGGAGTATCGAATGAGGAGAATCGATATAATCAAGCGAGCAGGGCGGAACCTACGCCAAGCCAAGGCTCGCACAGCACTAACAGCACTAGCGATGTCAGTGGGAGCATTTACAATTGGTTTGGCGCTGATGCTGGGCAATGGCGGCCGGGCTTTCTTGACCTCGGTGATTGATAGTGCCGGTAGTGCCTCAACGGTGTATGTGACACACGCCCGTGACGAAAAGAAATTACCTGAATATGGCAAAAATAAGGCGGTGAATGAGAGCGGCACCCTCGTGCTGAGCGATGATGATGTCGCCAAGCTCAGCAAGCTGGATCACGTCAAGACGGTGCGGCCGTACGCGAATGTGACCCAAGTGGTGCGCTATGTAGAGAGTCCAGCCAACCACAAGCGGTTGATTGCCTCCATTAACGTCAAAAATGAAGGCAAAACATCGAAAATTGTGGCCGGTGAGCTGACGAAGACTGATGACGGTACAGACCTGGCGCCTGGCCAAGCCATCCTTGCCAAGGAATATCTGGCCGACTTTGGCTTTGCCTCGGCCCAGGATGCAGTCGGCAAGACGGTTACGCTCCATGCTCAGGGGCCGGGCGGGACGCATGATGCCCAGCTGACTATTGTGGCGGTCGAAACAGCCGGTATGGCCTCAATTGGCTACCAGCCTGGCGTGACGATTGCAACTGATGATGCACTGCTTATTAACCAAAAGACCAAAGCTCCCGGCGCGGCTAACCAGTACCCAAGCGTCGTGATACGAGCAGATAGCGATGATCATGCTGCTGCCGTGAAAGACGCAGTCGTCAAGCTCGGTGGTGGTACCTACCAAGCCCAGACCTTTACTGAAGCAAAGGAAGGTATGCTCAGTCTTATCAATGGGGCGCAGTATGCTCTGCTCGCCTTTGGTGCCCTTGCCTTGCTGGCCAGTATGTTTGGGATTATTAACACTATGTACATCTCAGTGCTGGAGCGAACGCAGCAGATTGGCCTGATGAAGGCGCTGGGGATGCGTAGCCGTGATGTTGGTAAGCTCTTCCGCTACGAGGCTGCGTTGATCGGCGTCATCGGTGGTGCGATTGGTGCGGGCGGGGCCAGCCTATTGAGCCTGCTCAACCCCTGGATTGTTGAGAAGCTCAAGTTTGAGGAGGGTATGCAGCTGCTTCTACCGGAAGCCTGGCAGATGGTCGCCCTCGTGGCACTACTGGCCATCCTCGGCATCATTGCCAGCTACTTACCGAGCCGCAAAGCAACCAAGCTTGACCCAATCGAGGCATTAAGGACAGAATAGAATAAGGAGAAGGATATGATTGAACTACGGCATATTACCAAAACCTACGGCAAAAAGCACAACCAATTTAAGGCACTCAATGACATTAACCTGACCATACCTGGGGGCGCCAGCGTCGCCATCCTCGGCAAATCCGGCTCGGGTAAGTCCACCTTGATGCACGCTATCTCTGGCCTGGACCGGCCACAGACAGGGCAAGTGGTGATCGGCGGGCGAGATATCCTGCAGATGAAGCCGCGGCAGATTGATGCCTTTCGGGCACGGACGATTAGCTTCATTTTCCAGAGTTTCTTTGTGGAGGGCAACGACAGCGTGGTGAGCAATGTGATGCTGCCACTCGAGATTGCTGGCGTGCCGCGGGCTCAGCGCAGCGCTAAGGTGAACCAAGCGCTGGAGGCGGTCGGTCTGGCCAGCAAAAAGAACAACAAGGCCAAGGATCTATCCGGTGGGCAAAAGCAGCGCCTGGCGATTGCCCGAGCGATTGTCGGTGAGCCCAAGATCCTGTTTGCCGATGAGCCAACTGGTAACCTGGATAGCGAGACGGGTACCCAGATCGAGGAGCTGCTCTTTCGCCAGCAGCGTGAGCACGGCACAACGCTGATTATTGTGACGCACGATGCGGATCTGGCTAAGCAATGTGATTACCAAGTGGTGATCAAAGACGGGCGTGTCACACGCCATAACATCCCAGGAGGGCACTGATGAATGCAACTGACTATGCCGAGGCGCTGACGACGCAGTTGCGCAAAGGCTTCTTATCGTACTGTGTGCTGGTGGTGTGTGCCAAGGAGCCGCGCTACACGAGCGAGATCATCCAGCAGCTCCGTCAGGCCGACCTGATGGTGGTGGAGGGGACGATCTACCCCTTGCTCAGCCGCTTGCAAAAGGACGGGCTCTTGCAACACGAATGGAAAGAGAGTGAGCAAGGGCCGCCACGCAAATACTATACAGCCACGCCGTTTGGCGCAGAGGTAACCAAGCAGCTCAAACACAATATTGCGGCACTAAGTAGTACAATAAAGAAGTTGTAAGGAGGATATGCAATGAAGGAAATTACCAAAATCCACCTCGCCAAGACGCCGTTTAGTGTTGAGATGGAGGCAAAACAAGCGCTGGCAGAGTATCTGGCGTCGATTCAGCAGCGGATGCATGCCGAGCCAGAGGCAATGCGCGAGATCGAAGCGCGGATGGTTGAGCTGCTCGCTGAGCGTGGTGTGACACGCGATGGTGTGGTGACTGCTGAGGACGTGGCCGCGCTGCGTAGCCAGATGGGCGAACCTCGGGAGTTTGCCAGTGAAGCCGAGGTAGGAGATAACGATGCTGCGCTGCGAGATGCGGCTGAGGCTGCTCTCGCAAGCGGCGCACCCAAGCAGCTGATGCGCGATACAGATCATGCGTTGATCGGTGGGGTGTGTGCCGGTGTGGCAGCGTACTTTGGGATTAGTCCGCTGTGGATTCGCCTGCTGGCGATCGTCTCGCCCTTTATGACGTTTGGGACGGCGCTACTGATCTATATCGTGATGTGGCTTTCCATTCCACCAGCGGTCACCGCGTCGGATAAGCTGCGCATGGCAGGTAAGCCAGTGACGTTTGATAGCTTAAAAAAAGCCGCGGCCGAGCCTGCCGGCGGTAGCCAAGCAGCTCAGACTGCAGCGAAAGTCCTGCGCATTATGATTGGCTGTGGCGTCTTGATGATGGCGCTGGGTGCACTCGTCGCGCTGATGGTCGGTGGCATAATGAGCGCTACCATGGTCTCAAACATGGGCGACTTTGCTGCGCAGAGCTGGCTGTGGCTGGCGTATGGCTGTGCAGTGCTCGGCGGCGTGGCGCTGACTGCTTTGCTCTCACTCGGTGCATGGAGTATCTTTGCCTGGCGGCTGAAGCGGCCAGTTGGTATTGCGATGCTAGCGATGCTCCTCGTTGGGGCGGTTGCTATCTCTGGCCTAGCGGTTGGTGGCATGAATGCGGGGATGAGCCTCGACCGCCAAATGCGCGACGTGCAGCGCACCAAGGTGGTTGACGTAGCCGATGCCACTACGGTGCGTGTCGATGGGACAACTCGGGCGAGCTATGGCGGCTATGCCGAGAAGCCACGCGTTGAGGTAGATTACTTGCAGATGAAAGGTGTCAAAGAGCCGACAACAAAAATTACCAAAGAAGGTAACCGAGCTATTGTGACCGTGCAGCACGATGCTTGCCGCGACCGGCACGACTTTTTCTCGACGTGTACTTACTCACCCAAGGATTATGTCAGTGTCCGGGTCTATGGGCCATCGCCGCAGACGATGGAGGTGAACCATCGCCCTGACACGGTGACCGATCGGCCATAGGCTAGGGGTAGCTAGTGTCAACGTCAAAGACCCGCTTGCATGGCGGGTTTTTGCATTTTTTGCTTGCGGGGAGGCGGAGCGTGAGAGATGGGCCACGTCTTGGTCGGTATGGCGATTTATCTCACCTTTGCTATACTAGAGGTATGAGTCAGTCGTCATCTCCCCAGGTTTTGAGCCCATCGGCGCTTGCGATGGTAGCGCAGCGATGTAAGGTGGCGCGCGATCAGGTGCGGGTGGTGCCGATTGAGGGCGCGTCAACCGGGTGTCGACGAGCTGTTGCATTGGCCGGAGCGCAGCGGGTGTTTGTCAAAGAGGCCGATCCAGAAGCTTCGAACCACGCTGCATTGGCAGCGGCTCTGAGCAAAGATGATGCGGTGATCCGGGCGTTGCAGCAGGCCGGTTCGCCTCTGGTGACGGAGTTTGTCCAGTATGATGATGAGCGGGTGATCATGCTTAGCCAGGCGTATATTGCTAAGGATGGCTGGCAGTGGCAGCCGCCTGATGTAGCGGATACGCCGGCGAGCCAGCGGTATATAGCGGCGGTGCTGCGGGCTATTGCTCAGCTTGAGCAGACGCAGCTGCCCAAGGCGGCGGCTGAGACGCTTGGGCTGCATGCTACGGCTTTTGACCGAGTGGTGCAATGCCAGGGGCTTCGGTTACTTTGCGATGATGCGACGCGGCGTGAGGAGCTCCAGCAGACGTACCGCTCCTGGGCCGAGCAAGCCAGTAAGCCAGTGATTCGCCGGCGCTACGAGCAGTTTTGCGCCGTGCTTGATAATACCGAGCGCTTAGCTGATCTCGCGACATTGGCTCAGCAGGTAGCCGACCAGCCGTGTGATCGCTTGAGCCACGGTGATGTGCGGAGCGAGACGATTGCCTACTATGCCGCCCAGGATATGGTGAAGCTGATTGATTGGCAGTGGGCGGCTTATGTACCAAAGCGGTGGAGTGCAACCGAGTTCTTGCTCGATATGGCGCGCCGCGGCTACGATGTGCAGGCCTGGCAGGCTGAGCTGAACCGGCCGCTGCTTGCTGGCCTAGTAGGGTATTATGCCGTGTGTAGCGCTCAGCCCGCTCCTGAGGCGGCTCAAGCAGTGCGGCGGCTCCAGGCGTATATGGCGGCCACGGCGTATGATATGCTTACGCAAGCATAGCCGCTGCATGTGTAATAGGTGGCATCTGTGGAAGACAGTTCTCGTGCACTATCTATTGTGGCAAAAATGTCCGCAGTGCTGGGTGGTGGTGTTGCTGTAGCACGGTTGGCAAATTAGAGAACCTTCCCAAGGAACAAAGTAAATATACTCATATGAATATTGCATAGATTGGTTGACTATTTTATAATAGTAACCATTATGAGCGAAAGACCACAATTCACAAATGAACCGCAATCCCCTGATGTGTCGGGGAAAAATAATGAGCCTTCAGCTCCAAAACATGAACGTGTAAATCTATTCAAAGGGCCGATAGAAATGTTGAAGAAACTGGGTAATGCAGCACTCGGGAGTGGCGTTAATTCGAAAAAAGGCAAGTACAGCCATCTGCGGGCTCGCATTATCATCAAACCTATGTCCACTACCCCAGACTCAATTACTGAACTGAAAG
>CALHVV010000050.1 GCA_938036915.1 uncultured Candidatus Saccharibacteria bacterium
CAGTGGTGTGTGGAGCTTTTGTCATGGCTCTAGTATACGCCGATGTGTGGTAATTTGTCCAGAACGCTTATGCTTGGTGTGCTATAATAGATCTATTATGACATACCATGCCAAGACCCCTCAGCAGACGATGGCCGACCTATCGTCTAGCGTCCGTGGCCTCGATGACGCTGCTGTAGCTGAGCGGCTAGAGCGCTACGGCCCGAATATCATCCGCGTTGCGCACGAGCCACTGTGGCGGCGGCTCATCAAGCCATTTTGCTCGGTGTTTATGCTGGTGCTGTTTGCGGCAGCGGCGATTAGTTTCTTCCACCAGGCGGTGGTGGATGGGCTGATTATTTTGGCGATTATCGTGGTGAGTGCACTGATCGATTACACACAGCAGCTCTCTACCGAGCGCATCATCCGCTCATTGCAAAAGCACGTTCCCTTGCAGGTGCGCGTTCGTCGGCACGAAGGTGAACAATCACTTGATGCGGAGCAGCTTGTGCCAGGTGATGTGATCATCGTGGAAGAGGGTGATAAGATTCCAGCTGATGCGCGGGTGCTCGAGGCGCGTTCGCTTCGGGTGGACGAATCACAGCTGACGGGTGAGTCGCTCCCGATCGAGAAGAATAGTGCGGTTCTTCCCATGACAACGGCGCTCTATGAGCGGCGGAATTGTTTGTATCAGGGGTCATTTGTGATTGGTGGCAGTGCGCTTGCTATTGTGACGGCGACCGGAAATGCGACTGAGTATGGTAAACTAGCCGCTCTCTCGAGTCACCCACGCGAGGCGAGCCCGGTGGAGCGGACGATCAATAAGCTGGTGAGCCAAATCATCATTGTTGTGCTAGTGGCATCTGTGGTGGCGCTCGGGCTGGCACTGTGGCGTGGTATGGAATTCACCGCAGCGCTGCAGTTTGTGATTGCGCTTGCCGTTAGTGCAGTGCCGGAGGGGTTGCCAGTGGCAATCTCGGTGATTTTGGCTATTGGTATGCAACGGATGGCGCGGCGCAAGGCACTAGTGCGGACGATGGCGGCAATTGAGACAATTGGCGTCGTGACGACAATCGCTACAGACAAGACGGGTACCCTCACGCGCAATAAGCTCACCGTCCAAGCCATCTGGGCGCCAGGCAATCGCACCGAGCCACTACTCCAGACACTGGCTGGCAGCACCTTGCCCAATAGCCGAAGCAAGATGTATGATCCACTCGATCGAGCCTTTGCCGCCTATTGCAATGAGCAGCGCGTCTCGCGGCCGCAGCGCCGAGCAGGTTTGACGCTCTTTCCCTTTGAGCACAAGCTGGCGATGAGTGGCACACTCCAGGCAGTTGGCACTGGGCAATATCGCTTGTGTGTAAAGGGCGCGCCAGAGGCGATCATTCGTCATGCGCGGCTTTCTAGTGCGGATAAGCGCGCGACACTCCAGGCTTTGCAGCAGCTCACGGGGCAGGGGTATAGAGTAATTGCCCTGGCGTATACGGCGCTTCGTGCGCCGATTGATTCGCTGGAGCAGCTGCCAGCCCGTCAGGGGTTGCAGTTTGTGGGGTTGGTTGGCGTGGCAGATAGTGTGCGGCCAGAGGCTCGGCCGTCGATTGCTCGGGCACGCCAAGCGGGCATCACAGTGCGGATGATTACTGGCGATCATTTCGAGACGGCGTATCAGATTGGGCGGCAACTCGGCCTCGTGCGGGGGCGCGATGAGGTGTATGACTGCCGACGGCTTGACCAACTAAGCGACGGTGAGCTGGCTACTGTGGTGGCCCGGGCACGCGTCTTCTCACGGGTCATACCAGAGCACAAGCATCGTATCCTCACAGCGCTTAATGCGACGGACATTACTGCCATGACGGGCGATGGTGTCAATGATATCCCCGCGCTGACCAATGCTAATGTCGGTATCGCGATGGGCTCGGGGGCGCAGATAGCACGCGATGCTGGTGATATTATCTTGCTTGATAACAACTTCCGCTCCATCATCAGTGCCGTGCATGAGGGGCGGACGATCTACGCTAACATCAAGCGTATGGTGGTGTATTTGCTTGCAACGAACCTTGGCGAGGTACTGGTGTCGATTGGCTCACTCCTGGTGG
>CALHVV010000051.1 GCA_938036915.1 uncultured Candidatus Saccharibacteria bacterium
GCCGGGGGAGTGCTGGCGATCGTGCGCAAGTCCGGGCCGTCGAGCGACCTGGTGCGAGCGATCCAGGATGCGCTGGACGGCAGGCCGAGCGCGAGCTTGGACTGGGCAGCGGCGCTAGATGCCGACGAGGACTTCGTCGTCGACTACCTGGCACCAATCGAGGCCGACGTCCTGGCGCACTATGCGGAGGGGGAGAAGTCTGAGACGGTGGCCCGGATCCTGAACTTGTCGAAGAACACGGTCAACACCTACGTGGCGCGCATCCGAGACAAGTACCGCGCCGCTGGGCGGCCGGCTGACACTCGCGTCGACCTCTTCCGCCGGGCGGCTGAGGATGGACTGGTGAGCTACTATGACTGACCGCCCAGGTAAAGGTGCTGAGCGAGTTAGCCCTCCAGGTGAGTACCGGTTGCATGTGCGCCGTCTGGTAGCGTTGTTCGCTGGCCTTGGCATCCTGGAGATTGGCGTGCTGTCGGGTCCAACGGTCTACTTGACCGAGGATGTCAAGCCGATTGCCGCCGCCATACTCCTGGCACCGATAGTGGGGCTGGCGGTGGTGATAGCCGGCGTGGCGACGGGCACGATTTATCTTCGCCGCTGTGGGAGGCCGCGGCGAGACCTGTTGCACAGAGCCGATCGGTTGCTCGCTGGCCTACTCGCAATGCTCCTCGCCGTCTACATCGCTCTGGCCTGCGTTCTTGCTGTCACTCGGAGCCTGCCGATTGCGGCACCGGGCGACGCACTTGCACGGATGCACCCGATGCTGGGCTGGTACTTTGTCGTCGTCGCGGCAGCTGCTGTGGTATTGACGCGTCGGTGGCGCTTCACGTTCGTGATGGCGCTGGCACCGCTGCTGGTCATGGTCAATGCCATGGCGATCGGTGAGCTGCAATTCGTCTCCGTAGAAGATGTCATGCTCGATATGGCAACTAACCTGGCCACCATCGGTGCGCTGACCTGGCTTTTACGATTGGCGGAGACCTCTGATGCCAGCAGTGCTCGGCAGCGCGCTCAGGCCGTGGAGCTGGCTGCCCGGCAGGCCAGCACTCGAGCCCAGCATGAGGCCAACAGCTTCATCCATGATCACATCCTCTCAGCCTTGATCGCCGTCGCCAACGGCCTGCCTGACCGAGAAGCTCTTCGCGATAGCGCCCGCCAGGCACTCGACTCACTCAGCACAGAAACAACAGTGGCTAGCCCAGTTGCTGCCAGGACGCTACTGAACGACGTTGCCGAATGTGCTAGCGCTATGGCTGGCGATATCCGCACCGACGTCCTTCTCACCGGCGAGCACGAGATACCGCCCGAGGTAGCGCAGGCGATCACCGAGGCCACGCTGGAGGCCGTGCGCAACTCACTGCGGCACGCTGGCGACGAAGGTGCCCCGGTGACGCGCACAGTGACGCTTACCGGCGATACCCGTGGTGTCACCATCGAGGTGAATGACAATGGATGCGGCTTCGACCCTACTGTGGCGGGGCGCGGCAGGCACGGCGTGTCTGGTTCGATCGTCACCCGCATGCAAGATGTTGACGGCCAGGCAACCGTTGACTCAGCACCGGGGGAAGGCACCTGCATCACCTTGCGATGGCGACCTGCCCTGGATTCGGCCGATCAACAGCCGCCGGAGCGCGAAGCAGCCGCCCAGAGCAAGGCAGCCAGCTGGGAGCGGTCGCTATCTGTCTCTATGGAGTCCGCTGGTGCCCGTGCCATCGCCACTGGGCTCGTCCTTGTTCATGTCATCCTGGTCACCTACGAATGCGCCGTGCACAGCTACTGGCACTGGGTTCCAGCCGCGCTGAGCTTCATCGCGCTGCTGTTTCCTGCTGTCCTTCTGCTCAAGACATGGCCGGATGCCCTGCTTCCGCGCTGGGTGGCGCGATTAACCGTCATTGTCATCGGTGCGGTCAGCTTTCTCGTACTCCCGCAGATCATCACCGCCGGTTGGCCCGGCTACGCATCGTGGTGCACCGGCGCTGGTAGCGATCTGAGCTGTGGCCTGCTGATGCGCGGCCGACCTGTGTATGCCTGGGCAGGTAGCGCAGCCACCACACTGGCCACCGCCTACTGGGTTATCTCCACCGGGCGGCCACTATTCATGATCTTCACCTACATGCTTGGCCACTACTTCACGCTCGCCAGCTGGCATGGCGTCGCCCACCTGTCTACCCGAGCCACCACACAGATCGCCGCCACCCAGCAAGAAACCGCCCGGCTCCAGGCGCAGCAGCGCGCCCACGAAGAAGCCGACCGCATCATGACCAGCCGCATGG
>CALHVV010000052.1 GCA_938036915.1 uncultured Candidatus Saccharibacteria bacterium
CAGGTGACAAATGTATGCCGCAGTGTAGTGCTGGCAGGTGTAGCAATCGCACTCCGCCATAATAGGCGCAAACAGCTCGCGATATTTCGTCCCACGCATATTCACCCGCCCATGCGGTGTATAAGCCGCACCATTGCGCGCTACGCGGGTTGGGCTTACGCAATCGAAGGTATCAATACCCTGCTCAATCGCCGCAAAGATATCATCTGGCTCCGATATGCCAAGCAAATGCCGCGGGCGGCTCTCGGGCAAGATCTCGTTCACCCACTGGATAGTCTGAGCCATCGTTTCTTTCTCTAGCGCCCCACCAATACCATAGCCATCAAAATCCATTGCGCCAAGGCGTGCTGCGGTTTGCTTACGCAGGTCCTCATAATTCGCCCCTTGCAAGACACCAAAGAGCGCTTGATACGGCTTATCTGGCCGAGCAGCCCGAAGACGCTTAACCTCTGCTAGGCTGCGCTCCGCCCACGCATGGGTACGCGCCAGTGCCTCCACTTGGTATTCATACGGGTCAATCAGCGACGTCAGCTCATCAAAAGCAAAAGTAATATCCGCCCCAATCCCTGCCTGGATTTGCATCGACAGCTCTGGCGTAAACTTATGTAATGAGCCATCGAGGTGCGACTTAAACATCACACCATTATCATCCACCCAGGCGTGCCGACTCGACTTCTTAGCAATCGCAATCTCTTCATCCACATCAGTACTCATCGCCAATACCTTCTTAAAGCCCGAGCCCAGGCTCAGCACCTGGAAACCGCCACTGTCGGTAAAGGTCGGACCGCTCCAGTGCATAAACTTGCCCAAGTATCCGGCCTTCTCTATTAGCTCATGCCCTGGCTGCAGATAGAGGTGATAGGCATTAGCCAAGACAGCCTGTGCGCCCACGCTAGCTACCATCTCGGGCACCATTGCCTTCACGTTTGCCTTTGTGCCCACGACAATGAAGGCTGGCGTCTTGATATCGCCATGCGGGGTGTGAATCACACCTGTCCGTGCCAACGTTTGCGGCATGCGGTGAGTAATGGTAAATGAGAATGGTGCTGGCATAGTATGATTGCGTTCCCTATACCCCTTGGGGTATTTTACATTGAAATAATCGTGTTTCGCGCAAGGAGAAAAGCTCCCTCTCGCAAAAATCTCTCTCTATTGTATCACAAGGGCTCAGCGGTATGATGCGCGTTCCCTCCCCTTCCATCACTCTAATACATAGAGCATACGCATCTGCTGCGGTCATTGCTCTGCCGCCATCTTAAGAAACCACTACTTTGAGAAAATGGAGGACTTTATGGGTGACATAAGCAGAAACATTTCCAAAATACTTACTATAATACCAGAACAATACACTCATTGCTTTTCCAGGTAGAATAGTGAGCAAAAATAGCCTATTCTGCCAGAGAAAGTGAAGGCTTTTGGGTTCATGTTACGCAGCGCGCCGTGTAGGCTGAGTATGCGCTTGCTGCAGCGCCACCACGACATCACTCTCCGCACGCTCTTGGCCTGCTGGCGCCAAGCCTGTCTTCACCTGTAGCCACTCACGGGCAGACCGCGGCATAAGCTTTTGTACAAGGTCTGTTGCCACCATACCGAGCGTTGCAGCAACTACTTTAGCATCCTTCTTTAGCGAGGCTCTCTCAGCGTATACAACATCCTGCTCCATCATATGAATTGTATCTAGCTCGTAGCCAGGCTCATGCTGTTCTTTGCTATAAGGTGCCATAATGCCTGGGCGAGCCGTCTTGCGCGCCTCAATCCACTGCTGTTTGAGGCCTTCAGGGATATCGGGGTTAGCAAGAATGTCATTATATACTTCGCCTGTGGCTAGTGGCCTTGGCCCGACGATCGCCATCTTGCCACGCAATACTTGCAATAGCTGCGGTGCTTCGTCTACATGTGCTTTGCGCACAAGCTTACCAACTGGCCCCGCGCTACTGTGGTTATAGCCATTAGCCGAGGCGGTGTTGCGCACTGCACCACGCAGCGTCCGCAGCTTTGGCACCTTGACGAGGTCATCAAGGTCACTCCCATACCGCTCCTGAATGAAGAGCGTTGGGCCATCGCCAAGCTCCTTATGCATTGCCGCAGCGGCAACGAGAGCCGCCGAGCCCATGCCAATCAGCAGAGGCGCCGCTACGACTCGATCAAACCAGCGCTTCTCAGGACTTTTGTTATAGGCTTTGCCGTGTTTTGTTCTATTTTTTTGTGACATCTGTTCGATGGTAGCACAATGTTGCATATATGTCAACAGTATCGTGCCTAATCCTTCCTTTTTCACTTGATTTAGTGTAATTGTTATAAAGTATTGCGCCCTTTAGGGTCACGCCAAACCAAAGAAGAGGCTACGACCTCTCTTCATCCAGTCTGGCTCGCTGCTCTCAACAAAAACATCGCTCCGTTTGCGAAGTAATGCTCATTTTCTTGCATCTGTGGTGGCAATATACGCCAAAGCTCGAACCTATTTCGAACGTAAAAGCTGAACCCGTGCAGGCTCAGCCCTCGACCCAAAGCTAGCCTTATAAACCGTATTTCACAGAAAGCTCTAGATCAAATAGTTTCAACATTCCGCCTATAAGCTTTGCTAAGTTCACTTACTAGAGCTTCATCCAGTAGCTCACCAGATAGCTCCATAAAATATACAAACTTATCACGGAGTCGCTTTTGCATATCAGTCGAAGCCAAGTGATAGTAGTAACTATTCTGAATGAGGTCTGCTGCGCGGATTGATAGGGCCTCGCTACCAAGCTCAGCCGTGCGAGCAAAAGACTGCATGATGTCTTGAGTATCTGAAACTGTGAGAGCATCGACATACACTGCAACCTGATGTCCAAAGCTTTGCCCGACATCGTCGATAGTAATATCTGTATCTTCAACAACATCATGAAGAACCGCAGCAATCACGACATCTTGCGGGAAACCTCTCTCCCAGAGCATCTCTGCAACTTGAATCGAATGAAGCAATACTGGTTTGGTGTTATGTCCAGAGTCTTGCAAAGCATTCGACAGGAAGAATAAGGCTCGCTCTATCTCGTGCTTATCATATTCAAATTCTGCGATATGCGCCTTTTCCATCTTGTTTTACTCCTTGTTGCCAATAGGATTGGCTAATTTTCTATCAACTTGCAGCTCAACTATCTCTTCGTTCCCAATCTTGTCATCTAACATCGCCTGTAAGTCCCTACCATAATAGCTCGCGAGAATTACAGTGATCGGACCCGAGTGCGTTACGATTAATACGCATGCGTCCTTGCCGGCTTCGTATATACGATTTACCGCATTGATAACTCGTGTGGCCATTATCTCGTTTGATTCTCCATCAGGAAATCGCACTTTCATATAACCACCCTCTATATGCGGAATGGCATCGTAGGGCAACCCCTCGTATTTTCCGAAACTAATTTCTCGCAGATCCTTGTCAGAAGTAGCCTTCTGTAGACCAAGTATGTCCGAGATGATCTGCGCAGTCTGCACAGATCTTCCAAGATCAGATGTGTAGACACGATCAATTTTCTGAGATAGCTTCTTAATTTTTAGAGCCTTACGCTCCGCCTGCCGAACGCCAAGAACGGTCAGCTTGCTATCGCGTTGACCCATGGTAATGCCGCAGGCATTATCATCAGCTTGGCCATGCCTAGTGATGAGAAGCTTCATGGTTCCATTGTCTCATGGCTAACGTAAATTGTTGCTGTACTTCGTCGGTAGCTTCATCTGCGTTACTATTATCCTCCAGGTATGTAACAGCCCGCATAAGATACCAAGGTAGTATAGACTCAGCGATTCGACGCGGTTCTACTTGACCAGCCATACGCTCATGCGCTATCAACACATCAACCCACAATTCCTTTGTGACACGAGTTAACGGACTGAGCGTCGTTGTTATTAAGCTTTCTGTATCTACGTATATATTCATCGCTTCAAGTTTTCTGCCTGCTATAGTATCAACAGGTAGAGACTGTGCCTGTATGAGTTTTGGGGTATCAACTTGATCTAAAGATATAGAGTGAATTACCTCATTATGAAATAGCTCCTGGGCCGTTCCATAGTATGAAGCTGCCACCTCTCGAAACATGGGTATCATTTTTCCAAAACTCGGCTTGTGGAGCTTCTTGCCGAGTGCTATTTCCGTACATTTGAAGCTTCCGCACAAAGCATGCAGTGTCAAGAAAATATCAATACCATAGCCATAAGCATAGTCATGCCACCTTTGCTTTGTCATGTGTCTTGCAAGGCGAGCAGATACTCCGAAGTCGCCAGCTATGGGTTGACGTGGCGCTACACCATTAAAATGCATTCCCAGCAATGGATAAGCGAAATGGTTTGTTGTGTTACCCTCCTGATAGTTTCGTGCATAGGTCGGAATAATATAGTCATACCCCTTGCGTGTCATTTCTGCTTGGTTTACTAACCAAGATTCGTCAAAAGATGTGATATCTCCATCAATCAGTATACACCCCTCTGTGTCTTTGCTGTCAGCAGTGTAGTGTAAAATCGAATAGATGTTGCGGCCTTTACCTTTCATACTGTTCTGTATCGATACTTTTTTACTCTTTGTTGGCGTGCTCATAAATGTATTTGCAGTATCATCAGTACTTGCACTATCGGCATTAACAATTATGACCTCTAGTCCTATATTATTCGCAACACGGTCTATTTTTCTTGTGAGGATAGAGATGTTGTCTGACTCATTGTATGTCGGGATGCCGATGACTATCATATTTTACGTGCTCCATGTTCAAGTATGTAGCTCGTTGCTGAAACTCCATCTGGTGCAAAAACCTCTGTTATTCCCATACTAATGATGCGCTTGACTAGTTCATCGCGTTGCCTCATAGTCGTTTCGTGCTTGACGAGAGGTAAAGAACCCAGATAATTACCTGCGTCATCCTGTAGCGGTGTGGCTTGTCCGGATATATGCCGACCAAGTCTTTCGTGAAGTATGAGATTTTGCTGTACTCCGCTCCATGGCGCAGCATAGAGAGTATCCTGGGTATGATCGATACGAACATGGAATATATTGCCCACAATAGTTCTACCTATTTTGTGCGCTATATCTAATTGCTCAGGAGTAAGCCTGATTTTGTCATTCCAAGCGGGCTTTTCACTGCTACTATCCCCAGTCGTGATTATTCGCTCAAGATAATCGTCAGATGCAATTGCTGTTCTTCGTATATTGAACCAAGCATTTCCCCCAGAAGTATGTATGTTGCTTGCGCTACTGCCGATATAAACTTGATCGTTGCCAATAATCTGGTGTCCACCCTCTTTGCAGGCTCTTATGGCAAGAGTGGTCTTACCAGCACCTTTTTCACCAAACAGTATTTGTGAACGATTTGTTTCTGGATTATAAATAGCAGCAGCATGGGTCAAAAAATCTCCTTGGCGTTCAGCCAATGTGCACGCAGCAAGATACTCAGCTAGATATACAAGACTAGTGCCACGACCAAAACTACGAGTTGGGCCGCTCAGATATAGAGTATTTGTGTCCCGGCTATATCGTACCTCTACATCATCAGTCTTGGAATAAACAACTCGTGGAATAGCGGCTTCGTCACCAAATCGTTCGTCGATAGTCATTTCCGTTACGGACGTCGACAACTCTCGTAGCGTATCCATATCAAACTCAATATCGCCCTCTATTCGTACTGCTTGCTCAGCGAAGCGTAATTGCACGCCATTATCTCGCCTAAATAATGGTGCTTGTTCTGTCAATACAGATCCTCTCCTGAGAATGGGTTTGTTCGTGGCACAAAATACATTTCATCGATGATTCGGTTGGTCGTCTCCTTACCGAGTGACAAGCAATCTGCCACGACCGCCTCGACATCTCGACGATCAACGTCTCTATCTGTAGATACAATAATTTTTGAAGGATCAAAAAGTTGGTCGCCAAAATTTGCCTGCAAAACTACTTGACAGCGTGCGCCCAGCGTCTCATAGACAGTTTTTGCGATCAAATCAGCTTGATATCCCAATAATTTTCCTACAAAATAGGTCGGGTTTTTGCCGTGCGGTGCTTCCATGGTATTTGGTCGAAAGCTCGAGATGATTCCATGAGTCTTATTGCCTCGTCCTACAGCGCCTTCCTCACCGAAATCAGTACACGAACCGCCCGTCACCATGTAAAGACGCGGTTTCCCCGTAGTTCCTTCAGTTGTCATGTTTACCCTTACGGTATTCTCTCCATCTAATATTTCTTCAGCGTAAACTTGCAGTTCCTTCTCAAGTGCTTCTCGCCGATCAAGATACGTGTCCATATCTGGCGTGTGTGTGGCGACTTGTGGAACTGCCATCGTGACGTCAATATGTCTACCATTGCGTACGCACATTGCTTTGATATCCTGACCAATAAACTCGAATCTAGGTATTGGCATGCCATGTTCGTTGTTTTTGTAAAAATATCCTTCCAAATCAAGAGCAAGCTTCTCGGTAGGTGTGAGTGGCCAGTAACTAATCATTGTTGCTGTATCATTCGCAAGAGGGACATCTGCAAGATGCTCTGGTAAGTCTTCGGCTGAACGAGGAGAAAACCAAAATGGACGTGTACTGTGATTCGATGTCAGACTCTCTGCGCCATACACTCGTGAGTCTGATGTATCAAGGTGCGGCATTACACGTTGCAAATAGGTACGAGCCGCTTCGTCTTGTATCTGTGCAAGGGGTATTTCTTCTCCGCCAAATGACTTACTGGCACGTCCCATAAACATCATACGTAGTGGAGACTGAAAGTTGTTGCCACCAAACCGTTGTAGACACAAGCCACCAAGAAGCATAGCCTTGTCAAGATTATGGTGCGGAATAGCTCCAAAACGCTCCAAGCAATGTTTTGCGTATTGAATTTCTGAAAATTCGGCGATGCCATCAACTAGCGTGTCGGGGTGTCCAAGCCCTTTTCGTTCAACAACCTCTTGTGCCAATAGCTCCGGTCCCTGATAGCTACGATTTACTTCGAGTGCCATTATACAATTCCTGCTCTTTCTCCCACCTCGCTATATTGAAACCACATCGGAAACATAATCTTCAATCTTGCTGGCATACAGCTTCTCAAGAAGATCATAGATTGCTATAGAGTTGGCTGGTGATAAGTGCTGTTTCATTGCATCATTCAATTCACCAAGCTGTACATGTTTAAGATGCCTTCGCAAATGATCGTCATCAAGTACTACCCTCTCATTATCATTTATCGTAATGACGCTCTTGAACCGCTGCTCGTTTGGCGCCGGATCAAACAAAACGTGATACTTATTCTGCTTGTCAGTTTCAACAATTAACCATCGCGTAAGGGAATTCTGCATTTTCTCTCCTGTCTGGATCATAAAATCACCAAGGAATGAATCAATTTTGATGATATGACTACTCATGTCAGAAAGCATCAAGTGCACACCCTGATTGAAAGGGTCATTTTCACTACGATATATCTTATTTGCACCAACTCTTAGCCCATCAATATCGACGCCAAGTCTTTGCAATATAGCGATTGCGTGTGGTACCTCTATACCGTACGACTCGAGATCTCGATCAAAAAATCTACCCGCACGAGTATCGGCAAGCCTATTTTTCGATAAATTAATCTCGATTGATACGATTTTCTCGTCATTTATGTGCAACCGATTGGATAGCCAGTCAAGTGCCGAAGACCAGAAATAAGATTCATTTACATACACGGGCACGCTCCTGTATTTGCTTAGTAGCTGGTCGATAACTGCCTTATCGTTAGCGTTTGTGCATATGGGCTTTTCTAGCAGTATGATCCTCGGGTTTTTGATGGTTTCAAACGTCCAGAACAGAGAAGAAGCATGCTGATCACTCGGAGTGGATATATCGACCGTAAAATCACCCATTTGCTGTTGATTGAAACGTTGTAATCGTTTGTCGATTTTAAGTAATTTGTCGATTTGCACGGGAGAGGTATCGTACAGATATACATTAGCCCCTAGAGACAGCCAAAGCCCTGCCTTAATTTGGCCAATAGTTCCACACCCCAGAATCAATACCTTACCTAGACCTCTCATTATGTTTGAATTTTAAAACAATTAAGCTATAATAGCAATACCTATGAGATATAGTGCTCTAATTGGTAATCCAACTGAACATAGCGTATCACCGCTATTGTTTGAATGGATAGCCGCACAACTGCCTCAACCCCTAGAATATAAGCATCTTAAAATAAATATCCCTCAAACTTCAGAGCTTAGCTCTGCACTAAAGGCTTTTCAAACCCTCAATTTTTGCGGGCTCAATGTCACGCTGCCATATAAGTTGGATGTCGTATCAATCTTAGACAAGGTTGATGACTCGATTTCATCGATAGGCGCAGTGAATACCATCGTTTTTGATAACGAAAACGATCAGTCTGTCGGATATAATACCGATTGGTACGGTATCTATCACCCTCTCGCGGAAGTAATTAATGAATGCCAAAAGAAAAAAGCGATTGTATTCGGTACGGGAGGCGCCGCAAGAGCAGCCATCTATGCGCTACTTGAATTAGGTATAAAAGATGTAGTGGTGCTGCATCGAAAAGCAGAGTCCGGTAGGACAAAATCTCTCCAAGATCAATTCTCGGACAAAGCCACAGTTCGCTTCGATACATACGAACATATTATTCAATATATCGATACCACGAACGTAATTATCAATGCCACAACAGCAGGGATGGTAGGCCAAGGTGTGAATACGCCATTTGCACTTGATTTGCTGAAAAGCCACGAGGATTTCTCTCGCAAAGTATTCTTTGATTGTGTGTTCAATCCGGTGAACACGCCGCTTGTGTCATATTTCAAGTCAAATGGCGCAAGAACAATCGACGGACTATGGATGATGGTATATCAAGGCTTATATGCATTTACGTTATGGACAGGAAATGATGTACGCGATACTTTTACAAAAGATAGCCTGAGCGAACTGCACAAATTACTCCAGGAAAGGATTGAGCATGCCTAATTCAATAAAACTAGCTATTAATTTCGATGAGATCTCTGACAATTTTCAAGAGGCGGCTGATGTTATGCAAGAACTAGGGATTAAATACGGCGAACTACGTACTGTAAATGGAAAAAATTTTGTTTTCTGGTCAGACGAAGAAGTAGGCGCTTTCAGGCGACTACTAAACGAGCATGGCATCACGATCCTAGCAGCAGCGACACCTCTTTTTAAGTGGTACTCATCTGACGACGATGCAGAAGTTATCCACGACAGTTTCGGGTTTAATCCACGACTTTCGGAGGAAGAAAAGCGACAGACGATTACGCGAGCAATAGAGGTTGCTAATGCGCTAGAAATATCTAAGCTTCGTATATTCTCAGAGTTGAAATCAGCAGACGATACAGCAGGAGACTTTGCTTCAAGCCGGTTATTGGAGTATGCACTGAGCGAGGCTGCTAAGCGTAATGTTAATTTGCTTATAGAAAACGAGCCAGTCTGTCGGATTCACACTAAGGCCGCGCTTATTGACTTCCTAAATAAAAACCAATCACCAAACCTGAAGCTATGGCTAGATGTCGCAAACTTGCTTGAAATTGGTGAGACGATTGATGAGAATTTTCTTTCTGCCATAGGGCCAAGAACAGGCTACATTCATGTTAAAAACTACATAGTTAAGGATGGAGTTCGGCAGTACGTGCCAGCCGGAGATGGTGAAATTGATTACAATTCAATTTTACCTCTTGTACTGTCTTATTGTTTGCAAGATGCCGTCGTAAGCGTAGAGACCCATGCACCACAAAGTGAGAAAATATCAGCTTCTCGCAGCTCCCTTACATATCTAGCTGATTTGTTAAATGAGTATAAAAAAGGAGAGAACCATGTTGGAACGTATTAGTATTGAAACCGTCCCAAATATGCCACAGATAGTTGCTGCCGATGATATTGGTGAGATTATTGTCGGTAAGTCTCAAAGGGCTGGTTTTGAGTTAAAAGAGTACGATATTCTCTGTATTGCATCAAAGGCAGTATCGTCGGCAGAAGATAATGTAGTTCGACTTGATACGATAGAACCTTCTGAAGTAGCCCATAAAATACACAAAAGAATACCTCGTAAAGACGTTCGTGCAGTGCAGGCAATTATTGATGCCACCGGTGAGCCATCAGGATCGAGACTTGAGGTAAAAGACAATTACGTAGGTGGCTGGCTGCCAAATGGTCTATTCTTGACGAGCGCAGGCGTTGATAAGCTCGGTTCCGAAGAGCTAATCCTCCTCCCAGAAAATGCTGATGCGTCCGCACGTGCTATCGGTCGTAAAATACTGGAACTAACTGATCTGAACATTGCTGTCATTATCACTGATAGCGAGGGACGACCCGATAAACGTGGATCGGCGCAAATAGCTATAGGTGTCTACGGAATACCTCCCCTTAGAGTATCTGAGACTGAGAGCGATGACGGAAAGATAAGGAAAAGTGAAGAAACTATTTGCGACATGCTAGCAGCGAGTGCAGCCTTGCTTATGGGGCAACGAGGCTTTAATAGGCCGGTGGTACGTATTAATGGATTTGACTATCAATTTGACGCGGAAGCTACTATCGGTGACGCCTTAAACGGCAACAGACTATAATATTGCCAAGTTGCTCAAAGAGCAATACGCTACCACCAGAAAACACCCTTTTCAACTAAAAAATAAAAAGATCGGCGGGGGAAATTTCAAAAAGATAAT
>CALHVV010000053.1 GCA_938036915.1 uncultured Candidatus Saccharibacteria bacterium
TTATATAGCAAACGCAATTGGGCACATCAAAAAAGCGTCTAGTATGCTTTCTCTTGCTGCCCAAGAAATTGAAAGCAAAAAACCTAAAGGGGAATAAATGAACTACAACACACCAAACCTAAACCAAGAAACTAACGACAAATGGGCGCAGTTCGACACACTGAGTGACCACTTGCGCGGACATTGTAAACATCGAACAGAGGAGAGTATGGCAGAGTACAAAAAACACATTGGGCAATACAATGACATGATGATTGATACACCATCGCCAGAGGAGCTATTGGCCGAACGTAACAGCGCGGCACTTGGCGACGAAGTGCAATCGTTTGCGATTCCACGATCGGTCATTAAGGGCGAACACCCTGACCCGCATGACTGGCAAGCACCAGAGAGCGAGCCAGTTCAAGACACTATGCTTGAAATGCAAGAGGTGGTAGATGGCCTGCCTGAAGCAGAGCTACAAACATACAAAGATCAGATGCTTGCAGAGATTAGCGACCGCGAAGCTATTGTGGACGCTATCAACCGCCGGCTTGACAGTGTACAAGCAAAGCGATACACAGCTGGTGTACGTAATGCCATCACCAAGCAAGTGAAGATGTAATGTACAAATACACAATCATGTTTCGCCAGCGCCAACGCGAAAAGCCACGAGAGTTTGTGACTGAAGCGGAAGGCGCTCGCGAGGCGCTCAAAAAGCTCGAACAACAAAAAGGTATGATTTTCTCGTACCGCATAACAAACGTAGAAAGGATCAAAAGTGCTTGAAGATTTGAAAAGCAACGATGGCCAAGACAGCGTAAAGACTGTAGACCAGGCAGTAGCGCTGCTTGGCGAGGTGCAAGACTGGCTTATCAAGGAGCTTGCGCGGCCGCAGTACTACCGAAAGCAACTAGCTGAAGCAATCACAGATATTGAAAAAGCTATAGATTTAACAATTGATTACGGCGAGAAGATGGGAGAGTGGGAGTGAAACAGCAAATTTTAGAAGTACTCGATAAGTCGACTAACAATGGTATGAAGGCTGAGG
>CALHVV010000054.1 GCA_938036915.1 uncultured Candidatus Saccharibacteria bacterium
CATCTCTCAGCCTGGCCACCTGCTACTTGAAGGTCTACAGACTGATGAGTAGCATTGAGCGGAGCGAGGTGTAGTCGATACGTGGTAGCAGAGGGGAGAAAACACCATGGCCATCACCCTCCAGGCGCTGGCCGAGGCCCACATACCCACCATCCTCGAGGCGTGCGCGGACTGGCCGGAGCTGGCGCAGTATGGCCCGCCATACTGGCGGCCGAGGAGTAGCGCAGAGCTGAGCCGCAAGATCGCCGATACAGCGGGCCCGCAGCCGGCTACGGCATACAGCTTCGTCCTGGCAGATAGCGATGGTCGGCTGGTCGGCGAGGCCTCGATCCATGCCATCGACTGGCGCAGCCGCGTCGCCCAGGTGGGCATCTGCATCTGGCGACCGAGCGATCGGGGCAAAGGCTATGGCGCGGCGGGCAGCCGGGCAGTCATTGACTGGGCGGCTGGCCACTTAGGGCTGCACCGTCTGGAGGCATGGATCCTGGCGAGCAACGGTGCGTCGCTCGGGCTCTTCCGCAGCCTCGGTTTCGTCGAAGAAGGCCGGCTGACGCAGCGCTACCTGGTGGATGGCCAGTACATGGACATGCTGGTGCTGGCGCGCATCATTGGAGCGTGAGGAGATGAGCGCGGGGGGGGTGGGTGGTCGACGGCGACCAGCTGTTCCCTATTCCCTACTTCTCAGTCCACCATCGCTGTTCTCCGTTGGCTGCTGCTGCTGGTCTAGCCTCGCACCTTGCGCTGCGGTTGGCATGCGGTCATGCAAACAGACGGTGCTTGGGGGAGAGGAAGCAGCGTGCGATCTGAGCTGCCAGCAGATGGAGCGGAGCACTGCCCTGCGTGGTGCGTCGTCAACCACGAAGTAGTGGGCGAAGAGTTCAATGACGTCGTTCACGAGAGTGCTCATCTCCCTGTGGCGGGCGTCGTCCCCCAGCGCGGGCACGGCAGCGACGATGGGCCCGAGCGATGGGCAGTGGCAACCGAGCTCTACCTGGTGCGCTACCAGTACGCCGATGAGGTGGACGAGTGGCTCTACCTTGGCGACGGGCACCACGGGCTGGACGTCAGCCCCGAGACGGCGCAGCGGCTGAGGTGGGCGATTGGTCGGCTGATGGATAGTGAAGCTGAGCGCAACTGACGTTAGAGACAGGCCGGACGTGTCTTCTCGCTAGGCCGCTGCATCAGTGCCGCCACCTCCGCCTCTATCTTGGCGATGAGTTCGCGCTGCAAGATCTGCTGTTGGGCGTACTGGGTAAGCCAGCGTCGTACTGCTGGAGTGACGGCAACGCCTTCGAGCTCGACCAGGCCGATGGCAGTCTGAGCGGCGCATGATCCAAGTGGTCGTGGCGATGCTGCCATGTTGCGTGCCGTACCAACCATACCTATGCTCCCTGCTGCCCCAGGTCGGGCAAGCGGGCTTCCACCAGGCGGAGACGACGGTCAAGGTCGCGGTAGTGGCTGTCTTGTGTGGTGAAGACGCTCTCGTGCATCGTGTCGCGCACGCCGGCGTCGATGATCATCTTGCGGTTGATGCGTGCAATGTCGTGCTGGATGACTGCCTGGGTCGCTTTCATATCGGTGAAGTCCTCTTCTACCTTGGCAGCCTGCTCTTCCACCATATGGTGTAGATCTTCTTGCATCTTGACGATGGTCTTCTGAGCGTTGACGATGTGGCCTTGCTTCTCGTTCAGCTCGTCGTACTTAGTGCGCAGATCGTCCTGGCCAGCCTTCAGATCGTTGTACTTAGTGCGCAGGTCATCCTGCCCTACCTGCAGCTTGTCGAGCCGCCCATCGATTCCTTCAAGCCGCGTGTCGATCTCGTTGAATTTCTCGGTTACGGTTGTTGTGAGTGCTGTGATTTGCTGTGAGAGTTCTTCGTTTGTCATACTTCTATTTAAACATAAAGCGGGCGTGCAAACAATGTCGGGATGCTTATTTCTGTCACATTCAAAGCTGGCGCTGACCTGCGCAAATGCAGGGGTTTGCTGTATGAGCGGTGCCCTTCTGTCGACATCCTTTGCGGGCGGATTATCTATGGCATCTCGCCCTGCTGCTCGACTTATCTGCGCACCACTTGCGATACTCAGATAATACTGATCGTGTTTGAATTTTGTGTCCGTATTTTGCTATACTGTATCTATTCATGGCCAGCAAAGATGTACTGCCACTGTATCGTCGGCTGCTCAAGA
>CALHVV010000055.1 GCA_938036915.1 uncultured Candidatus Saccharibacteria bacterium
ATCACTACAGCTTCGTGCAGACCCCGCACATCACCAAGGGTGGCCTGTATGAGACTTCCGGTCATCTGCATTGGTACAAGGATGGCATGTATCCGGCAATGCGCCTGGATGAGGAGAAGGACGAGAACGGCAACATCATCAAGCAGGGCTTCGATTACTACCTCAAGCCGATGAACTGCCCACACCACACGCAGATTTTTGCCAGCCAACCACGGAGCTACCGCGATATGCCGGTGCGCTACCTCGAGACAACGACCGACTACCGCGACGAAAAAACTGGCGAGCTGGGCGGCTTGAGTCGGGTGCGCTCACTGACGCAGGATGATAGCCATGTGTTTTGCCGGCCGGATCAGATCGAGCAGGAGATGAGTAATTTGCTGGCCTGCGCCGAGGAGCTGTACCACATTGTTGGGATGAAGCTGCGTGTCCGCCTGAGTTATCGCGATGAGGGTGAGGGCTACCTTGGGGCACCAGAATTGTGGCAATCGGCCCAGGCTCAGCTCAAGGCGGCTGTGATGGCCAAGCAGCTAGATTACTTCGAGCAGGAGGGCGAAGCGGCCTTTTATGGGCCAAAGATCGACTTCATGGCGACGGATGCGATTGGCCGCGAGCACCAGGTAGCGACGGTGCAGCTCGACTTCGTCCAGCCCGAGCGCTTTGGCCTTGAATACACAGACGAAGCGGGTGAGATGGCTCGGCCCGTGATGATTCATAGCGCGCTGCTGGGCTCGATTGAGCGCTTCCTGAGCGTCTTTATTGAGCACACCGCGGGGTGGTTCCCCTTCTGGATCGCGCCCGAGCAAATTCGTATTCTCACCATTAACAACACCGTAGAAGACTATGTTGATGAAATCACATCGGTACTCAAAACAGTGGTACTGATGCGTCCTATAAAATACAACGATGTAAGATACACAACAGATACACGTAATGAATCGCTCGGTAAAAAGATCCGCGAAGCTACTGTTGTAAAAATTCCGGTGCAGATTATCGTTGGCCCACGCGACAAAGCCAACCGCCAGGTAAGTGTGCGTACCCAGCAGGGCGAGACGACGGTGCCGCTGGATGAGCTAGCGGCGTACCTAGAGGGGCTAAGCTAATGCGCCGTCTGCGTATTGCTGTGGATGTCGACGACGTGCTGGCGGAGAATGCCGCTGGCATCGTCGCCTTTAGCAACCAGCGCTGGGGGACGAACCTGACGGTCGATGACTACGATGAGCACTGGGCCAAGATGTGGCAGGTGGATAATGCCGAGGTGGAGCGTCGCACTGCCGAGATTGTGAGCACGAGCCTAAGCGCGGGCTATGGGCACATTGGCGGCGCGCTGGAGGTGCTAGAGCATTTGGCACAACACCATCATCTGATGATTGCAACGTCACGCTGCCTACAAGTAAAGGGTGATACAATAGCTTGGATCGACGAGCATTTTCCAGGTATCTTTGCTAGCACGGCGGTTTATTTCTCGGGTATTTGGGATGAGTTAACTAATGATTCGCACCGTGCCACCAAGGCAGAGTTGATGACGCAAATCAACGCCGATGTGCTGATCGACGACCAGCTCAAGCACTGCCAAGCGGTGGCAGCACATGGCCGCAATGCGCTGCTCTTTGGCGATTATGCCTGGAACCAAGCCACAGTGCTGCCAGCTGGGGTGGTGCGCTGCACAAATTGGTACGATGTGGAGGTGGCAATTGAGCGACTTGCCAGCGATGAGCCTGCGTGATGCCGTCTACAAGCTGATGGCACAGCTGCCAGATGATACAGTGACGACCTATGGAGAGTCGGCGGCTTTTGCTGGTCTCCCATATGCTGCACGGCGAGTGGGGGAGATTGCCCACGGTGGGCCGGAGGAGCTGCCGTGGCATAGACTTGTTAATTGCAAGGGAGGCCTCGCGGTTGGCTTTCCGGGTGGGCAGGCAGTGCAGCGGCAACTGCTCGAGCACGATGGCATCCAGTGTGATGACTCGTACCGTGTGGTCGATTTTGCGCAGCGTCGCTGGCGGCCACTTGCTGCGTCACATAATAATCTGAAAGGTAGCTCGCATGCATACAAAAAATAACATACTACCTCTCGCATCCACCACTCTGCCACTCATCACCATCGTTGGGCCAACCGCCAGTGGTAAGACCAGCCTGGCGATTCGCCTTGCGAGGCAGTACGGTGGTGAGATTATTTGCGCCGATTCGCGCACCATCTACAAGGGTATGGATATTGGCACTGCCAAGCCATCGCCGGATGAGCAAGCCCTCGTGCCACACTGGGGGCTGGACTTAGTAGAGCCGGGCCAGCGCTACACGGTCGTGGATTTTCAGCGCTATGCCAATCAGCAGATTGCGGCTATTCGCCAGCGTGGGCGCATCCCATTTCTTGTTGGTGGGACGGGCCTATATGTCGATGCGGTGTTGTATAAATTTCAATTTCCGACGGTGAACAAAAAGCTTATGCAGCAGCTACAGGGCTATTCTATAGAAACTTTGCACGAACATTGTCGAGTACACAACATAGAATTACCCAATAATAAATACAACAAAAGGCATGTCATTAATACAATAGTGCGAGAAGGACAACAGTTACAGAGGTCAGAACGTGTTGACAAAAATACCTATGTTGTAGGTATTGCAACGCCACGTGATGTGCTGCGTGAGCGCATTGCTGAGCGGACAGAGCAGCTTTTTGCGCATGGTGTTGTGCAAGAAGCGACGGAATTAGCAGCCCAATACGGCTGGGATAGTGAAGCAATGACAGGGAATATCTACCCAATTATACATAAATTACAACAGGGCGAGTATGCGCTCGAGCAAGCCAAAGCGGCATTTTGCACAGCAGACTGGCGCCTGGCCAAGCGGCAGATGACCTGGCTGCGGCGCAACCCAGACATCATATGGCACAGCCTGGAGAATGCCGAGACGTACCTTGGTGAGGTGCTCGCGCAAGCGCACCAGATGTGATACCATAAATCTAGTTGGTGACCGTAATGATAGATGCACTGTTTGGATCAAAAACTCGTGTGAAGTTGCTCCACCTTTTCTTAAACAATCCAGGAAAGGCATTTTATGTGCGCGAGATTACGCGGCTGATTAATGAGCAAATTAATTCGGTGCGCCGCGAGCTGCTCAATATGCTGGAGGTGGGGATCATTACGAGCGACAGCGTAGATAACAAATTGTACTACGAAGTAAACCAGCAGTACGAATATTACCCACCACTGCGCGTCATCTTTGCTGATCAAAAAATCGCTCCAGCCAAGAATAAGTCGGGCTACCGGCCCGCTTGGCAAGATGCGATTATGCAGCTGCCGCGCCTGCGTGTGGCGATTGCGGCGGGGGCCCTAGTGAAGGGCTCGGCCAGTACGATCGACCTGCTGCTGGTGGGTAACCTCTCGGCTGCCAAGGTGCGCAGCGTGGTGGCAGTTATCGAGCGGCAGGAGGGGCGCGAGCTGACCTATAGCATCCTGAGCTACGACGAGTTCTACTACCGGCTGAGCGTGCGCGACCGCTTCATTACTACCATTCTGACCAACAAGCATACCGTATTGGTAGACGTTGATAATATATTAAAAGAAGACGAAGGAGAGAATCATGCTTGATATCGAATACAAAGGCGGCAACACAGTCATCATTGCGACGAAGAAAACCACGCTTGCAGTTGACCCCAAGCTATCGCTGCTCGGCCTGAAGGACGCCAAGACGAAGGACGCAGTAGAGCTTGCAACCGAAGAACGCTTTGCGGTGGCTAACCCCGAGGCGCGCCTTATCATCGACCAGCCTGGCGAGTATGAGGTGGGTGACTACACCATTCGCGGCATTGCAGCCACGCGCCACATCGACACGCCAGAGAGTGAGCAACTCTCGACGGTGTATCGCATTGAGTGTGGTGATATTCGCATTGCGGTGATTGGTAATATCGCGCCAGAGCTGACTGACGCGCAGCTCGAGGCGCTGGGGGTGATCGACATCGTCGTTATTCCGGTGGGTGGCTATGGCTACACGCTGGATGCGACAAGTGCCGCCGCCATTATTCGCAAGATCGAGCCACGGGTGGTGGTGCCCGTCCACTATGCCGATAGTGCGTTGCATTACGAAGTACCGCAAGACACAGTGGAGGTCTTTGAGAAGGAGCTCGGTGCACCAGTCGAGCAAAAACCCAAACTCAAGATCAAAACAGCGAGTAACCTGCCCGAAGTGCTGACGGTGTTTGAGTTAGCTCGAAGCTAGGATTCATATACCCCAAGCGCAACCAGCCTCATAGAAGAGGCTGGTTTTTTATGATATATCTTTACTCCGTTTTTCTCGCTGCTTTATCTGATGGAATATGAATATTAGTTGTAGTCGGCACGAGTGTTGGTGGGTTGATGGGCAAGATCAGTCCCTATAGTTTTCTCAAGAAATGAGTGCGAGACAGTGATGAGGATTGTGAGATTCATAGTGAAATCATTGTCATAATGTGGTCGATTTGACACAACACACTAAATTCGATACACTTCGAAATATTACTATTATTTCGATTTATATCGAAGAAAGGAACGGTTTTATGGAACAACAATCAACCACGCCGTGGGGTAAGATTGCGGTGCTAGCGCTGGGAGCCTTTGTCATTGGAGCGGATGGCTTCATGCTGGCAGCGGTATTGCCACAGGTGGCACAGCAGCTGGGAGTGTCGCTGGGGCAGACTGGCCTCTTGGTGACGGTGTTTGCGTGGGTGTATGCACTGGCGGCACCATTGTGTGGCATGGTGATGGGGCGGCGCAATCGGCGGTCGACCTTGGTGCTAGCACTGGCGATATTTGCAATTGGTAATGGAGTGGCAGCGCTTGCGTCGTCATTTGTATGGATGATGGTGGCTCGAGTGATGGCAGCCTTGGGCTCAGCCATGATGATGCCAACGGCGATGGCTTTGGCAACTAGCCTTGCCCCAGTCAAGCATCGTGGCAAGGCAATCTCCGTCGTTACAACAGGCATGACGATGGCAACGGTGCTCGCTGTGCCGCTGGGCTCGGTTATGGGGGAGCGCTATGGCTACCACGCGCTGTTTTGGGCAATGGCGGTGGCTGCGGTGCTGGTGTTATGTGGCATCATACTGGGCATTCGGGCGCGTGAGGCGCAGCCAGCGCAGCAGGTGCCAACCGTTCGGGCATTGGTGGCGGGCCTGGCTAATCGTCAGGTTGCACTGACATTATTGATAACAGTAGTGATATTTGTAGCTGGCACCAGCGTGATTTCATATCTGAGTGCAGTAGTACAGCAGGCAGGTCTGCACGAACACTTTAGCTGGATTTTGCTCATCTTTGGTGTGGGCTCACTCCTGGGTGGTGTGCTGGGCGGCTGGCTGACCGATCGTTTTGCCCACATTTGGCTGGCCCGCTGGGCAATGCTTGCCTTTGCGTTGGCGCTTGCTTTGCTTGGTGTGGCGGCTGGGATGCCAGGTGTGCTTGGTATCGTTGGTGGCAGTGTACTATTATGGACGGCTAGTGCTTGGATTGCCACGATTGCTCAGCAATATCGCATCATTGCGCTTGCTCCAGAACGGGCTCAGCTGAATCTTTCACTCAATTCATCCAGTATTTACATTGGTCAAGGCTTTGGTGGTATGCTAGGCAGTGCGATTATTAGTAGCCAGCCAGCGCAGGCGATTCCGTTCATAGCGGCCAGCGTAGTAGTGCTTGCCTTGGCAATGACCAGCAGGTATGAGACAATACAAAGGAAATGACATCCCAACAAAACACCCCAACTGACGCACTCGCACCAGAACATGTCTTTGCCGCCCTGTCCGATCCGCTGCGGCTGCGGATTGTCCGCCGCTTGGCTGCGGAGGGGCGACTGGGCTGCAGCCAGATTGATCATAATCTCTCACTCTCGACTGTCTCGCACCACTGCAAAGTCCTGCGCGAAGCAGGCATTGTCACGAGCGAAGCGGTTGGTACCCAGCGTGTGTTGGTGCTGCGGCCGGAGTTTGCTCAGCAGTTCGCTGGCGTGCTCGCGACAATTGCTGAGTTAGATAAAGCGAAGTAATTAATTACCAAAATATCCCCTTATGCAGGGGATATTTACAGTTATCGTTTGCTCTGGGCAACTACGCCGCAGCTTTGGCCTTTGTCTTGGCGCTGGTGAGCAGGCCTTTCTTCTTGAGGGTACGGATCGCCTTGGTTGAGAGAACCATGGTGACCTTTTGCCCATTTACAACGAAGGTCTTTTTCTGAAGGTTTGGTTTGAAGACTCGCTTGGTGCGTCGCAACGAGAAGCTCACATTGTTGCCGAATTGCTTACCCTTGCCAGTCAGTTCACATCGTGCTGCCATATTCTTATTCCACTTATTCACTTATATTATTACAATCTGTATTAGTATACGCTGCCAAGGAGGCAATGTCAAGGTGGGTAGGCAATGTGGTACAATAAAGAAATGCATATTGATATCGCTCACCTCATTATCGTCCTTGTCGTTATTCTTATCTCGATGACGCTGCACGAGGCGATGCATGGCTTTGTGGCGTACTGGCTGGGCGATGATACGGCTAAGGAACAGGGGCGTTTGACGCTCAACCCACTGCATCATATTGATCCATTCTTGACCATCCTTTTGCCACTGAGCCTGGCACTACTGGGCCTACCAGTGTTTGGTGGAGCCAAGCCAGTGCCATACAATCCCGAGCGAGTGCGCGGTGACGAATGGGGCGCAGCGCTGGTGGGGCTGGCTGGGCCGCTGACGAACTTCGTCATTGCCTTCATCTGCTTTGGCCTATATGCGACGATCGCTGGGCCAGCAGTGCAGCCACTACTTGCGACGGCAGTGAGTGTGAATCTTGGTTTCTTTGTCTTTAATATGCTGCCAATCCCACCGCTCGATGGTTCGCGTGTGCTGTATGCTTTGGCACCAGAGTTTGTGCGCCGCGGCATGGAGGTGGTGGAGCAGTACGGCGTGATGCTGGTCTTTGTGCTGGTATTGGTCGGTAGCTCGGCCATTGGCAATGTGATGATGGCAGCTATCAGGGGCATTTTGCAGCTTTTCTCGCTGGTGTTTGGCGTGTCGCTTGGCTAGGAGTAGAAGCCTTTTGATTTAAAAACGTGGGGCTCGGAAATAAGCGAGCTTGATGAGGGGCTAAATGGTAACGGTCTATCCGCACATATCTCAGCAGATGAGGTAAAATATCTGTCATTTGTTTTGATGTCTCTATCGCTCTAATACAGGAGATTATAGTTAGCAAACATCGGCTTGTATGATGCGAAGCAGGGAACTGCACGGCTCTTGATGCTGCAAACGTGACGCCGCTTACCATTCTGTGGTATACTAAGAGTGTCCCAGACGAATATCGGGCGTGTATGATTTTCCTAACATCATATGATAGGGATTCCAACATTCACCATACCCGTGGGTATGGATGAGGAAACCCACCTTGCATCATGCAGGGGAATATCAAGCGCCTGGGGTGAGTCTGGGATTTTTTGATGGTTGAAGGTCAAGAGTATCACACGGTTCCTCTTCATCACTCCCTCCGATAGAACACTATAAGGGTCGACACCTCCCAGGTATCGACCTCTTGACGCCAGGGCTGCTAATCGGTTATTACAACCGATTAGTACACTCCATCAGATGAAGTGATGAAGAGGATACTGCACTGACGATGAAGGTTTTGACATCCACATATCATAAAATCCCTTATGCTATAATAGGGAGGCAGTCTATTAGATGATCGCTTGCGACCTAGCAAGAGGAAAGTCCGGGCAGCACAGGATACGACAGTCGCTAACGGCGACCGGGGGCAACTCTAGGGAAAGTGCCACAGAAACGATACCGCTCCGCAACACCAATGCTTGTGCGCAGTAGTGCTCGAGTAGCGGGGTAAGGGTGAAAGGAGTGAGGTAAGAGCTCACAGCGCTGCATGGTGACATGCCGCGGAGGTAAACCCTGTCGGCTGCAAGGAGATAGCCACGGATGAGTGATCCGCTTGTGGCTATCGCTAACCGCTCGATTTGCAGAGCAATTTGCAAACTAGATAGATGATCATCCACGACAGAACCCGGCTTATCGATAGGCTGCTTTATGGTATGATGTGTTAGCTCCAACTTTGGAGCTTTGATTTTCTACAGCCTCCTTGCCGAATAAGAACATATCTGGAAGCCAGCAACTGTGGGGACGGATAAGCTCTATGATTCATTTGACCGAAACATCTTCGACACAGTGAGGAGGTTGATGGGATGAGGTAACACAGGCGAGATGTTATGTCCCATTGAGTGGTTGCTCATCTACAAATAAATACACACCCCTGTTACAGAGGTGTGTATTCTTCACAACGTCGTATAAATTGCTACACTACTTGCGGGTGACCTGCTTCACGACAGCTGCAAAAGCCTGTGGCTCGTTGACGGCTAGCTCGGCGAGGATCTTGCGGTCGAGTGCCACACCAGCAGCCTTGATATCAGCGATCAGGCGGCCATAGGTGGTGCCATTTTGCCGGGCGGCAGCGTTGATGCGGGTGATCCACAACTGGCGCAGGTCGCGCTTGCGGTTGCGGCGGTCGCGGTAGGCGTATTGCAGAGCCCGGATTACCCCTTGCTTGGCAAGGCGGAAGCTCCGGGTGCGATTGTGTTGCATTCCTTTGGCAGCTCGCAGCATCTTGGCGTGGCGAGCGTGGGCGGTTGTTCCTCGTTTGACGCGCATATGTTAGACTCCTAAGGCTCGTTTAGCATTTTTGGCCATACCACCGGTGATGGTAGCAGGGGTGTTGATATTGCGCTTGCGTGATTTGCTCTTCTTGGAGAGCATGTGGTTCCCGAAGGCACGCCGACGGGTCAGTTTGCCGGTACTGGTTAGCTTAATGCGCTTAGCAGTGCCCTTGTGGGTCTTGAGTTTTG
>CALHVV010000056.1 GCA_938036915.1 uncultured Candidatus Saccharibacteria bacterium
CGACGCCGCCGACGCAAGCCAGCTGGTGGCGAAGCACGCGATGAGCAGGCAGCCGCGGAGCCATCAAGCACTAAGCCAGACAAGCAGGCGAAGAAGCCCGCTACTCCCAACAAAGCTGCCAAGCCAGCCACTCCTTCTCCAGGCAAAAAGCCAGCGAGTACCGCATCTAAGCCAGCCGCACCACGAGACCCATCACTTCTCTCCATTCAGCATGCCAAGCCGCGCACCACGATTCCAACCCAGCTCTTGCACCACCAACCGCATACTACGCAGACTCAGCCAGATGACCCAGTGCCGCTAGCTAAGCAGCCTGGCGGCGGTGCAGCTCCAAAGCACGCGAATGATGAGCTTGATGACCCAACTTTCTTCGCTTTGCGCTAGATATGATAATGTTAATTTCTCTTCAGTATCTACTGCATTGCCTTACTCTAAGGGGTGTGAGGGGTGTAGCGAATTTTCTTCTCAACACGAAGGTATAATATGATCAGACTTAAGAAAACCCTCGAGTGGGTAGCATAGTGAAGTAGCGCGAGGTAGGCCTTGGGTAGCCAATGTAAACACCACAGAGGTAATCACGCGAAAAAGCCTCCTTATCCTGTGTATAACTCTGTTACCTCACCTCACTAACCAATGTGGGTTATGCTATAATGGAGAGGATAAACGGAAATACGGGACATGACGGCAGTAATTTGTGTAACAAATCAAAAAGGTGGTGTTGGCAAAACAACAACGGCGATTAATGTTGCCTACTATTTAGCAAAGGCTGGTAAGAAAACCCTCGTCGTCGATTTCGACCCGCAGGGCAATGCCACAAGCGGCCTTGGCATTGATAAGCAGCTGCTCGACGCTACCATGACAGAGGTCGTCAAGAGTGAGAAGAAGCTTGCTAATATCATCCAGCCAACCGAGCACAAGAATCTTTTCATCGCGCCCGCCCTACCGCAGCTGGCCAATGCCGAGGTAGAGTTGGCCAAGGCGCAGCACCGTTTTAGCCGTCTCAAAGGGGCGATCGATGAACTAACTGGCTACGACTATATCATTATCGACAGCCCACCAAGCCTCAGTCTCCTCACTGTCAATGGGCTCATTGCAGCACGCTATGTGCTCTTGCCAGTCCAGGCGGAATTCTATGCGTTGGAAGGGCTCGGGCAGCTACTCGAGACAATGAAGCTGGTGCGCAAAAATATGAACCCGACACTTGATCTTATTGGGGTACTGCCCACCATGGTAGATGGTCGCACATCGCTCTCGAGCCAGGTCTTGGCTGAGATTGCGAAGCATTTTCCAGCGAAGGTGTTTGCGGAGTCTATCCCGCGCAATGTCCGCCTGGCTGAGGCTCCGAGCCATGGTGCGCCGATTGGGGCATATGACCGCTTTAGTCGGGGTGCACGGGCGTACAAAGCCGTGACGAAAGAAATAATCGAACGAACGGGGGTATAAATGGCAAAACGAGGTTTAGGGCGGGGGTTTGATTCGCTGATTCCAGCGGAGCTACTGGACGAATCGTTCGACCCAACCGCCGACCAAGACGACCGGATTAGCGATCTGCGCCAGATCAAGCTTGCAGAAATTATGCCTGACCCTACTCAGCCGCGTCGGGTGTTTGACGAAACGCTGCTCGATGAGCTCGCTGAGTCTATCCGTGTTCATGGTGTGCTGCAGCCCATCGTCGTCACCCCTGATAACAAAGGTAAATATGTCATTGTGGCTGGTGAGCGGCGCTACCGAGCCGCTACCAAGGCGGGGCTGGAGAAGATCCCGGCACTGGTGCGCACGTTGTCTGATCAGCATAAGCTCGAGCTCTCGCTTATCGAAAATATCCAACGCCAAAACCTCAACGCCATCGAAACCGCCACGGCGTATCTCAAGCTGCGCGATCAATTCAACCTCACGCTTGAGCAAATCGGCCAGCGCGTTGGTGGTAAGTCACCCAGTGCGGTGAGTAACACGCTGCGTCTTTTGCGCCTGCCCGAGGTAGTGCGCCAAGCAGTAGTCGATGGCAAGCTGAGCGAGGGGCAAGTCCGGCCGCTGATTAGCTTGGATGAAGCGCAAATTGCCGATATTTTGCCTAAGATTATTCAGGAAGAGTGGAGCGCGCGGCGAATCGAGCAGTACCTGGCCATTCTTAAGCGTACCGAGGAAAGTGACTCTGCTCAAAAGACCGCCAAGGCGCAGCGCCCAGCGCCCCCACCACAGTATACGGCTGCCAGCCAGCGCTTTGAGCAGCAGCTGAGTGCGCCAGTCCAGATCCGTGGCAATCGCCGTGGGGCAGGGCAGATCGTTATCCGTTTCACCAGCGACGATGACTTCGAGCGGATTATTGGTTTGCTTGAGCATACGCAGGACGAGGAGTAACGAGATAAAAGTAGTATATAATAAAACCTTCTTAGAGTAGAAGGTTTATTTATTTTTGGCAAAAGCCTGATAGTATACGTAATAGTAATTACTCTGTAATAATGAATATATTTCTACAAAATTCAGACTCTGGATGGAGAGGTCACTAGAGCGATATCAGGTGCTATACCTGAAACCCCTGAACCTTCGTCAGTGGCCAGAGGCGCAGGCTAACGGGGCCAATCACATCATAGAGTGGCACGGTGCCGAGGCCATTGCGTGAGTCGAGCGAGTAGCTGCCTTGACGGTGATCGCCCGCTACAAAAATCGATCCTTCGGGCACCGACACCTCTGTGTCACCACTGGTGGGAGAGCCAGGGCCATCCCAGCTGTCGTCGGGGTGAAAGCCCTGTGGATGCTCTTTATTATAGACAGTCAGCGTCCCATCCTTGACGGTAACGCGCTCGCCCGCAAAGGCAATGACCCGCTTGACGAGGTTCATATCCTCGCTGCCTGGGCTGTAGAGCGGGTTCTTAAAGACGATGATCTGCCCCCGCTTGGGCGTGTATGAGTTGTTTTGCAAATGTGCCATCGTGACGGGCAGGCGATTGACAATCAGCCGGTCGCCAGTGTAGAGCGTCTGCTCCATGCTTGGGCCAGTCACGCTAAAGCTACGAAATACAAAGGTATTGATAAGGAGTGTGCCAACGATGACGCACACCGCAAAAATTACAAAGCCACCGATATCCTTGAGCCTGGGGTGGCGGGTCAAAAAACTTGCTTCCATCATGAAGTATTATATCACTAAATGCGGGCGGAGGGGAGGAATTGAGAAAAGTTATCTTTTGTCTAAAAATATTTACTGATACTCAATACGATCAACAAGCTGTGTATATATGTCTGCAGGAACTCGTCTAACTTTTAAGTCTTGGTCCGGATTGCCACGTGCCGCAAGACGTGCTGATTGGTCTAGCCACTGTTCTATATCACGTCCAGGCTGAGGTCGTCCGCGATTTAACAAGAGAGGATACTGCATTGCTACATATGCACGACAAAGCTCATAGACTGCTCGATCACCATAAGGGGTAGCGGCAATCTGATCCAACGGATATCCAATTTTTTCGCGTATATCGGACGACATGAATGAGAACACCTCATTGAATGCGGCATGATCTTCTTTCCCTGCTTCTTCCCCAATGGTATCAGCATAAAAAACAGCTATTGCCCGGCGAGGAAACTCTCGCACATCTGGGTTTTGCTCGTGTATCTCTTTCTGATCTTTGGTGAGGTCGTTGTTTGTTGGTTCTTGGTTAGTTGCCTCAAAGTTTCCGGGTGAAATTGTCATAAAAACACTCCTGTTTATAAAACATAGAACAATTATTTTAAAGCTAGGGCGATGCAAGATTTTTATGAACTCTGCAAGCGAAAGCTAATATATATATCAATATATGGAGGTGGAGTCAAGCAGACAGCTATAGAAATTTTATAAATAGAGCAGCTGCTCAGAATGAGTAGCTGCTCTCTCGGGCTGTGCTGTTTGCTGCTATCGATCTACTACGATCTTAAAGTAGTCGTGATTAAATGCGCCCTCCTCATCTTCTTCTACAATGGCAACTAAGGTTTCGAGTGTTTTAATCTCTGTTTCTGTCAAGTGTTTGTTCTGCTTAGATAAGTTAGAGGCAACGCAGAGACAAATGTATTCTAACGAAATAGCCCACTCACCGACCCTGGCGTATTCCCTTGCTTTTTCGGCTTGCGATTGAGACAAGTAAGGAGATTCGTCAATATAATTGTAAAGTGCTATCGTTTGTTTAACTTGTTCGCTCATGGATATAATTATAACATAAATCGTTAGTCTGTAGTGCATCGGTTACCTCCTCGGGTTATAAAGATAAGTGTAATTATTTAAGTAACATTCCAGCGGCTCTTATGGGATATGTTGCGATATAAAAATTATGAAAATATTGTTGAGGTTCGTGTTGTATCGTGATGTCCGTATGCAAAATAGTGCTGCATTGTGCAAATATGTGCTTATACTCCATACGACCACAGTCTCTCACGGCATTTTTGGCTTGCAAAGTGCAAGTTTGAGTGCGGTTTCGTATTTATTTTTTGGGGCAGATCCAGTATAGTAGAGAGAGTTTATGGCGGGTCGCAATTCGATAGATGGTTTTCGGTCGCAAAGTAGCGGGACGGTGGATAGGCGCCCCCGCTCGCTTCGGCGTGCCGACGGCTCGATGCCGCGGATGGGCCGCTCGATGACGGGCACGGCTGGCTCTAGTCGCAGCTTGGCCACAGCAGAGCAGCCAAGGAATTATACACCACGCCGCAGTGCGTCTATCAGCACCAACAACCCCAGTAGTAGCCTAACCGACTTTGACATCAATCCAAGCGACAATATATTTGCCGACCTCGAGCAGGGCAGTGGCAAGCGAGGCCGCAAAGGCCGCAAGAAGCCGCAATCGACGCGGCGCAAATGGATCAAACGCATCATCATCGCTCTCGTCATCATTGGTGTGGGCTTCGGCGCCATGTTGCTGTGGCGGGCCTTTATGGCGAGCTCGCATATCTTTAAGGGTGATATCTTTGGCTTGATTCAACAAAAGGAGCTCAAGGCAGATAGCAACGGCCGGAGCAACATTCTCTTGCTTGGTACATCGGAGGATGACCCAGGCCACGAGGGCTCGTATCTGACTGACTCTATCATGATCTTGAGTATTAGCCAGAGCAAGAAGGACGCCTATATGATTAGCATCCCGCGCGACCTCTATGTCAAATATCGCCGGTCGTGTAACTCGGGCAATGCAGGTAAGATCAATGAGTACTTCAACTGCGTCAATAGTGATTGGTCGAGCACCGAGGCAGAGGATGAGCGCCAAGCGGCTTCGCGCAAGTTCTTTGGTAATATCGTGGGGCTGGACTTACAATATAGTGTGCACGTCAACTATACCGTATTGCGCGACCTGGTCTCTGCCTTGGGTGGTATCAAAGTAACGATCGAGAGCCGTGACCCCCGTGGCCAGATGGACGGCAACTTCGACTGGAAGTGTCGAGGCGGAAACCCTCGCGCGAGCCATGCCACGATGGTTAAGAACTGCCCGCCAAATGGTCACTTTATTGACTACCCCAACGGGCCGGTCAATCTCGATGCCGAGCACGCACTCTACCTAGCGCAGGCACGCGGTGCCTCAGGTATATCGTATGGCTTCGAGCAGTCTAACTTCGACCGCGAGAAGAACCAACAGAAGGTGCTCGTGGCTATCAAAGAAAAGGCGACAAGTGCTGGTACCCTGACGAACTTTGGTGCGGTGACGGGGATCATTGATGCACTAGGTAAGAACCTCCGTACCAACTTTGAGACAAGTGAGATCCGTACACTTATGTCGCTGGGACAAAATATCAAGAGTGATGCTATCAAGAGTGTGAGCTTGCTCGATACGCCCGTTGGTGACTTAGTGGTAGCACAGACAGTTAACGGTATTAGCTCGATTATACCCGCAGCCGGCACATACGACTACAGCCAGATCCAAGCGTACATCAACAAGACACTCAATGCCACAGAGGTATCTAAAGAGTCGGCCCATGTCGTCGTCCTCAATGCATCAGGTGCATCAGGGGTAGCCAAGCGCGAGGCAGACAAGCTAGAGAAGCTTGGCATGGTTATTGACAGCATTGATAATGCTCCAAGCAGCGGCAGCGCAGGGAGTAACAAGATCTACCAAGTGACTGGGAGAGCTAGCGCACCGCACACGAAGGCCAAGCTAGAGTCGATCTATCATGCTCAGGCTACTACTGGCACACCACCAGTGACTACTAGTAGCCACACGCAGTTCGTTGTCGTGGTTGGCCAGTCCACGACGGGTACTTCGTCGGCAATTAGCAATTAGTGAATGGTACTTTAATAAGCCGATAAGCTTCTGTGTTCGGCGTATAGTTACAAGGCCGTGCAGAGTAAGTATTAGCTCTTAACCTTCGAATCAGAGTAGATCATTATAATAACTCTTTCCTCCGTCGAGTAAGATAGCGAGAAGGGGGTTATTTCCATCTGTGAAGTACAAAAACGGTGATTTGCCGATTGTATAGCACCACTGCTATTGCCAAATATGGTAGTGTTTGTACGGTTTTACATTACCCAGCCTTAGCTTTACCTACGACGAGTTGTGAGGCTAAGCTGCGAGATACGAAAATTCTACCGTCTTATCGCCCATGCCAAAACTGTTGCGTCTTCGTCCACTCAGGATCCTGAGTGGAGAGCTTTGCGTTATTGAGTTCATTCCAACATCGCTCAATGCCGGTACGAAAGAGTGATTCCTGAACCTGGATCGACGAGCCATTCACAATGCGGTGCGGCAAACCATGGCCAGCAAAGCACTGAGCAGCTGCATCGAATAGCTTGCGATCGGTCACTTGCCGTACATTCAGTACCTCTTTGTACGAACCTGATGGGAAGTGTCGTGGTATCTCGCTGCTAATGTAGCCAGTCAAAGCAAAGGCAGTCACCGGTACGGTAATAACGAGGAGAGGTGCGAGGACGGCGGCGGCCACCCAGTGTTGCTTGGTGTTGCGAAAATGGAATTTGCTTGTCATATATAGTAAGTATAGAGCGTATAGTATGGCTATTGTCAAACAAAGCAAATACTGCCTGAATCTTATAATTCTTCTTCCTCAGTATTTGTTTCACCTTCCTTCTGATAAATTGCAACAAGAGCTAGCGCTCCTCGGGCATCAACTCTCTTACACTTATCTAAAAAAGCGCATTTATTACAATCAATTTCACGCTCCACCGGAGGAAATGCGAGAGAAGCGGCGTGCGATCTTATGGTGAGACTCTGCAAACTGAGGCGTAGCAAGACAAACTACTGAACTAACACAGTCAGTACAGTAGAGAGTAGAATGTTCTCGCCCTAGGCTCTTATTTTTTCGCCCAAAATGGTATAATAAAAGGCAATGGATTTTTTGCATGGTACACATCGTCAGTCTCGAGTCAGTGAGGTCGTTTATGTGGCGCTCAATCTTGGGCTTGCGACGCTGCTGTTTTTGATCGTCCTAGAGGTGCAGTCGCCTTGGCTCGCGTTGGCACTGGTGATTGCGAGTAAATGGCGCGCGCTCGCAGTGCGGCCACGCTTTTGGCTTGCCAATATTGTGGCAAATATGATCGACCTCACGGTAGGTATTAGCGTTGTGATGTTGATGTATGCTGCGAGTGGAGTGATCTGGCTACAGGTTGTCTTGGCAGTGCTGCATGCGTTGTGGCTCGTAGTGCTCAAGCCACGATCGGATCGCCGCTCGGTGGCTATCCAGGCGGGCGTTGGCGTCTTTGTTGGGGCGACTGCTCTTGCTATGAGTTCCTATCGATGGGATGCCGCCCTAGTGGTACTACCGCTGTGGGTGCTGGGGTACTGTGCTGCACGGCATGTTCTCGGTAGCTATGAAGAACCACTCACACGTACCTACGCACTCATTACTGCGACAGTCTTTGCGGAGCTTGGCTGGGTGAGCTACCACTGGATGTTTGCCTATACCATCTCTGGCCTGGGGGCGATCAAGCTTGCACAGTTGCCGCTCTTTTTGGTGCTCTTTGGCTTTGTGTGTGAGCGTGCCTATAATAGCTACTATCAGCATGGTGTAGTGCGCGGGGCCGATATTGTCTTGCCATCGACACTGGCGGTTGGGCTTGTGCTGACGCTTTTGCTGCTGTTTAACAGCCTCAGCGCTACTGGCCTTGCCTAGCCGAGGCAAGTGAGAAAAAGGGTAAGGGGAAAAGAGGTTATGAATCAACAACCGCAGATGACAGCGCAAGACCAGCGGGCGGCGCGTGCCATGCGTCAATCAAAAATCATGTCTATTATCGCAGCGGGTGCACTTACCCTTGTCTTCGTTGTGGCAATGGCAATGTGGGTTTATTTGCGGGCGATTGACCGCAATGCGACTGTCACTGAGCGAGACCAAGTTAGCACCGATGGTAACCTCGCTCCCACCGCTGACGAATCTGCAGTAGCCAATGTCGCCGATAAAGCATCAAAGAGCGTCGTGTCTATCATCACCAATATCGAAGAATCATCATCGCTCCGCACGACCACTCGCCAATCAGCGGCGGCGGGTACGGGCATTATTGTCAGCAAAGATGGTTACATCGTCACGAACAAGCACGTTGTGTCTAAGGCGAGCTCTATCCGTGTTATTGCTTCGGACGGCACGCGGTATGATGACGTCCGAGTCGTGGGGGAGGACCCACTCAATGACATTGCCTACCTCAAGCTTGAGGTAGGCAATACGGTGCTCACGCCACTGTCGCTCGGTGACTCAGCAACGGTGCGGGTAGGGCAGTCGGTTGTGGCAATCGGCAACGCACTGGGCCGCTACCAAAACACCGTCACCAGCGGTATCATCTCTGGCAAAGGGCGGCCCGTAACGGCGTCTACCTCAGGCAATAGCACCCAGCGAACGGAGAGCCTGACTGATCTCATCCAAACCGATGCCGCCGTGAATTCTGGCAATTCTGGTGGGCCATTGCTTAACCGCTCGGGGCAGGTGATTGGCATCAATGTAGCAGTGGCAACAAACGCTCAGGGCATTAGCTTTGCTATTCCTGTCAATGCGATGAAGGGGACGCTCAAGTCGGTCCTAGCGGGTAAGGGAGTGCGCCGGGCCTACCTTGGGGCGCGCTATGTGATGCTCACGCCAGATATTGCTAAGCAGGTCGGTACTTCGGCGAAGGAAGGCGCGTATGTGATGACAAGTGGCGACAAAAGCGCGATTGTAGCAGGTAGCCCAGCTGATAAAGCTGGCCTCCGTGAGAAGGACGTCATTACCAAGATCAATAGCCTCGTTGTGGGCAAGCAGGGCGACGTCTCGAGCCTGATTGGCGAATACCAGCCTGGCGACGTCGTCGCCCTCACTATCCTCCGCGATGGCAAAGAGCGCGTCGTGCGCGTGACACTGAGCGAGTATCAGGGTGGAGAGAGTGGGGAGTAGAGCGAGGCGCTATACTCCCCACTTGTTACCCCTAATCCAACACTTCGTACTCAAGTCCAAGACGGTAGGGTATCAATCGATCAGTACCAGGATCCAACTGATCATCAGGCGTGTAGGGGTTTGGGTCTTCTGAGTCTACCCACCCCCAGTAACGCAGTTGGCTTGGCACTTTGACTGCCCCTATGTCCCGCAGCCGTATCACGCAAGCATGTGCTATGTCAGCGATCGCTTTGCTGTGGAGCGGCCATCGGCAATAGCGTTCCCAATTTGGTATTGCTGGATCGTTGTAAGCAAATCCGAGGCCATTGAGCGTTTGGCGTTGCTCGGTGGTGAATGGTGCCTTGCGTTTCCCAATATTTT
>CALHVV010000057.1 GCA_938036915.1 uncultured Candidatus Saccharibacteria bacterium
CAGGAACACTATAAGGGTCGATATTCACTGGATATCGACCTCTTGCGCTGGGCTGAAAACAGATTATGACAATCTGTTTTTACATTCCATCAGATGAAGCGTGGGGAGGTGGAGCGTGCGCAAAGAAAGCGAGACGATATATCTACCCAATAATTCTATTTTTCTTAATCCTCTGCTGATGGTACAATAAGCATTATGGCTAAGCAACAATCTACGGTGCAATTTCCAAAACATTTCCTCTGGGGCGCTGCGACGAGCGCGCATCAGGTCGAGGGTGGTATGCACAACCAGTGGTCGGAGTGGGAAAAAGCTCAGGCCAAGACCCTCGCTGCTCAGAGCCAATATCAATACGGCGACTTGCCCAACTGGCCGCACATTGCCAGTGCCGCCAAAGATCCAAACAATTATATCTCGGGCAAAGCTGCCAACCACGCCGAGCTTTACGCGCAAGACTTCGCCCTGGCCAAGAAGATGGGCCTCACCTCGTGGCGCTTTAGTGTGGAGTGGTCGCGCATCGAGCCAGAAGAGGGCGCGTGGAATGCCGAGGCGATCAAATATTACAAGGCGTACCTCGCCGCGTTGGCCGATGCTGGACTGGAGCCAGTTGTGACACTGTTTCACTTTACGCTGCCGGTGTGGTTTGCTGCCCGTGGAGGGTTTGCGAAGCGCGATAATGTGAAGTATTTTGTGCGATTTGTCGATAAACTAATGGATGAGATTGGTGCCACGGTGCGCTATGTCATTACCATTAATGAGCCCTGCGTCTATGTGACAGAGAGCTACTACAATGGCGCCTGGCCACCCAACGTCCGCAGCAAGTGGCAGACCTACCGCGTGCTAAGCAACCTTGCCTACGCGCACAATCAAGTAGCCAAAGTCCTCCATGCCAAGAGCCGACGCTTCAAGGTGGCAGTGGCCAAGAATTCGGCCTACACCTACCCGGGCGACGACGCCTGGCTCAGCCGAGCGACGGCGCGGGTGGTGCAGTTCTTCCAGGATGATTATTTTTTGCGCAAGGTGGTGCGGCAGAGTGATTACATTGCCGTTAATTATTACTTTAGCAATCGCATCTATGGCTACCGCATACACAATCCCGAGACGACGCCAAACGACCTCGGCTGGACAATGCAGCCCGATCATCTCGAGCTTGCACTGGAGCGTCTCTGGAGCCGCTACAAGCTGCCTCTGCTCGTGACAGAGAACGGTGTGGCCGACGAGCGCGACCAGTTCCGCAAGCAATGGCTCACTCAGTCTATCCTAGCCATGCAGCGCGCTCTTGGTAGTGGGGTAGAGCTGCTGGGGTATATGCACTGGAGCTTTCTCGATAACTTCGAGTGGGATAAAGGGTTTTGGCCACGCTTTGGCCTCTTTGCGGTCGACTACAAGACGTATAAGCGGACACCACGCCCGAGTGCAGTGTGGTTTGCTCGCGTATTGCAGCAGCAGAAGAAACAGGCAGAGCGGCCTATTGAGCCATTGCCGTCTGTACCAGCGCGCAAGAAGCCGAGTGCTAAGCCAGCTACCGCGCAGGCACAAGCTACATCATCATCGCCGCGCCCTGCTCGCTCTACGCCAGCCGTGCCACCCAAGCCTACTCCGCCGACGCCACCGCAAACACCCCAAATGCCACCATCTACACCAGGGCCAGCGGCACGCTCTAGCGGGGTGATTGCACCGCCGCGCCGACCAGCAGTCGCATCACGCAGTCGTTCACGTAGTCATAATAATCGGGAGGAATAATACATGGCACAGAGCAATGGTGGAGCACGCGTCGTCGTCATCGGCGGCGGGACGGGGAGCTTTACGCTCCTGACAGGCCTGAGGCAGTATGCCTCGCAGGTCACAGCGCTCGTCAATATGGCAGATGATGGCGGCTCGACGGGCCAACTGCGCGATGAGCTCGGTGTCTTGCCGCCTGGTGATGTGCGCCAATGTCTGGTGGCGCTAAGCAATAGCCCTAAGGTGCGCGACCTCTTTAATTATCGCTTCGATGAGGGGAGCTTCAAGGGGCATGCCTTTGGCAATCTCTTCCTCACAGCGCTTGAGAAAATGACCGGCAGCTTTGCCGAGGCGGTGGCACTAGCCAGCCAGGTGCTTAATATCGATGGGCACGTTGTGCCCGCTACACTCAGCAATGTGACGCTTTGCGCAGAGGGCGAGGACGGTCAGCCTATCAAGGGTGAATATCTCATCTCACAGCAGGCGCTGGCGCGTCGGCCTAAGATTTGGCTTGAGCCAGAAGCTCAGGCTAACCCTGCCGCGGTCGCGGCGATTCACGCGGCAGATATGGTTGTCGTGGCTCCCGGCAACCTCTATGGTAGCTTGGCACCCGTTTTGGTCATTCGCGAGATCCAAGAGGCGCTTGCTGCCACCAAGGCACGCTGCGTCTTTGTCTGCAACCTCGTCACCAAACCTGGCCCGACGGACGGCTTCTCGGTGAGTGATTTCGCGAGTGAAATTGAGCGCCTAGCGGGCAGCCAGTTCCTCGACTATGTCGTCTTCAACAACACGCGCCCCAGCCCAGAGCTGATGGATAAGTATGCTCACGATGGTGAGCTGATGGTCGAGTACGACATGGACGAGATGCATCGCCAACACTACCGCTACCGCGCCGCACCAGTCCTCGCACAAGACGTGTGGGATGGTGCTCAGGCTAGCGATCCACTGGCTAGCACGCGCAGCTTCATCCGGCACGACCCCGATGTTGTGGCACGCCAGCTGATGCGGATATACTTTGCATAAATATCAAGGACTGGCTATACTGTAAAGATCATGGAGCATATGACAGGCCACTATCACATCTACGTTGACCTCGATCGGACGATCATCAACACCACGCAGTGGCTGCGCGAAGTAGCAGAAGCACTAGCACAGCTCTACCCAGCGCAGGTGACTGCCAAGGAATTCTTGGCAGCGCAGCCTCGCTACATGCTTCGGCCAAGGACGAATCCTACCGCCCCGACCTACGTCTTAGCGGCACAGCTTGCGGCGCTCGGCCTGGATGCGGCATCTGTTATAGAGCAGCTTGAGCAGACGGCTCTTGCCGATGGCCACCTTCAATACCCAGGCGTCGCATCGATGCTGCGCGCGCTGAGCCACTATGGTACAGTGCAGATACTGACCTATGGTGATCCCATCACCCCACATTGCAAAGCCCGCTTGTGCCCAGCAGTGCGTGCGCTCGTGGCTCAGCAGGGTGGGCAGGTAATCATTACCACCTTGCAAGATAAAGCCCAGTGGCTGCGCCGTGCTGCCGCTGCAAACCCCGGCCAAACAATCTACCTAATCGACGATAAGCCCGTTGCCGTTGCCTTTGCGCCCGAGCCAGACCCGTCCATCCGCTGCGTGCAGATCGACCACACTGGCCAGCTTACGCCGCGCTCCATCAATTGGCGCTCGGGAGATTGGCCCATTTGTCATACGTTAGCTCAAGCAACTAATATCATACAAGGAGACATCGAGTATGCAATGCACCAAAGCAATCATCCCCGTAGCAGGCTGGGGGACACGGCGCCTGCCCGTCACCAAGACGATCGAAAAATGCATGCTGCCGCTGGGTAACCGCCCGGTAGTAGACTACGCCGTGCAAGACTGCATCGCGGCGGGCATCCGCGATATCTACTTCGTGGTGAGCGAGCAAAGTACGCAGATTCGCGACTTCTACCGCTCCAATGTCGATCTCAACAACTACCTGCGCCGCAATGGTAAGGCAGATCTCTTGCCCCTCATCGCTCCACCGAAGGTCAACCTACACTACATGGTGCAATCGAGCTATGGTAAGTATGGTACGGCCATCCCGGTTAGCCTCGTGGTGCCGCAGCTCGACCCGGGTGAGCCAGTGGTCGTGCTGATGGGTGATGACTGTGTGTATAATGCCGATGGCACATCAGAGGTGGCGCGCCTCATTGAGGCAGCAGGGGAGGACCGCTCGGCTATTCTGGGCGTACACATGCCACCCAACCAGCTCAGCCGCTACGGCGTGCTGGATGTTGCCGATGATGGCCGCCTGCGCGGTGTGGTAGAGAAGCCAGCGCCAGGTGAGGCACCAAGCGAAATGATTAATGTCAGCAAATACGTCCTCAGCTACGACCTCCTGCAGCGCATTGCCGCCCACGCCGACCGTGAGGATGTCGCGGGCGAATACTACATCACCGACCCCTTCAACGACTACCTCGCTGCTGGTGGCCACATGGCCGTCGTCCCCACCAAGGGCCACTACCTCGACACTGGCACGCTCGAGACCTGGGTAGCAGCCAACAACTGGCTCCTCGAGCATCAGGGGTAGGGGAGAAAGAATAAAAAACCGGCTCATACCAGCCGGTTTTTTCTTGGCAAAAACACAGCCCACCAACTGCCACGGCCAAATCGGGCTTCCAGGCCCGAGAATACTCTAAGAGTACTCAATCAGGCATGGCGATATGGTGGGCTGTGTTGGTGGGCTATTCATCCTCTGTCTCGTAGCATCTAAACGATGCTACAGTATCGGGATTAACATATACACCCCCCTCAGCGAGCAAGTAGTTATCGCAAATTCTCGCTTTTTGCAAGAAATCAATAAAGTGACCAGAGCTCTTGAAGCTCTTAATCAGGACAAACGATTGTCCATTGACCAGTGTGACTTCAGCAGCGTATGGATTCATAATAGAGTCCCTTCTTGCTTCAGAGGCCAAAGAGCTGCTTTCTGCTCTTTGAGACAAACCTCTGTGAGCTAAAAAGCTAATATATATATCAATATATGAGAGCCGCGTCAAGCTATTTTGCTTATAATGCCATAAAATCGGCATACTTTCTATTTTTGTACGTATAAAATAGTAAGTTATGTTCGCTATAGGCGCGTCTAAGTCAGGGTAAAATGCCCAGCAATCTCGCTTATTCTTATCCACATCGTGCGGTATGGGGAAAACTGCTGACCTCTGATACTGGTTGAGCTTTTCCACAGATTTGTGGATAAGCGCCAGCGCGGCGGGGAACGCCGTGGGTAAAAGGGGTTGCGTGTGGGTGAGAGTGGGTATTATACTGGGAGTAGTGGAAGAAAGTGGGTAACCACGAGAAAAACAAACACCACTGCACAAAAACAAAATAATTCATCTGTAAGGATCGCCACACCCCATGGATTACTTCGAACGCAAGCTGGATGACAAGCGTCGGCTCACCATACCGACGGAGCTTCGGGCGGAGTTTGCCAGCGGCGTGGTCCTGACGCGCGGCTTTGGCAGCTACCTCCACCTGTATGCGCAGGATGTGTGGGATAGCCAGGTAGAGCCAGCGCTGACGGGCAGCATCCTGGATGAACATGTCGCCGACCTCAACGTCAAGTTCCGGCGCGGCAAGACGGCTGCCACCCTAGACCAAAAGCAGGGTAGGGTAACGGTAGAGCAGCATCTGCTGGATTATGCTGGGATATCGCGCGAGGTTGTAGCGGTGCGCGCTGGCCAGTATTGGCGCTTGATGGCATCAGAGCAGGCCGAGTAGTAAGGCTGTTTTTGTGACGCTCTTTAACAAGTACGTGTAACTGATATCCTCGAGATCGACCATCTGGTAGTGAGCCATGTGGGCACCCGACCCACGCAAAACCCTGTCGGGCGCACCTTCCTCACAAACACCTCCCAAAAAACTCCACCTCACATAATTGCTGCGGCAATTATACACATAAGTCTCTCAAACGATCTTTGACGGGCTCTCTCGGCCTGGTACAAGCAAAGATCGTCAACAAAAACAAACATATTTTATGCGAAAACAAACAGGTTTCGCTACCAGGTGGGTGATCTCGAACCCGCATCGGACTATCTCGCAGTAGCCTGAGCGGGGCGTATCTTTTATGGAAAAGCATAGCTATACCTATCTGGTAGCATTGCCGCGCCATCCTCCTGCCGAGGGAGTGTGATAATCCGTTGCAATAACGGATTATCAGCCCAGCGCAAGAGGTCAACATCTGGGAGATGTTGACCCTTATAGCGATCCCGAGCGCAGGAGGTGGTGAGGCAAGGCGTGAGATGGCGTATAGCTAGCGAGCTTAGTATCGGTTTCTCTGTTGTTCTTTGGCTAAATAGGCCATGACCAGTAGGGGAGGAAAGTAATATTATGCTACCATAAGAAACGTATGAGTATCAAAGCACATCCACCACTTCATGTTCCGGTATTGCTGGAGGCAGTGTTGGCCCAGCTCCAGCCACGTTCAGGTGAGCGCTATCTCGACCTGACGGCGGGGTATGGCGGCCATGCCACAGCGATTCTCGAGCAGACCCAGACGTATACCACGGCGTGTTTGGTCGATCGTGACCAGTATGCTTTGTCGCAGCTTGGTAGCTTGGCGGGGCAGGGCGCACGGCTGATGCATTGTGATTTTTTGCATGCAGCACAGCAGTTGGTTTGCGAGGGTGAGCAGTTTGATTTGCTGCTACTGGATTTGGGGGTGTCGTCACCGCAGCTCGATCGAGCTGATCGAGGGTTTTCCTTTACACATACTGGCCCGCTTGATATGCGGATGGATCAACGCCAGGCAATGACTGCCGAGCAGATTGTTAACCACATGGCAGAGGCAGAGCTCGCCCGACTGATCACTCGCTACGGCGAAGAACCGCCAGTGATAGCACGGCGCTATGCTGCAGCTATTTGCGCGGCACGGCCACTGTCGAGTACTGGAGAACTCGCGCGCGTCATCGAGCACGCTACCCGTGGCAAGCGGGGCAAAACCCATCCAGCCACGCGTACCTTTCAGGCAGTCCGCATCGCCGTCAATGATGAATTGACGCAGGTAGAGCAGACGCTCCAGCTGGTGCCAGCCTTGCTACGCACTGGTGGACGTGTGGGAGTGATTAGCTTCCATAGCCTCGAGGATCGGCTCGTCAAGCGCTTCTTCGCGGAGCAGCGCCAGGCAGGCTACGAGGCTGAGCTACGCATCCTTACCAAGAAACCAATCGCGGGCAGCCATGACGATGCTTACAATCCGCGTGCCCGCAGCGCCAAGCTGC
>CALHVV010000058.1 GCA_938036915.1 uncultured Candidatus Saccharibacteria bacterium
CCACTCCTCCAGGTGCGGGAGCTTCACGTCCAGGATGGCCGCCTGCAGCGCGTCCAGCCTGCTGTTCAGCCCCACCTCCCGATGAAAGTACGCGGCGCCCTCGCCGTGTACGCGCAGCTGCCGTAGGCGGGCGACCGTCTTTGGGTCCCGCGCCGTCACCATGCCGCCGTCCCCGCAGCCGCCCAGGTTCTTCGTCGGAAAGAAGGAGAAGCAGCCGAGATCCCCCCACGCACCCGCCCGCAGGATCTGGTCCCCGACGCGGCGCCACGCGCCGAAGGCCTGGGCCGCGTCCTCGACGATCAGAACCCCCCGCTCCTCCAGGAGGGGCGCGATCTCCTCGATCGGCACCGTCTGCCCGAAGAGGTGCACGGGCAGAAAGGCCTTCGTCCGCGGCGTGAGGCGTCGAAGCACGTCCTGCAGGTCCACGTTGTAGGTGTCGGGGTCGATGTTGGCTGCCCGTAGCACGTTGGGGTGGATTAAGCCGCAGCCAATCAGCTCCACCCAGCCTTCGCCACTACACACCTTGCAGCCTGGGTCTTTGCCTTCGCAGAAGGGGCAGCTCAGGGCAAACTCAAAGCTTGGTTCGGTGAAGGGAAAGTAGAAGGGATTAACCCGCACATCAAGCTGCTTGCCGTAGTAGCTTTGCAAAAATTCCTGCAAGGTGGCAATCAAGTTACCGACGTTGACTCCCTTAGCCACATAGACGCCTTCCACTTGGTAGAAGGTGTGCTCGTGCCGAGCATCCAGGTCTTCATTACGAAAGACACGGTCGGGTACAATGGCGGCGATTGCTTCACCCGCATCCAAATTGTGGCGATAGGTGGTCAGGACGCGATTTTGCATGGTGCTGGTGTGAGCTGGCGCGATCAGGCGATCGCCCTGCGCGTCTGTCTCGACGGTCATGAAGGTGTCGTAATCATCGCGGGCGGGGTGGCCTTTGGGGAAGTTGAGGCTCTCGAACATATGGAACTGATCATCGATCTCGCGCGACTCCTCCACCACAAACCCCATGCGGTAGAAGATATCAGCAATCCGCTCGATCTCTTGCATGAGGGGATGGATTGACCCTTGGTTTGTTGGTAGTAATGCTGGAATAGCAGTGTTGATATCCATCGGTGCAGTGACGTCGATCGGTGTGCGCTCAACCGTCTCAAGTTCCTCAAGACGGCGCTCGATGGCGGTTTGCACGGCTTGCTTGAGCTCATTAACACGCTTGCCAAATGGTCCACGCTCCGCTGGGGGGAGCGATGTGATATGCCCATACAGTGCGCGCAATTCCTCGTGGCGCAGTACTTCGCGCGGGGTGGTCGATTGGCTCACGGCCAGGAGTAGCTTTTGCTGGATAGCGTCAAGGTTTGTCATACTGCCACTCCGTTATTGTTGTCCATTAATGGTTAGCGCAACAAAAAAGCCAAAGGTAAGCAGCGCAAGAAAGCCAACCACCAGCCACACCCCAGCTAGTGTCGTTGTTTGCTTGGTACCTTTGAGATATTCGGATTGCTCGACGCCGGTATCGCCGCTTGCTGGTGCGGTGCCATCACCAGTGTGGCTGCTGGCAGCTGCTTTAGCGCGGAGATCGGCCGCGATACGCTCTTGCAGCTCACTGCGCGTTTGGTCTTGTTTCATATATTGTCCCATGTCTTTAGTATAGCATTATTTGGCACAATCGACATCTGATATCGCCGACAAACAGGGTGATGTGATATACTAAAGGCGTAGTATCAACTAGTGAAGGAGGGACGTATGGCTACCAAAAAAGCCGTTTCGACCAAAAAATCGGCCGCGAAAGACTCGGCCTCCCAGCCTCAGGCTGCACCAACCGTAAAGGCTGCATCGACCACATCAGCCACCAAGACTGTTGTCCATAAGCGACGCGAGCCAGCTCTACCAAGCAACTTGCTCAACATTATTTTTGCTGAGCTGCTTGGTACATTTATGCTCACTATTGCCGCGATTGGTGCGGCAACTCAATTTGCACCACTCTACCTTGGCCTCACACTGCTTGTGATTGCTGTGGCGGTGGGTGCAGTATCAGGCGCGCATATCAACCCAGCGGTCACCTTTGGCCTCTGGACGATGCGCAAGCTCAAGACAGCGCTGGTGCCATTCTACTGGATTGCTCAGCTGCTTGGTGGCGCGCTGGCTGTCGTTGTACTCAACGGCTTGAGTGGGAGTGCCTTCAAGCTCAGCTTCGAGCACTTTACTACCTTTAGTTGGGCGGTCTTTGGTGTTGAGCTCGTCGGCGCAGCGGTGCTGATGTTTGGCATCGCGGCTGCCGTATCGCGCGTAGCCGAGCTCAAGCAAACAGGCCAGGCAGCGGGGATCGGTCTATCTTTGGCCGCTGCCGCTATCGTGGCCGGTGGTTTACTGACACAGGTACAGGCTTCGGTGGATACATCGTCAGTTCAAGACATCAAACACTTACCACACGAACTGCGTGCAAAGAGTGCAACACTCAACCCAGCAGTGGCCATTGCTGCAACAGAGGCACCAGACAGTAGCTTTACTGGCGCACAAGCAAGCCGTGGCGAGACTGGCTATAGCCGTCTGAGCCTTGAGGTGATCGCTGGTACCTTGATCGGTGCTGCACTTGGTGGCAACCTCTATCTACTGGTGGCAGGCCGCAAAGCAGAATCGTAAGCAGCGCCGCGCATCAGATTGAGACCAAGACCACTCTCTTTAGTAGAGTGGTCTTGCTATATTTGCAAACATTCGCCATACTATAGCATATGAAAGATTCTCCCTCACCCCAAGCTGGAATTATAAAAGTAATTGCTACGCTCATTGGCGGCATTGTTGCAGTTGGCGCAATCGCCGTTGCAGCTGCCTTCTTGTGGCCCGCCCAGAAGGCAGAACTACGCACAGCAGATATCAAGCGACTAGATTATGATAGCTCAACGGCGGCTATCAACCAGCAAATTACCCACGATACAGCAGAGGCTGGCCTGCGCAGCGAATGTCGCTCGTTTGCCAAGACGCATGGCAAGAAAACAGCCAAGGCTATCTTGCTTATCCATGGTATTAGCGGTTGCACTAGCGACATGGCCGATATTGCCAATGTATTCTACGAGCAGGGCTACAACGTTTATGCGCCGCGCGTGTCACAGCATGGCTATGCCGACAAGAAGCGCCATGGTCAGATCTCCTTCAGCGATATGGTCAATTATATGGCCACGAGTGCTCGTCAGGTCAGCGGCCTTGGTGAGGAAGTTGGGGTGGCGGGCCACTCTGGCGGTGGCAATATGGCAACGTGGCTTGCGCAGTATGGTAATGGACTCTTCTCGCGGGTGCTCCTTATTGCGCCATTTTATGAACCATCGGCTAGCCAGGCTCCCAAGTGGCAGATCCCGCTCATGCGCAACCTCTACGGCAATAATATCCTACCAGATCGCTACAGTGGTAATGATGAGGTGAATGGCCTGTCGTATCGCGCCCTAGCAAAGTACGTCACGCTCAAAGAAAACTACAAAGCCAACCTTGCTGCACCAGGCCTCAAGCATGTTGGTGTGGTCGTGAGTGAAGGGGATCATGATATCGACCCAGACCTCGCGCACGACATCCCGCAAAAAATGGCAACCAACAACAATGCTTCCTTCCAATACAAAAAATTCCCTGCCAGTATGAATATTGGTCACGACATGACACGGCGCGCTTCGCCGGGGGTGAGCGCTCATAGCGAGGAAGTCTTCCAGACCTACCTTGCTGTGTACGAAGGGAAGTAAAAATGATATAATAATGTAAAAGAAAGGAGTAGAATAGATCATGAGTAATTCGAGAGAGAGGGAGAAGTAGGAGCGCACAGGACTCCACCGAGTGAGGTGATCTCTCCTGATCCAAAAGAACAGAGCGAGGCTTCGTTTGCTCATGTGGTGGGGCCAGTCATGCCTCTCGATAATGTATTAAAACATCTCGCAGAGAATGGTAGAGCAGTCGACCGGAAAGACCTTATTATTCTGAAAACAGCTAACGGTACGCTGGTTTGTCCAAAGCAGCAGTTGATCGAGCGCACCGATGAAGCGGGCAAGCGTACCTGGGAGGTCTCACCATATGTGATAGCACTGTGGAAAGTGACTGGGCTGAGCGGCAACGACGGTTGGACGCGTGCAGCGAGGTTAGCTGCAAAATATGAAATAAGAGGGCATCAATACAGCTTGTTTGATATTGCTACCAACCCAGAGATATCTGATGAGGACAAACAATTTGTCCTTCGGTGTGTTTTGGCTGAGGAAGGTGAAAGAGCAGATTGGAACGGCGACCCTGACTTCAATAAGAAGCGTGAGGAGGTTGTTGCATATATTGAGGATAGCTTTGGTGTCTCTGTCGAAGAATAGATAACTACTGATAGGCAATCTATCATTTATGCTGAGCCGGTCGCAGGCGATTGAGCGGTGGCGCGCGAAGCATCTGTAGCAATAACAAGCGCAGCCGATACGTTAGATTATAAAAACCAGCAGAACACCCTGCTGGTTTTGCATATCAAGACTGTTCCGTCATATAAAAGAACATACTATTGACATTATATCGAGCTACGGTATACAATAAGAATATACGATATATCGCACTACGATACATATGACTTCGATGTACTAATCGAGAAAGGATAGTTAATGGATAAAACAACGAAACGACGGGATGACGTAAAAATTCTGCTGGCATACTTTGCTGGCTACATGGTAGGTATGACAGCATTGTCGTATGTGCTAGAGCGATTTGCCGCTATATCATCGACAAGTGTGCTTGGGCTCATCATCAATGCTGTAGCAAGTGTGCTCTTGCTTGGCTATATTGTAATAAAGAAACGAGCTGAACTTGCTGCTGCATGGCGCACTGCACGGCAGGTACCGGGCAAGAATAGCTGGTTTGTCATCAAGTATTTTCTCTTTGCATATCTTGCAACGATGCCGGTAGCACTCCTGCTTGCTGCGCTGCAGGTGACTAACCAAAACCAAACGGCGCTCGTTGGCCTCTTTGGTGGAGCGCTGTGGTATGCGGTATTTATGGCGGTGGTATTTGGGCCGATCGTTGAGGAAGTTGTCTTTCGTGGAGTTATCTTTGCTCGCTTATTGCAAAAATCTCGTGTTCTTGCTTATGCAGCATCCATGGTGCTCTTTGCACTTGTACACGTGGCACCATACATGCTCACAGGAGGAATCAAGAATGGTCTGGCGATTATTAGCTATTTGCCACTGGCGTTCTTCTTGTGCCGAGCTTATGAGCAAAAGAAGAGCCTCTACGCCTCAATGGGCGTACACCTCCTCCAGAATAGCCTCGCGACGATACTTCTTGTGCTCGCAACTCACAGCTAGACAGAGTATAATATATACCCGAGGGAAGCGTGCATGATCCAAGCAAAACTACGAAGAATCTACTCACCGATGACCGAGACAGGGTTCTATATCCTATTTTGTTTGCAGGCGGAGATGCATGGCTATACGATTGGCCAGCGTGTCAAACATATGACAGACGGCCAGGTGCAGATTAGCCCTGGCACAATGTATGGCACGCTCGCCAAGATGGAGAAGGACGGTATAATTCGCTTCGTACGAGAAGAGGACAAGCGCAAAATCTACCACATAACACCACTCGGCCAAGAGATATTGGCCTGTGAGCTGCAGCGGATCGAGCGGCTGTATAACAATAGCAAAGGAAGGAAATAACTGAATGTCACGAATCATGTGTCGGTACTACATGTTGCCCGAGTATGGGCAGGAGGAGGCGTTTTTTGCTGAGCAGCATCGGCAGGGATATGCCCTCAAACGCTTCATTGTCCCGTTCTTTTATATATTTGAGCCATGCCCGGCGGCGCAGTATACGTACAAAATCGACTTTCAGAACCTCACTCGGCACGAAGAAAATGCGCAGTATCAGCAGCTCTATGCCGACTATGGCTGGGAGTATGTTGCATCGGCCAATGGCTTTCATGTGTTTCGTAGGCCGAGCAGTGAAGCTGAGGAAGACGATATCTTTAGCGATAACGAGTCTCGCCTGGCAATGGTGAAGCGCATTAGCAAGCAGCGTATGGGGCTGCTGATGATGCTTGTTGTACTGCTGTTTGCCTATATCGGATACAAACTTGTACAAACGCCAGCTGTTTTGCAGCGGCCTGAGTTCTACGGGTTGGTACTTGTCGCACTCTTTGATGGCTATCTTTGCGTGCGGTGCTGGCGTGGCTTGCGCCGGCTGAAGCGTACGCTGATTGCCGAGCAGCGGTAGGGTCTGCAATATTAAACTTCTCTATTCTTTCTGAAGTTTTCTCCTCACACTCCCTTTGATTATGCTAAGAGAGTATCTAATTTCGCACATGATGCTCTCAGCAGAATGACCAATCAGTAGTCTATTGTAATAGAAACAATAGGGGAGAAGATAGCTAAGGAAATTTGAGTCTCGCATTCTCAAAATATAATAAAACACTGCAGCCGAGATAGCTGCAGTGTTTTTGTACGTAGCTAGAGCTGATTATATTTCGGCAGTTTGGCGGCCCTCGTAGAGGTTGAGGTACTGCGTGTAGACTGCCTGGTGATAGGTAGCCATACCGCCATCGGTTGACCCAACCATATTGTGGCCGATGTTAAGCCGCTTTGGCAGGTTGTAGTGCTGGAACGATGCATTGTTTGCCTGAGCCATGCGCTGCGGAATGCTCACTGCCAGGCCGTTGTCGACGGCATCGTCATTCTCACTCGTCACTGTTGCAACGCGCTTGAGACCTGGTGCAGCAAGATCTTTCTTGAAGTTTTGTTTGACGATGAGATATTTGCCAAGTGCACGGTACGACAGGCCACTTGGGCTAAACTTATCTGGCAAAATGTTATAGCCATACAATGTGCGCAAGACGGGTAGTTGCCACTTGGGGGCTTGGCTAGCTGCTGGCTCGTAGAATGGGGCGAGCAGCAACACATTCGTAAAGAAGCCATTACCATACTGCGCAAGCCACGTCGCCATATCACCACCACCAGAGTGACCAACAATACCAAGCTCATCG
>CALHVV010000059.1 GCA_938036915.1 uncultured Candidatus Saccharibacteria bacterium
TGCCGTCTGCGCACCCACATGACGGATACCTAGTCCGTAGAGGAAACGCTCAAGTAGTGGGCGCGTTGCGACAGCAATGGCATCGATGAGCTTCTGCGCCGAGACCTCGGCAAAGCGATCGAGCTGGAGAAGATCCTCCTTCCTTAGCGTATAAATATCAGCTAGGTCACGTACCAAGCCAGCCTCGACCAACGCAGCGACATTCTTCTCACCGAGTGTGTCGATATCCAGTGCCCCTTTAGATGCAAAGTGCGTGAGGGCACGCGTGAGGATAAGCGAGCTACTAGCGCCGCGCACCCGGTACACTGCTTCGCCAGCAGGCCGCTCGAACTGCAGCTCGGGATATTGGCGCTGAAGCTCAGCTGGGTAGTCAATCGGCTCGGTATTAGCTGGTCGCAGCTCTGGTAGCACTCGCTCAACCTGCGGGATGATATCCCCCGCCTTGAATATAACCACAGTATCGCCACGCCGCACATCGAGCCGAGCAATCTCGTCGGCATTGTGTAGGCTGGCGTGCTGCACCGTCGTGCCAGCCACGACGACTGGGTCGAACACCGCTACTGGTGTGGCAGCACCTGTCCGGCCAATGCTAATGACGATATCGCGCACGATGGTAGTGGCTTGCTCAGCTGCATATTTATAGGCCACTGCACCACGCGGGTTCTTACCCACCATACCCAGGCGGTCGTAGAGAGCGCGATTGTTGATCTTGATTACGAGGCCATCCGTATTGAACGGCAAATCACGGCGCTGCTCACCCCACTGCTGGACGAAATTCATTACCTCGGCTAGATTCGTAAAGACCGCCGCTTGCTGGTTGCGTGTGATACCGAGTGCTGTCAAGGCGTCATACGCGTAGCTATTGGTCGGCACCTCAGTTGCATCATCACGGATGACATCGTAACCCCGAAAATGGAGTGGGCGCTGCGCCACGAGTGCTGGGTCTAGCTGGCGGATAGTGCCAGCCGCAAGGTTGCGCGGATTGGCAAAGGCTGGCTGGCCAGCAGCTTGCTGCCGCTGGTTGAGTGCCGCAAAGTCGCGCTTGAGCATGACGATTTCCCCACGGATCTCCGTCCTGCCCTGCAGTAAGTGCTCAAAGCCAGGTGCTTCACGCAGACGTAGCGGCACATTGCGAATCGTCCGCACATTATTCGTTACATCTTCGCCAACGTAGCTATCGCCCCGTGTGACGGCCTGCACCAGCATGCCATCGTTATAGATAAGCGCGCAGGCCAAGCCATCCATCTTGATATCGGCAAAAAACTCGTGCTTGTGACCCGGCAAGAGCTTATCCATGCGCTGCACCCACGCCTCGACCTCTGCCGTGTCAAAGACGTCATTCAGGCTAGCCATCCGCCGGCGATGCTGCACCTTGACGAAGCCTCCTTTAAGGACGTTGCCAACCCGCTGGGTAGGCGAATCGGGCGTGATGAGCGCCGGGTGCGCCGCCTCGAGTTGCTTGAGCTCGGCAAAGAGGCTGTCGTACACCGCGTCGCTCACGCTGGGCGCATCAAGCACATGATATTCGTAGCTATAGCGGTTGAGCAGCTGGCGCAGCTCGGCACTGCGCTGAGCCAGCGATAGGTTGGGTGATGTTAGATGTTTGTCTTGTGTCATAGTGATTCCTTACTGCTTTAGTATAGCGGAATTTGGCGATGGGCGCAGCTTTTTTAAGAGAAGATTTAGTATAACCATCCTGCAAAATTAGTATGTATCTGATCTAAAGCCCCTTGCGTTCTCTCACGCTCACCCTCCCCACGCTCCCTCCTCCGGAACACTATAAGGGTCGATACTTCCCAAGTATCGACCTCTTGCGCTGGGCTGAGAATCTGTCAGCACAATGACAGATTCTCACACTCCATCGGATGAAGTATGGGGAGGGTGAGCTAACGCAAGGAGAGCAAAATTTTTAAGATTCACATTCAATATTACCCTGTTAGAGAATGCAATATACAATAACAACTTGCCCCGCCATTGAATTCGAGAGTGCTATTAGTAAGTATAAGACAAAGAACCTCAGCTTTCATTATCACAAAAGCCACTACGCGGCCAAGCGAAGCTCTCTCCACCACTAATTACCCAAAACTAGGCCTCAAGCAATACTACTGCGAGAGTCGACCACCCTACGCTGGCGCTGCCGTATCATCAACGATCTTGCGATAGAGGAGGTAGATATACGCCGCGCACCACACCACCGTCACCGAGCTGATGAAGCCCGCTAGGATGGGCATCGTCGGCACAGAGGCGTACCATTGCCAGAGGTGCTTGAGCCAGGCATCAAGGAGAATAGCAGGGATCATCACCACACACCACAGCACTGCCACACTGCCAAATAGCCACAGCAGCCGGTACAAAATCCGCAGCCGTCGCCCTACCACCAGGTCACCCGCCGCTGCCAGCGCCCGCATAGGGTACATACCAGGCAGTGTCACCACCACAAGCGCAATGAAGGTGCTCGTGCCCCAATAAAGCGTCAGTACTGCCACAGTAGCTAGTAGCACATAGAAGAGCATCGAGCCAAATCCTTCGCTAATTACCCCATTACTCGACAGACCGATATACACCAGCGCCATCACCCCCAGCGGAATGAGCTGCACGAGGAAGATGAGGACAACCATCAGCGTGGCCACCAGCGGCGCACAGGCATTATATAGCCCATCGCGCAGGCGTGGCGCTCGCCCTGCCTTGTACTCGCGCAGCAGCCACACTGTGGTGAGCCACACCAACAAAAAGCCTAGCACCACATAGAGCTGCTGCTCGGCACTGAGGTTGCCGCTGCCCGTACCAAAGGCCGTCACCATGAGGAGCCCTGCCTCTCCTAGCTTGCCCCAGGCACCAGTGAGAATATCCTTGCCCGACTCTGCCAGCATACTTTGCAGGCGGTCGTACATCGCTTGGTTGGTAATCGCCCCCAGCGCCAAGAGCAGCACGGCATAAAACACCGCCAAGAGGCACAACGTCCGCCAGTGCGCCCGCACCATCCGCATCACCTGCGCAGTAAAGGCAATATAGCCTGGCAATTGCAGTGACCGCGCATAATCACGTCGGCGGGTGCGACGGAAGCTTCGATGCGGTCGTCTCTGTTGTAAATTATGCAACCATTGACGGCTGCTCGCTACTACCCTACCACTGCGAGCTTGCCAGGTCCGCCAGTGGAGGTTAGTGCGCCAGCTGGGCAGCTCTGATGGAGTATCATCCGCGTGCTGCGAGCGGGCTTTTGCAGAAGCAGCACCACGAGAGGATGGTGTTGCCTTTTTTGCAACGTTAGGGTGTTTTACCTCTGTTTTTGAACCATGCTTGCCTGTATGCGCCGTGGGAGCGGTGCGTGAGGCTGAGCGGCGAGTTGACTTCGTTGTTTTTTTTGCCACAGGCACGACCCTACCATTTATTCATATCTTCGTTGAGACGCTTGATGCGGTCTTCGAGCGGCGGGTGGGTGCTAAACAACCGGCTAAAGAACCCCGGCTTGAGCGGATTGACCATAAACATATTAGCACTCGAGCTCACCTGCTTCTCCATCGGGCGAGTGTACATTTGCAGCTTGCCCAGTGCGCTCGCCAGGCCAGCTGGGTCGCGCGTCGTCAGTGCACCAGTCGCATCGGCCAGGTACTCACGCTGGCGACTCACTGCCATTTGCATAATGGCCGCCGCGATGGGTGCAAGGATGATGGCGACGATACCAAGCACCAGTAGCACTGGATTGGTCTCGCGGTCATCATTGTCACGGAACCACAGCATACGCAGCGCAATATCCGACACCAGACCAATCGCACTCACCAGACCAAAGGTAATCATACTCACCCGAATATCGTAGTTTTGGACATGCCCCATCTCGTGGGCCAGCACAGCGGTTAGCTCACGATCATCCATAATCTCCAGCAGGCCCGTCGTCACGCCCACAATGGCATGCTTGGGGTCGCGGCCAGTGGCAAAGGCGTTCGGTGCTGGGTCGTCGATAATATACACCTGCGGCATAGGTAATCCCACGGTGATGGCAAGATTCTCGACGGTGCGCCACAAACGGGGGTTATCCGCCTTGCGAATCTCCACTGCGCCAGTCATACTCATGGCAAGCTTAGAAGCGATGAAGTACTGCACCAATGCATAGATCAGCGCCCCAATGAACGTCCCCCAAAAG
>CALHVV010000060.1 GCA_938036915.1 uncultured Candidatus Saccharibacteria bacterium
AAAGAAATGCTCAAGGCGCATACCCTGACGGCCTCTTACCTCAATGGAGAACGAGCTATAGAGGTGCCTGAGGAACGTCGTCAAGGTAACGGACACTCTATAGAACTCGTAGGCTGTACAGGCAATAACCTTAAAAATATATCGGTCAAATTCCCTTTGGGGATGATGATAGGGGTTACAGGGGTGTCAGGTTCGGGCAAATCAACCCTAATCAACGAGACTCTCTATCCGATTCTCAATGCACATTTCTACAATGCCCTGAAAAAACCCATGCCTTACAAGCAGATTTTGGGATTGGAACATATTGATAAAGTGATAGATATAGACCAATCACCTATTGGGCGTATTCCGCGCTCTAATCCTGCCACTTATACAGGTGTCTTTGGCGAAATACGTGACCTTTTTGCCCATACGCCAGAGGCAATGATCAGGGGTTACAAACCTGGGCGCTTTAGCTTCAATGTCAAGGGAGGCCGTTGTGAAACCTGCGAGGGCGGAGGTATGAAAGTGATTGAAATGAACTTCCTTCCCGATGTCTTGGTAGAGTGTGAGACTTGCCATGGCAAACGTTTTAATAGAGAAACTCTTGAGATTCGCTACAAAGGAAAATCCATAGCCGATGTACTGGCTATGACTATAGATGAGGCAGTGGCTTTCTTTGAACCCATTCCGAAAATCTACCGAAAGCTCAAGACGATACAGGAAGTAGGACTGGGTTATATCACTTTAGGGCAACCCTCTACCACTCTTTCAGGGGGTGAGGCGCAGCGTATCAAACTTGCTACCGAGCTGAGCCGGCGCACGACTGGCAAGACACTCTATATTCTCGATGAGCCGACCACCGGCCTGCACACCGCCGACGTCAAGAAGCTACTCGAAATTCTCCAACGCCTCGTAGCGGGCGGCAATAGTATGGTTATCATTGAGCATAATCTTGAGGTTATCAAATGCGCCGACCATATTATTGACATGGGCCCCGAAGGCGGGCAGGGCGGCGGTACCGTCATCGCCAGTGGTACACCTGAGGAAGTCGCGCATAACCCAGCGTCGTTTACAGGGAAGTATTTGCGGCCGCTCTTGGGCTAATTGCAAAGGATAAAAACATATATGGTGTTACTGCGACAAGAGGAGCTCGTTCGCCTTAGAGTAAGCCTAGTTCGCGGCAATAGTTGTTATTGCGTTTTTCATCACTAACGCGCGGTGGAAGAAGCTTCGTGATGCTTCTGGCGTATGATTCGCCGCCGTCAGAGTCCGGTTGCTGATGACGCGTCACGGCTCCATCCTGATAATAGAATTTCCATACATCGCAAAACCCTGATGGATGCTCGTGCTTCTTCTCACGGCAACTCACGCCAGCGTAGATTACCTCACTATTGTGAGCAAAAACGTACGTTTTGCACGTTTCGCCCTGGCGGATCTGTGTCAGATAGCGTTCGGTCATTTGGCGTGCCAGTGCGTCGTTGCCATACGTCAGGCCATCCGTCCACCACCAATAGACTGCGAACCCGCCCGCAACCAGTGCCAGAAACAGTACAAGGAGGATAAGTCGTTTAATGCGAATGCGCGGGAGAAATGGTAGCTTCATAACTATACAATACCGCGTAGTAAGGGATAATGCAAATTTGCTTGCTATCAGTAATCGGCAACAATATCCGCGCTATGACCCTTGAGGTATGATAGGACAATGAGAGTAATATATAAAACTAAGGTAGAGTATATCCACTATGAGATCAAAACAGTCACAACCCGATAAGCAATCATATCGCACTGCTATCCTCCGCTATGCCCAGCGCGATCAAGCAATGCGCCAGCAGTACTTGGCCGATGGTGGGGCGTGGGATGCATCGCTTGATGCTGAATCGACTGAATTTTTGCGTACGATTGTGGCAGCAATTGGCTGGCCAACACGACGTATGGTGGGCAGTAAGGCTTCGACCGCGGCGTGGTTGTTACTACAGCGTTCGCCAGATATCGACTTTATGGAGCACTGCCTTGAGCTAATGAAGGCAGTGCCACGTGGCGAGGTCGCGCTGCGCGATATAGCCTTCCTCGAGGATCGGGTGTGTTTGCTACGTGGTCGGCCACAGATATATGGCTCGCAGTTTCAGGGGCGGGGCAAAGCCCTTCGTCTCTATCCAGTCCAAGATACTGAGCGGCTTGATGAGCGTCGTGCAGCGATGGGTCTGCCGCCATTTGCAGAGTATGAAAAGCAGATTCGTCAGATGTATGGCGACGAGCCACCAGTTGCCAGGCAAGAGGTGTAGCACAAAATATTGAACAGTCGAACAAGGCAAAGCAAAGAGCCAGCTACTCATACGCTGACCCTTTTTACACAATATGTACTGAGGTTACTTCTTTGTCCGCTTGCCCTTACTGAGCAGCACAGAGAGCTGATACCTGAGCTTATCACGAGTCGATTTTTGCTTAAGTGCATGGATAGCCATCGGTGCAACAGAAATAAAGATGATGATAATTGCTGCGACCTCAATATTAACCCCAGCATCGGTGAGGATTTCGCCTGCAAAGTAGCCAAGATAGGTGAAGATGGCGGCCCATAGCGCACCACCGACGATGTTAAACAAGAGGAACGTATTGTAGTGCATCTTGCTGGCACCAGCGACAATTGGGGCAAAGGTGCGCACAATGGGTACAAAGCGCGCCAGGACAATGGTTAGTGAGCCATGCTTTTGGTAAAATTGCTCGGCCTGCTCGAGGTATTTTTTCTTAAAAAAGCGCGAGTTGGGCTTGAGAAAAAGTTTGCGCCCGACTTTGTGACCAAAGGCGTAGCCAGTGCTATCGCCCAGGATTGCCATAAGAGCGATCGCTGCAACAAAGAGATGAATATTGAGTGGGTGGCCAAACAGGCGAAGGATCTCTTGATTCACCATATAGCCTGCCGTAAAGAGGAGACTATCCCCTGGCAAGACAAAGCCGATCAAAAGGCCAGACTCTGCATAGACCACGAGCAAAACCGCGGCAATGCCGAGGCCAGTAATTGCATGTATAAGTGATTCCATTGCGCTTTAGTATACCATACTTTGCTTGGGGAAGGGAGTTCTGTGCTGCTTTTGGCCCACCTGGCACAAAAATGCTATACTAAAGAGGCAATATTACTTAACTCCGGAAACATATCCGAAAGGAGAACTATGGGAGATAAGATAACACTAAGGATCGAGACACGATCAATTCATGGTAAGAAAGTTCGCCAATTGCGCCGCCAGGGCATAACGCCAGCGGTGGTGTATGGTGCTGGTATGGATGCCGCTGATGTGCAGGCACCAAGTAGAGAGGTGGCAAAGGTTGTCGCAGCAGCTGGCCGCCACACACCAATTCATTTGACAGGGGTTAAGCGGCGCATTGCGCTTATCAAAAGTATCGATTACGACCCAACGCGAGTGGGCGTGATTCGCCACATTGCTCTACATGCGGTACGCGCAGACGAGCCGGTTACGGCAGAGGTGCCAGTGCGCCTTATTGGTATGGGTGAGTCTGAGGCTGAGAAGAATGGACTGGTCGTACTGCAAGCAATTGAGAAGGTTGAGGTGAAGGCCTTGCCGATGGATTTACCTGAAACGCTTGATGTTTCGGTGCTTGGTCTAGCCAGTGAGGGTGACCGCGTGACAGTGGGCGATATTACACTACCTGAGGGTGTTGAACTAGTCGAACACGACGATGGTCGTGAAGGTACTGCCGATGATGACGTGACGGTGAAGGATCTCGTCATTGCGAGTGCCTACGAGCCAAGTGCTCTTGCTGCTGCTAATGAGGCCGCCGCTGGTACCGCCGAAAACGCGGATGCTGAAGACGTTGCTGCCGAGCAGGGTGGCGACGATAATGCAGCATAACACTTAGCGGGTGATCTTCAAGTAACACAACACTTACAAGAGTGATCAATCGTAAAAGAAACCAGTCATGAGAGGCTGGTTTCTTATGCTATGCCGGTCGTAATTATGCAGCTACTACACCACTACACCGCGAGGAATCCGCCATCCACCACAATCTCCGCCCCATTGACGTACTGGCTCATCGGCGTACCAAGCCACAACGCAGTGCAAGCAACGTCGTCGGGCTGGCCCAGATTCTTGGCGGGAAGGCGGAGATTGTAGGTGAGGCCAGTCTTGATGATGGAGAAGTCGAGCTTCTTGAGCGCCGCAAGCCCCATATTCTGAGCACCTGGTGTGCTGATGCCGCCCGGCAAAATAGTATTGACTCTCCAGCCACTCCGCCCAAAGTCTTTGACGAGCCCACGGCTCAGCGCGAGAACACTGGCTTTGCTCATGGCGTAGAGCGTCATGTCGTAGGTCATACCTTTGAGGGCTTCAATGGAGCTGATGTTGATGATAGTGCCTGGTGCTGTGCGGCGAGCGATCATTTCTTGACACATGGTGAGCACTGCCCGAGTGTTGATCTGCATTGTCTTGTCGAAGGTTGCCTGGTCGATATTAGCGAGCTTGACTGGCGCGAAAATACCAGCGTTATTGATGAGGGTGTCTGGCGTTGGGGTGATATCACGCCATAGTGCGGTGATAGCACTGTTGTCGGAGAGGTCGACGATGTACGTTGTGACAGCAGCGTCAAATTGCTCACGTAGCTCGGTAGCAGTTTGCTGCAATGCGTCGGCATCGCGGTCGATAAGCTGGAGGGCAGCACCAGCCTCGGCATAGCGCCATGCGATCGCCTTGCCAATGCCCATCGCGGCACCAGTGACGAGTACCGTCTTGCCGGTCAGTTTCAGTAATTCATGCAGGGGAGTTGGATGTGTTGTCATGTCATTAGTATAGCATAACCAGTATGAATCGGGTGTAGCATCTATTGCAAGAGTTTCATACCTTAGGCTTTGAATCCTATGTCTCCCTATGTTAGTAGTATACGAGGTGATATTTCTTTGAGCGGATTGGCTTCTCAAAATGAACACTAGAAGCAGAGGGTGTTTGCACTGAGCATATAGGGTTTGGAAAATAATCGAAGAAAAGCATTGTCTTTTTATTGTAAATGAATTACAATAGCTGCATGGAGCAATCAGTGCAGCGCCGGACAACGAAATACACCGATCGAGTGATCGCGATTCTTCGCCAGCTGCAGCATGCCACCAACGCCGAGATTGCGGCCGCACTACGTCATGACTACCCCCGTGTCAGCGCGACTACTGTACACCGCATTACCCAGCGGTTGCAGGCGGATGGGGTGATTGGCCTTGCACCAGCAACGGAGCATGGCTGCCTACGCTACGATAGCAATCCTGTGCCGCATGACCACTTTGTCTGCAGCTCCTGCGACGGCCTACATGATATCACCATCGCGCCAGCGCTGCGGCATGAGCTTGCGCGGCAGGTGGCAGACTGCCTTGTCGATGGGCCGCTCATCATTACTGGCACATGCCACCCCTGTCATCACGATAATCATAATTCATAAGGAGAAAACCATGGCACTATACAATACCACTACCAAGCAAGAATTTGAGGAGCATGCTCTCCAGAGTGAGCGGCCAGTGCTGGTCGACTTTTGGGCACCGTGGTGCCCACCGTGCCGCGCAATGGCACCACTGCTTGAGCAGATTGCTGAAGAGACGGAGTTCGACGTTGTCAAGGTTGATACCGAAGCAAGCCAAGACAATGCAGCGCTTGCCTTGCAGCACCAAGTGCAGAGTATCCCTAACATGAAGATTTTCAAGAGCGGTGCTGTGGTGGCAGAACTGGTCGGCATGAAGCCAAAGCAAGTGCTGATCGATGCTCTGCAGCAAGCAGACGCCTAATTTACCCTCTAACAGATTTCCTCCTCAGGACCAGCACAGATGTGTTGGTCCTTTTGTTATGGAGTGTCACTGCTTTCGCTAGCAGCAAGCCCGTTAAGCTGGTTTGTCTATTGCTGGATCAGATGACTCTAGGTAGGAGTGCAAGGTAAAAAGTAGATAATCACAACATATCTGGTATACTATAGAGGCACAAGCAATAGGTAAAACTAACAAGGAAATAGTGTCATGAAAAGAGTAAAAAAGGTTCTACTTGGCATAGTTATAGTGATTATATCGATAGTAGTCATTATAAGTATTTTGTATTGGGTAAATAGTGCTGAAGGCGAGCGTTTATCTAAGGTGAAGCAGCGTACTTATGATCAACATAGCTATCTCAAGGGGTTAAACCGTGATGATATTGCAAAGAGTTCTTTGTCGGGCGTAACGATATCGCCAATCAACAACCAGCATATCAATGGCTATCACTTTAAGCCTCAACAGATAAAACACAAGGGATCAATAATACTATTTGGTGGTAGCGAAGGATCAGTAAGCCCAAATACGGCAGCTCTATTGTCTTTGAATGGTTACGAAGTATTTGCAATGTATTTCTTCGGTAAAGGGAATCTCCAAAAAGAATTAATGCGTGTGCCGCTGGAGCAATTCGAGCATATCAAGGCATACGTCTCGGAGAATACTCAGCAGCCAAAGCCTCTAACAGTAATTGGCACGTCGAAGGGTGCTGAGCTTGGCCTACTGCTCGCTTCGTATTATCCAAATGATATTGATAACTTAGTATTGTACTCGCCCTCAGCATATGTATGGCAGGGCCTATCGATGAATTATTCAAACGTACAGTCATCATGGACGTATAAAGGTAAGGACTTACCCTTCTTAAAATTAAGTGATGCATCAGGTTCGGCGACGGCAGGGTTCTTCACCGATATGATTATTGGGCGGCCAAGAGAATTTGCGACTATGTATGAGAGCATTATCCAGCGAGCCACTAATAAATCAGAGGCTACTATTCCAACGAATAATGTTAGAGCTAATTTGCTTATGTTTGCTGGTGGCAAAGATAGTGTATGGCCATCAGCAACAATGGCGCAAACCATCAAGCAGCATTATCCGCGTTCGAGCCGCCTTGAGGTATATCCAAATGCTGGCCATGTATTTTTCGGCCCATCTGTCATTCATGGTATGCGAGTCGGGGGAGAATATGACGCAAACGAAGCAGCGAAAACACAGAGTGATGCAATTCTTCTCAAACAGCTTGACTCGTGGACGAAAGACAACGAGCAGTAGGCATAAATATCTAGTGTGATTAGGTATTAGAAAAATACCGTTTCGCTTGTTGAATCATACATGCTCCAATATCTCCTTGGCCAATGATGTGGTTTACGTCATTGATATCAACAAGGGTATGCGCAGTGATATCACCACCAGGATCGTGAGTAAACTCGCCAATTTTCTCGAGCTTTGTATAGACACGAAACTGGTATACGCGCGTGCCGTTTGGCTCAAGACAGCATTGATATCCGAGTGGTTGCCATTCAATAACGCGCATATTACACTCTTCTATCATCTCTCGTGTGATGGTTTGCTCAATTGTCTCTCCAGATTCAGTTTTACCGCCAGGGAGATTATAGCTTTTCTTGACCGCATTATAGACGAGCGGAACGGAACCAGCTAAATTACCGATCGTATAGACTTGTTGCCAGGGGAGATCGGGTATAGCAGATTTTTGTCGTATAGTACACCAAGAAACAAAAATGGTTTTGCCGCCATACTGAAAGGAAGATGATATATCGTATACCATAGACAAAACTATATTACAAAACGGAAAAAGATAAAATAGCTTTTGATAGCTACTTTCGTGTATACTATGCACTAGAAATGCGTCAAGAAAAAACACTCCTACCAATCTGTCAAGCGGGCGATCCGGTGCTGCGTGAGAAAGCGAGGCACGTGAGCCGCGAAGAGATCACCACACCAGCGGTGCAGCGGCTTATTGCAAATATTAAGCACACCGTGGCGGAGAGAGATTATGGGGTTGGGCTGGCTGCGCCCCAAGTGGGGCAGGCCTTGGCGCTGAGCGTAATTGCTATCAAGCCAACGCCAAACCGCCCAGACCGTGAGCCGTTTGAGCAGGTTATTATCAATCCGTCATACACTGGCATTGGCCAGACAACGGGCATGTGGGAGGGCTGCGCCAGCGGCGATGAAGGGCGGCTCTTTGCGCAGGCGCAGCGCTACCAACAGATCAATGCTCAGTGGGATGATGAGTGGGGTGAGCATCATACTGCGGTGCTGGATGGCTTTGTTGCTCATGTCTTTCAACACGAAGCTGACCACTGTCAGGGTATACTTTTCTTTGACAGAGTGACAGATACGACGACCTACATGACGGCAGCAGAGTATCGCAAGCGCATCGTGCGGCGGTAGTTGCATTTAAGCTTCGCTCATTTCCTCTCAAGATCAGTGATTATTGATTATTCGCCAAAAACGATTGCTTAACTTGCTGGTAGGCGTCGCGGAATGGCACGCCTTTTTCCACCAATTCGTTGATTTTGGCGACAGTATAGAGTTCATCGGTCATCGCCTCAGCCAATCGGTCAGTATTGGCTTCCAGCTCGCTGACACAGAGTGCCAAGACCTCCAGGGTGTCGAGTGCCGACGTAAAGGCATCCATGGTGATTTTTTTGGTCAGCTGTAAGTCGCGGTGATAGCCACTGCCGGCACCTGTCGAAATAGTTTGGAGTTGCAAAGCATAGTTCGGATAGGCGTGGGCGGTGGCGCGCATGATCTCAAAGACGTCGTAGTTGCGCTTGTGTGGCATGATAGACGAGCCGGTGGTCATGGGGACAGGCAGTTTGAAATAATTAAACTCCTGAGAGGTAAACAGCAACATGTCTTCAGC
>CALHVV010000061.1 GCA_938036915.1 uncultured Candidatus Saccharibacteria bacterium
TTGCGGCGGCAAAAATTGAGCCGACCACTCGGGTGAAAGATCTCACCGAGGCTGAGGAGCAGAAACTTCGCGACATTATCGACAAAGATTATGTCACCGAAGGCGATCTGCAACGCCTGGTGACCAACAATATCAAACGCCTCAAAGACATTGGTGCATACCGCGGTCTCAGGCACAAAAATGGCTTGCCAACACGCGGTCAGCGCACTCGAACGAACGCACGAACTCGCAAGGGTAAGGCGATCGCCGTCGGCGGAGCACAGCCAAAGGCAGCAAGTAAGACGTAGGAGAAAGGACGAGATATGGCACAAGCAAAATCCACCAAGAAAAAGCAGCGCCGATCAGTCCCATCTGGTCAGCTGCACGTACAGGCAACCTTTAATAACACTATTGTCACATTTGCAGATAGCAAAGGCAACGTCTTGACCGCTGCCAGCGCTGGTGCATGTGGCTTTCGTGGGAGTAAGAAGGGCACAGCCTACGCAGCACAGATTGCTGCAGAAAAAGCCGCAGAAGCTGCCAAGAGTAGCTATGGCGTCCGCACCGTTGATGTATTCGTCAAGGGTGTTGGGCTGGGCCGAGATGCGGCAATTCGCGCAATGAGCAACTTCGACATTGCCGTCAATAGCATCAAAGATGTAACGGGTGTGCCACACGGTGGCGTTCGCCCACGAAAGGCAAGGAGGGCGTAAATGGCACGAGATAGAAGCCCAATCGTGAAGCAGAGCCGCCGCGAAGGCGTAGCGCTTCACCCCAAGGCACACAAGATTTTGGCGCGCAAGAGCGGTATTCCAGGCGAGCACGCTCACGGCCGTCAGAGCAAGCCAAGCATGTACGCAACGCAGCTGCGCGAAAAGCAGAAGGTACGCCGCATGTACGGCCTGCTAGAAAAGCAGTTTGCTAAGCTGATGAACGAAGCAACTCGCAAGCCAGGCCTGAGTGGCGAGAACTTGCTCCGCTTCCTCGAGCTCCGGCTCGACAACGCTGTGTACCGTGCTGGCTTTGCGACAAGTCGTCGCCAGGCCCGGCAGCTGGTGAGTCACGGTCACTTTGAGCTTAATGGTCGCCGCGTCGATATTCCATCAATCCGCCTCAAGGCAGGGGATGTCATTACCGTTCGGCCAAAGAGTGCAAAGTCTGGCTACTTTACTGCAATTGACGACATCTACGGCAACACCTCCCAACCACCATTAAGTTGGCTCAAGAGCGATATCAAAAAACTCAAGATCGAAGTATCGGGCGAGCCAAAGCGCGAAGAAGCTGAGGCTGGTATCAACGAGCAACTGATTGTTGAGTACTACTCACGCTAACAAGGGTAAGGAGAATTTTGTACATGTCTAAATTAATTCACGATCCAGCGTTGGCGCGCATCGATGACAATGGGCCGCACAGCAGCACGTTTGTCATTGAGCCACTGCACGCCAGCTACGGCAACACGCTGGGCAACAGCTTGCGCCGGGTATTGCTGAGTAGTATCCGCGGCGGAGCCTTTACGGCTTTCCGAATGCAGGGTGCGACACATGAGTTTACCACCGTGCCTGGCGTCAAAGAAGATGTTGTTGACATCATGCTTAACCTCAAAGGTGTCGACTTGGTTGTGCACAGTGATGAGCCAGTCGAGCTGCGGCTTGAGAAGCAAGGCGCTGGTGCAGTAACCGCTGGGGATATTGCAGCTAATGCTGAGGTTGAGGTTGTCAACCCTGAGCACGTTATCTGCACAATTGACGACCCACAGGCTAATGTCGTTATTGATCTGGTGGCCGAGGCTGGTCGGGGGTACTACCCGATCGAAGAGTCGAGTGCCAACCGGCTGCACAGCGACATGATCGCCATGGACGCGCAGTTTAGCCCTGTGACGCGTGTGCGCTTCAAGGTCGATCCAACTCGTGTTGGCCAAGAAACCAACCTAGAGCGGCTTGAGATGACCGTCGAGACTGACGGTAGCTTAACGCCACGCGATGCCTTCGAGCAAGCTGCGGCGATTTTGGTCAATCAGTATACCGCTCTTGCTGGTAGCACAACTGTTGTATCAGCACCAGCACTTGGCACTCAAACTGCTGAGGAAGATAACGAGCTGAACACCTCGATCGAAGACCTCGGCCTCAGTGCCCGCACCGCAAACGCGCTCATCAACAATGAGATCCGCACCGTCCACGACCTCGTCACTTTGACGGAGCAGGACCTGCGCGAGCTCAAAGGCTTTGGCAGCAAAGCCCTCGACGAAGTAAAAGATAAACTAGCAGAATTGGAGCTCTAAATGCATCGACACGGATACAAAGGGCGCAAGCTCGGCCGCGAACGCGATCAACGTCGAGCCCTGCTCAAAGGCCTGGCAACCAGCTTGGTTGTTGAGGAGCGAATCGAAACAACGCTGCCAAAGGCCAAGGAGTTGGTGCGCTACATCGAAAAGCTCATTACCAAAGCTAAGAAGGGTGACCTCGCGCATCGCCGCGCTGTCATTGCTGGGCTCAGCACACAAGCTGCCGCGACCAAATTGGTCGACCAGATTGCCCCGCAACTCAGCCATCGGCCAAGCGGCCACGTGCGTGTGTATCGGACACGTCTGCGCCGTGGTGATGGCGCGCAGATGGCAGTGATTGAGTTTGTTGACGAGCTCAAGCCAATGCCTAAGCCCGAGGCAACCACAAAGGAGGCGAAGTAGTTATGGCTTACAAAACATTTTCGCAGAAGCCAGCTGATGTTAGCCGGCGCTGGATTTTGATCGACGCAAGCCAAGCACCACTTGGCCGCACCGCAACAACCATCGCGCAGTACTTGGTGGGCAAATACAAGCCAACTTACACGCCGCACGTTGATGGGGGCGATTACGTTGTCGTCATCAATGCAGCTAAGGCTGTTGTGACTGGCAAGAAAGAGACGGACAAGATTTACTACCACCACAGTGGTTTCCCTGGCGGCATCAAAGACGCTCAGCTCAAGGAAGTGCGCGAAAACGCACCAGAGCGTATCATCACTGCTGCTGTGAAGGGTATGCTACCCAAGAATAAGCTTGCAGCAGATCGCCTGGCTCGTCTCCGCGTCTTTGCTGGCGAAGAGCACGCCCACACCGCACAGCAACCAGAGAAAGTAGAGGTACAATAAATGGCACAAGCAACATACGACTATGGTCTTGGCCGGCGCAAAAGCGCTACTGCCCGCGCTCGACTGGTCAAAGGTAAGGGAAATGTAACGATCAATGGCAAGTCGGCGCTTGACTACCTATCAGGTAACAAGACATTGCTAGCTGAAGTGACTGACCCACTGGCCTTGGTTGGTAAGCAAAAAGAGTTTGATGTGACCGTCCTGGTGAAGGGTGGTGGCCTCAGCGGTCAGGTTGATGCTATCAAGATGGCAATCGCTAAAGCGATTACCGTTGGTGCACCAGACCTGCGCGGCACACTCAAGAAGGCTGAATTCTTGCGCCGCGACCCGCGCGAAAAAGAGCGCAAAAAATACGGTTTGCGCAGCGCCCGCAAACGCGAGCAGTACTCGAAGCGTTAAGCATTCTTGCCTGCTTCATAACATACCCTGTCAACATGGCAGGGTATTTGCTATAGTAAAATATTACTAAGGGTAGTGAGATAGAGTGTAGCTTCTAGACACTAGAAGTGTTAACAAGCCCCTTATATGCATAATGTCACCATTCTTTTGCGGCCATCCTGCAAAAAATGATACAATATCACACTAGTATGTATGACAAACTCCACGAACTATTTGGCCTGGCGTATCCGCTGCATACCCAGGTATTTGGCGATTGGCACGACATATCTCGACCAGTTATTGTCCTTATACACGGTATCGGGGTAAATCATAATATTTGGCAAGACGTGTTAAACCAGCTTAGCGACCAACCAGTCTTGGCAGTTGATTTGCTAGGCTTTGGCCAATCGCGCAAGCCTGCCTGGCCCGATTACACCCTGACCGATCATGCGCGTGCCCTGCGCAAAACGATTCGCCATGCTGCGCCGCTGCGCCAGGTGATCTTGTGTGGACACTCACTTGGTACACTAGTCGCAATTGAATACACCAAGCTGTTTCCTCGCCGCGTTCAAAAGCTTGTGCTGTGCTCACCACCAATCTATCTACCAAGCGATATTGCTAAGCGCCCACTACGCGAGGCGCTCCTCAAGACAATCGGTAAAGGATTTCTTAAGGCGATCAACGCATCACCAAAGCTCATCGGCGCAGTCAATCAATACAAACGGACGCAGAAGAATTTTCATATCAGCCGCGAAGGGTTTTCGCCATACGCCAAGACAGCACGTAATAGCATTTTACTCCAAACCTCGCTCGGTGATGCCTGTAATCTACCGCCGCTACCGATAACGATTCTCTACGGTACACTCGATGCAGTGATGATACCAAAGCACTTTAAGGCAATCCAGCGCCAGCGTCGCAATGTGGTGATTGAGACAGCCATCACTGGCCACGAGATTCGCAAACGCTATGCCAAACTTATTGCCAAACACCTCGAACAATAAGCTCGCTATTCCTATATAGTATAATGCAGTGCTGCATACTACTACACCTTTCCTGATATAATAAAGCCCCCTTGCTGTAGAAGAGAGCTCTATTATTTCGTTAGAGAAAAATTTTTTCCTGTTATGTTACCGTGTTTTGTTTTGGAAATCACATAGTGTCGCCGATACGCTATTATCAGTACTTGACTCCACCACAACTTGCATGTTTGGATCACTTGATAGCTTCATTAGCGAATAGATCTGCCCATCTGGCATAGCAATCTCAAGGCTTCCTTTGTCGGCAACAAGATAGACGAAGTAGCGCTGGCGATTTTGCCAATTATTATATACTGCATACGCCTTCTCGTACTTATTTTTCGCTTCACCGGTAATCTTCGAGCTATTCCGTTTCACCTCGTAGGTGCCAGTCTCGGTGTTAAGGTCAACACTCACGCGACTGTCGTTTTGATTGATAAAGACTCGAACGTGGCCTTTCGTATTGGCCGTATTGTTTGCAAAGTGAAGGCTAATCTCTTGCGAAGCTTTGCGATTAACTTTGAGCAACTCTTTGTGGTAGCCATCAGGTGCCGTTTTCGACGTTCGGGCCGAGTGCTTTGTGCGGAGACCGCTGGTGCGGGCATTGTTATTGATTAAGCGCGACCGCACCACATACTTTCCATCCTTTTGGGTCATCGAGAGGGAATGGGTTGAGCTCATCGAGCCGATATGCTTCGCCTCTTGGCCGTCATCCTTCAGAATCTGTCCTTGTGAGTACTCCCAGTTACCCATCCAGCCAATACTCTTAACGCGTGTTGGGCTTTCTTGGTAGTAGTTAGCGCCGTAGTAATCCGTTCCATAGTCAAGCCGCTCTGGTTGCTGCTCGGCGACAAAGTTACCATTGGCTTCGAGGTGGCCAATCATGTAGTAGCTGCCGGTTGTCGAACCATATTGATAGCCATTAGCTCCAAAAAGCAGCACATGCTTGGTAGTCTTTGTTTGTGGATCATAAAAGCTCTTGAGGTTAGGGCACTCAATAAGGCCAAGATCTTTGCCATCAAGTGTGCTACCGTTGAGCATGGTTGCACCCTGGTACTCCCACTTTTTTCCGTCAGTACTTGAGTAGATACCAACCTTATCGCCCTCAGCCAGATACATCATTAGCTTCTTGGTAGATTCATTGTACCAGACGTGTGGGTCGCGGAAGTTCTGCTCTTTGGACTTCGCCTTCATAACTGGCTGGCTGTGATTATACGGGTGGTAGGTGCGACCATCATCGAGCGAATATGCGACATATTGGTGTTGACCAGTCTCAGTATAGCTCGTAAAGTAGGCAATTATTGCCGTTTTGGGTAAGTCACGGAAAAATCCATTGCTGTTCTGATACACCGAACCCGAGGCAACTGCCGACCAGCCGTTAACAAATTTAGGAATCGCCACACCAAGATCTTCAAAATGTTCCCAATCCTTGGTGCGAATATGGTACCACTCGGTACCATCGTTGCTCGACTTATAGTTTTTATTGAGCAAGTAGTAAAGGTGATAGTAGTCATCCGTTCCTTTGAAGATCGTCTGGATGTCATTCATGAAGCCTTTTGGCGTATTGTAGTGGTTTGATTGCTGGAATCCATCAGTATTGGTGTTGGCAGTAATGTTAGATAGATTGCTATTGCTAGAGTTCTGTGCAGATCGTGCGTGAATATAACTCGACCCAACGCTCAGCAGCGCAAAGCCCGCCACCAGCGCAACAAGAGTATATTTTGTCGTATTTTTTTTCGTTTTGATAGTTTTTAGCATGGTACTCCTTAGGTTTTTCTTGACATTAGCAAATCAATACACAGTACATTATGAGTGTCGTTCGCGGTGTTCTCCCGTCGTCTTTCTTCACTCCTCTCGTATCGATTGCTCGAAACGAATCCTTACTATCTAGCTAACCAGAAACGCTACTTTATGTCAATGATATCGTTTCGTATAGTACCTCATATACTGCGTGTTCTGACCGCTTATTCAAACTCGCCACCGAAAATGCTATACTACGTATATGTCCAAAGAAGTTATCCTCACCGGAATTCGTAGCAATGAAGAGCCAACGCTTGGCAATTATCTTGGTGCCTTTGTGCCAATGGTACAGCTGCAGCAGCACTACGCTGGGCACTACCAGCTCAATATGTTTGTGCCCGACCTCCACAGCTTTACCACACCGATCGATCACACGACGCTCTACGAGAATACGCTAACCAATCTCAAGTATTTCATCGCGGCAGGGCTTGACATCACCGACGAACATACGTTTCTCTACCGGCAGAGCTTTATCCCAGCACACAGTGAACTCACATGGATTTTGGACTGCTTTACTGGCTTTGGCGAGATGAGCCGCATGACGCAATTTAAAGAAAAATCAGCTGATAACAATAATGTCACCGTTGGGCTCTTTAATTACCCTGTCCTAATGGCAGCTGATATCCTTCTTTACAACGCCCGATGGGTGCCAGTTGGTGAAGATCAGTTCCAGCACCTGGAGATTACGCGAGATATTGCACTGCGCATGAATCATAAGTTTGGCGAGCTCTTCACTGTTCCAGAGCCAACTGCCAAGCAAACCGCCTTCATCCAGCGCGACACCGGTCTACGCATTCGCAGCCTGACGAACCCAGAAAAGAAGATGAGTAAGAGTTCAAACGACCAAAAGTCCAAGATTAACCTTGCTGATACCCCCGCCCAAGCGCGCAAAAAGATCATGGCTGCCACGACAGACTCGCTTGGCGTTATCAACTTCGACTGGCAGCATCAGCCAGGCATTACTAATCTACTTCAACTGCTTGCAATCTTAACCAACCGTCCGCAAGATGAGGTAAATGCCGAGTGGGTAGGGCAGACCCAATATGGCCCACTCAAGCGTGCGGTGGCTGAGGCGGTGACTACCTTCCTCACTGATTTTCAAGCGCGGCTCGCAGGTATCTCCGACGAGACACTGCTTGCTACTCTCGAGCGCTCTGAGCGAGCAATGAATGAGGTCGCTAGCATCACGCTCCTCCGCGTACAAAAGGCGGTTGGCCTGCGGAGCACATCATGAGCATAGCGCAAGATGGAGTCATTGTATGAAAATCACATCAAGCGACCTCCTTGCTATCTTACGCCAGTTTCGTCAAGCAACTGACGATAATGTCCCGCGCCACATCGACCAAATCGCCAGTAGCCACCCACAGCCTATCAACCAGCTAGTGCGCTTTCGCTTCGACCGCCGGCAGTACTTTTTGCTCATCGACGACACAGCGGAGGATCATGCATCCTACATCATGCAGCAGATCTACACCGCAAAAAGTGATGCAACAGGGGAGATCCTTTCCAATCCACTCAGCGACATCACGACCTACGGCCTACCGTTCAAAGGTAAAGACGTTTACCTCTTCCAGCAGCAGCGCACCACCCAGCGCCTTGATAGCCTACTTGCGGCTCGCTACCCCGAGACCAGTCGCTCCACCTGGCAAAAGCATATCAAGGCTGGTCACGTCGCTGTCAACGATAGAGTCATCTGCCAGCCGCGCCAGCTCGTAGCAGAGACTGATAGTATCGCCATCAACCTGCCTAACGCGGTCGACTATAGCGACAAAACCCTCCCCATCCTCTACATCGATGATGATGTGATCGTTATCAATAAGCCAGCCGGTGTCCTCACACATAGCAAGGGTGCGCTCAATGATGAGTTTACGGTTGCGGACTTCTTCCGGCGTTATACTTCGGTTGGGCTGGAGACAAATCGGCCAGGGATTGTGCATCGGCTAGACCGCGATACCAGCGGGGTGATGATTGGCGCACGTACGCCCGAGGCTTTCCAGCGGCTCAAAAAGCAATTCGCCGAGCGCCACGCCAAGAAGACATATCTAGCGGTTGTGGCAGGGCAACCCCGTCAGCAGCAAGCCAAGATTGATGTCCCGCTGGGGCGCAACCCAGCCGCGCCAAGTACCTTCCGGGCCGATCCACGCGGCAAATCTGCCCAAACAATCTACAAAGTACTCGCCACGCAGCCCAGCCTGAGCTTACTCGCTCTGCGCCCCCGCACTGGCCGGACACATCAGCTGCGCGTCCATCTAGCGTATATTGGTACACCGATTGTTGGTGATCGCGTCTATGGATCGGCAGGGGAGCGCCTCCTTCTGCACGCCTACCAGCTCGAAATCACGACTCGTGCTGGCCTGCGCCAGACGTTTGTTGCACCACCGCCAGCCGCCTTTATGGCACTCTTTCCTGAGGGAGCCGATGCCATCGCTCGTCTATAACCCCCGCACCGAGCAGCGTCTTGCCCAGCTAGCGCAGCAGCCACCACAGTCATTGCTTCTTGTTGGTGCGCCTGGGCTTGGGCTTATGACTGCAGCACAGCAGGTTGCAGGCCGCACCGCACTTATCCTCCGGCCTCATACTAGCCAGGGACACAACGACCAGCAACGCGGGACAATTCGCGTTGACGACATCCGCTCGCTTCACACACTTACTCAGGGCAAGGCAATGGCTCGGCAATTTGTCATTATTGACGATGCCGACCGGATGACACCTGCCGCCCAAAATGCCTTCCTTAAACTCCTCGAAGAGCCGCCTCACGCACTTCATCTCATCCTCACCAGCCATCAACCTCAACGCTTGCTGGCAACAATTCGCTCACGCGTCCAAACCGTCCACATTATTCCACCTCAGCGAGCTCAAACAGCCAATCAGCTTGATCAACTTGGCATTATTGACCCGACGTGCCGCGCCCAGCTACAGTTTATTGCGCAGCAGCAACCTGCGACGATCGCACGCTTGGCTGCCAATAGCGAGGAGTTTCGCACCATTGCTCTGGCAATGACCGACGCGCGCCAATATATCACTGGTGCTACCCGCCAACGCATCGTGATTGGGCAGCGCTATAGCCACGATCGAGCTCGTGCATTGCTCTTACTTGAGTGTGTGTTGCACATTATATGGCATACACTTCGGACGCAACCATCGCGGCAGCTGCTTACCCAGGCAGAATATATCGCACGCGCACACGAGCGCATTACTGCCAATGCCAGCGTGCGGATTCAGCTGCTGGCATGTGGTATACTATAACTATGTATGGATTATTATTGGTAGCCTGCGCTGGCGCTTTTGCCTTGTGGCAGCAGCAATCAGTTGCCGAGACCACCTCACAATTACCAATGCGCCTCTCAGGTAAGCTTGATCGCCTGTGGGAGGTGGCTCAGGAGTCACTCCGCGATCGTCGTTATCTCCGCGCCGAGAAGGCACTGCTCACGATTCTGCGGGTAGATGAGCGTAATGCAACCGCATATAATCGTCTTGGTATTTTATACGCCAAGCAGAAGGCCTTCGATGATGCGATTGAGTGTTTTGAGATCGCTCAAAGTTTAGAGCCAAGCGCTTCGAGCTTGCATAACGTTGGCCTCATCTATTACGAAACCAAGCGCTACGACAAAGCTGCTCTCGCCTTTGAACAAGCACTGGCAATGGAGGACAAGCTGGCTGCGCGGCATATTGCCTATGCCAAGGTACAGGAAAAGCTCGGCCATAGTAAGAAAATGCTAGAGTCACTCGAGCGAGCTGCCAAGCTAGAGCCTGGCACCCAAACATATCAGCTCCTGGCTGAAGGCTACGAACGCGCTGGCAATCACAAAAAAGCCCAGCACATTCGGGCCAAGATACAACCCCAAGCTACCTCTGCGCAATCACCGCAGCACCACCGAGCACAACCAGAACCTCGCCAGCAACCTCAGCAACGCATTACTGTGCCGTCTCAGCAAGTAGAGCACCAACCTTCAACGGCGTATTACCATCCACCAGCTGCATTGCCCGCTCCAGCAGCGCCAACGTATACTCAAGCACCTCCGCAGCCAAATGCCGCCTACAGTCGACAGTCCGCCGCTGTTCATCCGCCAGCACGAGCACCAATGCCCGCTAACCGCATTCAGCGCGGTGCGCCACGCCGCATTACGATGTAGCG
>CALHVV010000062.1 GCA_938036915.1 uncultured Candidatus Saccharibacteria bacterium
AGGAGCTATCGACAGTCACTGAATACGAAGTTAACATTCCATTCATCACCGCTGATGCTGATGGGCCAAAGCACTTCGAGATGAGCCTGACACGAGCTAAGCTTGAGGACTTAGTGAAGGATCTGCTCGACCGCCTCGATGGGCCAGTAGAAAAAGCGCTCAAAGATGCAAAGCTGAGCAAGTCTGATATCGGCAACATCGTCATGGTTGGTGGTATGACTCGTATGCCAGCAGTGGTCGAGCGGGTGAAGAAGCTGTTTGGCAAAGACCCAATGCAGGGTGTCAACCCAGACGAAGTAGTGGCTGTTGGTGCAGCCATCCAGGGCGGTGTGCTAGCTGGTGACGTCAAGGATGTGCTGCTGCTGGATGTGACACCGCTAAGCCTCGGCATTGAGACAATGGGCGGTGTGTCGACCAAACTAATTGACCGCAACACCACTGTGCCAACCAGTAAGAGCGAAGTGTTCTCAACCGCAGCAGACAACCAGCCGCAAGTAGAGATTCATGTTTTGCAGGGTGAGCGCGAGTTTGCCAACGACAACAAGAGTCTAGGTCGCTTCGTGCTTGACGGTATTGCACCAGCACCACGCGGTGTGCCACAGATTGAAGTGACCTTTAACATTGACGCCAATGGTATTCTCAGTGTTACCGCTAAGGACAAAGGCACAGGCAAAGAGCAGTCGATCACCATCCAAAACTCTGGCAACATGAGCAAGGAAGATATTGAGAAGGCACAGAAGGAAGCTGAGCTCCACGCCGATGAAGATAAGAAGAAGCGTGAAGCAATCGACGCCAAGAACCACCTCGAGAATGCCATCTACCAGGCAAAGAAAATGCCCGATGAGTTTAAGGACAAGATCTCGAGCGACGACAAGAAGACGCTGGAAGATGCCATTGCCGAAGCTGAGAAGCATAAGAATGCAGAAGACAAAGACGAGCTTGAGGCTGCCACCAAGGCGCTGGGCGACGTGACGATGTCTATCGGGGCTAAGCTCTATCAGCAGCAAGCTGAGGACAAAAAAGCCGAAGAAGAAGCTGACGCCAAAGCGAAAGCTACAGACAAAAAGCCTGGCAAAGACGAACCCGTCGAAGGCGAAGTTGTCGACGACAAAAGCAGCGACAAGAAGTAGCATGACGCTATAGTTACAGCTGCATTGCGAATGGCCACCTGGAAAGGGTGGCTATTTGTATTTTTAGAGGTATATAATAGAGACTGTGAGTAAACAAAAGAAGCCTATTAAGTATAGCAAGACCCAGATAGATAAGGCGGGTAATATTCTCCGTTCTCACAAAACAAATACTCTTGAATATGCAGAGGCACGTGCATTTGTCGACCAGTGGCGTATGAGCCACGAGCGTCCAATGCAAAGGTTTAATGTCACATTGCGTAAAAAACGAAAAATGATTTATCAAGATGCAGTGGTAGCGCGTCGACTCAAGAGGTTACAGACAATCATTGATAAGATTAGCAATCGTCAACAGGATATGAATCTGAGTCGCATGCAAGACGTCGGTGGTGTCCGAATAGTTATGCAGAATATTGAACAAGTTTATCGAATGAAAAGAGTATACCAAGAGGGATCTTTTTCTTATAAACTCAAAAATAAGTTAACTAGAGATTATATAGAAAAACCACAAAAAAGTGGTTACAGAGGTATACACTTAGTATTTGAGTTTTATAACGTACCAGTAAGTAACGAAAATGATCAGTATTGGAAGAGTCTTCAGATCGAGATGCAGATTCGCACAGAGTTACAACACGCATGGGCAACTGGTGTTGAGATCGTAAGTGTTATGAGAGGAGAGAATTTGAAGGCTGGGCAGGGCGATAAGGGATGGTTGGAACTCTTTCGATACATATCGTCTATTATTGCGCTCGTTGAGAATAAGCCTACTCTATTGCAGCACCGAAATTTGAATCCTCAAGATCTGTTTAAGCAAACGACAGAGCTTGCAAAGAGACTCGAAGCTGTCGATAAGATCAGTGCATGGGTCAGCACAATAAGTCAAGTTGACGGCTTGGAACAGAGTAAGAGGCGGAAGTTTCACTATACCATCTTAGCTATAGACACGAAAGAGAAAAAGATACTTTTGTTTGGTTTTGCAAAAAATAAATTCACTGAAGCAACAAAAAAACTAAAGGAGCTTGAAAATGAACACCCTGAGTATTATCCTGTGCTTGTTGCAGCTGGGGATATAAATAATCTGAGACATGCATATCCGAATTATTTACCCAGTGCAATTCGGCTAGTAGAGATTATTCAGCGTATTGAAAAATCTCAACAATAAGCTATAATAGTTAATATCATGGATAACGACGAACTCCTCAAACGCCTCAAGCAAATCTACAAAGAAAACAAAAAGCTCACCTAGTATGAGCTTCTTATTGCGCGCTAGCCTCTGTTATTTGATATCCATCAACTCAATGTCGAACACGAGATCGCTATTGGGCGGAATGTTAGCGGCAGCGCGAACGGAGCCATAGGCCATCTCACTTGGGATGATGAGCCGGCGCATGCCACCGACCTTCATGCCAGGCACGCCCTCTGTCCAGCCGCGAATGACTTGGTCGAGGCCGAAGGTGACGGGCTGACCAAAGTCGTGGCTGCTCTGGAAGATGATGCCATTTTTACACAGTGCACCAGTATAATGTGCGGTGATGGTTGCGCCAGCTGGTACCTCGGCACCAGTGCCGGGGATAATGTCAATAATCTGCAATGCGTCAACTTTGGCTATAGGTGTAAAGTCGATGAGTTTGGTTCCTTCGTATTGTGTCATGACCCTATTATACCATTATGCGTCTTCCGCCGCGCCACGCAGTTGAGCGGTGGGATGGCTGTGCTGGGTGGAGTGCGATCGACGACTATGACCTGCTGTAGCTGTGGATAGTGCGCGAAGAGATGGTCAAGCGTGCGCGTCATGGTGCTGGTGTAGCGTTTTTCATCTGGCGCTGCGGCATAGCGAGCTCCCTCCTCGAGCGGTGTCGCCCAGCAGCAGCTGGCGTGGATGGCACGAGTGTCTTGGGGGAGTTTGGGGTATTGGGGGTATTGCATGCCATAACCCACTAGATCGGCACACACAGCAGATAACGTGCGGGTGCACCGCTGCTGCAATGTGTTGCTTGCGGTGAATATCCCCTGCTCGGCTGAGCTAAAAATCGTGCGTTTGCGCTCAAGTATGCGGCGTGTACCATTTTTGATAATAACAAGTGAGTTGTAAATTCCATCCGGGTGGTACTCTGGTGTGCCTACCACAAGCTCCGCTGTGGGCATAGAGGTAGAGAGTTCCTCTAGCTTGGCGAGGCGATCATCTACCACATCACGTTGGCCTGGGATTTCAAGCAGATCTATGTCTGCCGTCGTCATGAGTTCGGGGCTGATGAAGCGATCGGCAGCTGCTTTGCGTATCAGATCCATGTACTCGCGCCAGGTATTGGCAGAAACACCAACAGTTGGTGTTTCTGATGATAGTTGCTCAGGGTAAAACACACCTGTTTGGCGGTGCCACTGGATGTCATAATGGCGGGCTTGTTCGCGTGGTCGTTTATGATACATGAATATATCATACGATATACCAGTCTGCAGAGCAAACATACGCAAAATATCCCAATAGTATAGGAGAATTGGTGGGTGTTGATGAGTAAAGCAAGGAATGTGGCAGCTCTGACGGGTTAGTTTTGGCTAGACTATATACCTGCACATGATGAATTGTGATTAGAGATTAATACCAGGGAAGAGCTATGCTTCAAGGCTCCACACAGAGTGTTCTTTATTGATACCGCCACTGCGCCATATCACGGTTATAGACGTCGATGATTCGTGGCGTTAGCAGGGTCGAGATGCCGGCTGGGGGTAGGCTAGCGGGGCGCTGGCGCAGGGCGTAGTCGAGCAGTTTGGTATCGGTGTAGCTGAGCCCAGGCGGCAGCGGCTGGCTCAGCAGGCTGGCTTTATCCTTGGTCGACAGCACAAAGCCCCACTCGCCAAAGGAAGGCACATTAATGCTAAAGGGCGTGATATGCCGCTGGGGCTGGGCGGATGCGACGGTGCTAGCCACCATCGCGAAGGCGTGTGGCGAAAAGTACGATGACGTCGCTTGGGTGATCATCACGCCACTGGGGCTGAGAATACGCTCAGCCTGGCGGTAGAATTGCTGCGAGTAGAGCTTGGCTAAGCGGTCGTTAGACGGGTCGACCAGGTCGATCAGAATGGCGTCATACGCCTGGTGTGTATTGAAGGCAAATAAAAAAGCGTCCTCATTGACGACGCGCACCTTGGGGCTAGCAAGCGAGCGCTTGTTTTGCTCAGTCAGCAGGGGATTGGTGCGCGCCAGCTGCGTCATAGCTGGGTCGATATCCACCAGGGTGATGTGCTCTACGCTCGGGTACTTAAGGATCTCGCGCGCGAGCAGCCCGTCGCCACCGCCCATAATCAACACGTTTTTGGGCTGCTTGACCGCCGTCATTGCCGCACCAGCCAGCGTTTCGTGGTAGCGGGCTTCATCCAGGCTAGAAAACTGCAGATTGTTATTCAGATACAGGCGTAAATCCTGCTTGTACTTGGTGAGGACAATCTTTTGGTAAGCCGACTGCTGGTAGAGAATGACTGGGTCTTTATAGGCCTTGGTATCAATGCGATGCTCCAGCCAGCTGGCACCAAAGAATAGCCCCAGCAGCAGAATGGTCGCGACCACACTGGCAGTTAGAAGCCTACGCGAAGTCTTGAGTTGTAATAGAATCAGCACTGCCACGGCGATGTTAAGCGTGGCGATCAGGTAGGTGCTGCGCATCAGGCCAAGGCTGGGTAACAGGAAGAGTGGGAAGATCAGCGAAGCCACCAGCGCGCCAAAGTAATCGATCGCGAGCACCTTACTGAGGAGCTCCACCGAAGATGGTCGGCCGTAGCGGGTAAACATCTTGACGAGCAGCGGGATCTCCAGGCCGATCAGCACACCAATCACCAGGCTAATCAGCGCAAATACTGGCCAGTGTAGCTTGCTCAAGCTAAAGGCGCTGTATAGCAGCAGTACCGAATTACCACCCACCAGCCCGAGCAGGATTTCATTCACGGCGAAGCTCGTGGCTGGGTGCCAGCGGATATGCCGCACCAGCAGCGACCCCACCCCCATGCCGAAGAGGGTTATACCAGTTGCCAGGCTAAAACTCAGGATTGAATCACCCACCAGGTATGAGGCAGCCGTACCCAAGATGAGCTCGTAGATAAGCCCGCCAATTGCCACCAGCAGCGCCGCCGCAAACAGCGCGATATTTTCCTTGTTGGTGATACGCTTGGTGCCTGGTGGCGCGACGCGAGTATGTGCCATAGTGTCTGTGTGCCTTTCGCGCCCAGGTTACTTGCCTACGCCGCCACTGCCACCGCCATAGACGCTGCGCCCGTGGTAGGTGCCGCTGCCGTGCGAATCATCGTGGCCAAAGAACTCATCGTAAATAGCAAAGAGCAGTGCGCCAACAAGGCTGATGATCATCACCCAGCGCCAAAATAGCGGCCAGTTGCGTGGGCGGATGAGGCGGCCAAATAATTCCTTCTGCTGCGCGTCGCTGAGCGGCGTTTTGCGGTAGACATCGTACTCACGCCGGTTGTATTTTTCGACCGTGTAGGTGGTGGTAGCGCCGGTCTCGGTGTCGGTGTAGTGCAGGCTAGCGTAGGCCATGGGCTCACCCTCAAAGACCTGGTAGGCGTTCTTGCCGCGGATAGCCATAATGGTGCCTTCGCCGGCCTCTGCAACGGTAATGGTCTGTGCGGTGCCATCCTCGAGCGTAATGGTAAACTCATTGCCCGCAGCCAGGTGCTCTGGCTCAAGCTGCTGGGCAAACCGCACCGGCTCGTAGAGCGACACAACCTTGCTATCGTGGTCGTATTCTACCCAGCTATCGTAATTTTCGAGGCCCGTTAGCTCCCATTCTTCCCAGTAGGAGGCTTGCTTGGTCTCGGGGTTGTCTTCTTTAAACAATAAGCAACCCACCGCGCGGAAGTTGGTTCGTTTGCCACGCAAGACATCGTTGATTTTGAGGCGAGCTTTGGTGCGTTTGGTCATAAGATAGCGCTTTCGATCGTTATAGTATTGGTATAAAATGCGTCTGCAATGGATTGGCGGAGAGTCTCAATTGTATCCTCGCTCAGTGGTCGGCACGTGGCAATACTGAGGTATGCTCCGCAACTCTCGGGCCAGGTGTGGATGGTGGCGTGCGACTCCGCGAGCAGCAACGACACACTCACGCCCTGCGGCGAGAACTGATGCGAGACAGACTCCAGTGCGTGCAGGTCAGCCAGCTCGGCAAGTGTGCGCACCGTTTTCTCGGCATATGCGAGATCATTGAGCCGCGTGGCATCCGCCTCGCGAATCGTAAAAATCAGTGCTTGCACCTGCTCCATTTGCATCGTATATGTTATTATACCACTCTTGATGTTAGAGAACGAACTGGCTATGCTCATACCAAAAAACCAGCCAGAGTGGCTGGCTGGTTTATTACAGCGCATGAATAGTTATGGCTCGAGAGTGTGCAGTGACACGCCGGAGCTTGGCTCGTGTGGGTTGACTGTCAGTGGTATAACAAAACCCTGGTATTGCGCGAGTGTCACGGTGTCGCCAGGCTGGAGCTCGTAGCGCGTGTCGCCATCGGTCAGGCAGAGCTCAGCAACGCGGGTCGATGCAGCATTAGTCACGCCATCTTGCTCGGGCTTAGCATGGAATGTATCTGCTTCGGCGAGTGTGGCGATGTGCCGGTCTACCACACTACCGATGCTGTCGCCAGCCTCAACCTGTCGTGTAGTAATATTGCTTAGCTCAACCGGTGGCTGGGGCTCCTGAGTGACCTGGCCTGCTTCGTAGGCTTCGCGCTGGCTGAGGTAATCGCTATACGCATCGACTACCTGAGTGGCTTGCTCTTCGGGGGTGGGTTGGTGCTCGGCGGCAGAAGAGTGCTGATCGTGGTTATCTTTTGACTGCATTGCTGCAAGGCCGGCTACAGCACCAAATACAAGAGCTGCTGCACCAATGACAACTCGCCGCGAAACACCCTTAGTTTCGGGATCTTGTGGTCTAGGATCCTCTATCAAGGGAGGGTGGTTATCGCTGTCATATTTTTTATAATAGGGTGTTGATGAAGAACGTGGTGATCTTTCACCCCTGTTTGTTCTCTGTTGTGTACTCATAGTCCATTCACTATACAACAGAGGTCGCAAAAAGGGAAGAGGAAAATGGCAAAATAACGCACAATATTGCATAATGTGCCAAAAAACAGGGGTAATAACATATAATACACAATATTCTATATAATGATGCAATAATATATCTTACTGTAAATACCGAGACGCCCTCATTTTATAGCCCAGTAGCTCACTTCACACGCTTTCTGATGCTAGTTCAGCTGCATAAAATGAATGCTTTTCTAGAACATTCACCCCTTTAGCGCGAGAGTGCGGCGCTTAGTATAGAGATGAATCATCATATCTCATCGAATAAAACGGCAGGCATAAATGAGAGTATACCAGAGGTCGTGAGCCAAAAATAGAACAAATACCATAAATTTGCCGTTTTTGAGGTATTTCTGCCGCAGATGCCATGCTACAATAGAGGGTATGAGATCTACTCGAACCATCCAAATTGTGAATATTACTGGGCGAGAACTCGCCGGCAAATCATCAACAATTCGTGAGCTAATGCCGCGGCTGGGTGCCGGGGTTGTTTTGTTTCGCCCGAGCGATGTCTTGCGCGAATATGCCGCGAGCCATCACATCACGCTGCGCAAGCGGAGCGATTATTTGCGCGTCCTGCAGATTATGACGGAGTCTGCACCGAGCTTGCTGGCCGACCGGGCACTGGAGTTACTTGAGCGGCCTGGTGTGGAGCTAGTGGTGCTCGATGGCCTGCGTGACTACCGCAGTGCTTGCCGCTTGAAAGAGCGACTGGGTGATCGCTACCGGACGGTTGTGCTCACAGCGCCAGATGAACTCCGCTACGAGCGCTTTAAGGGAGTGGCCGAGGCGAGGCGGCGTGCTGGGCGCGATGCAGCGGTGATTCAGAGCTTCGAAGAATTTATGCGTGATGGCGAGGATGACATGGACAGCATGCAGCAATTTCCAGCGGTGCTGGCTAGCCACGATCTAACGCCTGGTGGCCCGATTGACACGAGCACCTATCCATCGGCTATCGCAGTGGCAGATGAGATTATCAGCTACTTGGCGTAGAGTAATCCAGATTAGACAGTGAATGCGGGTGGGCGATCATGTATCGACAAAACACAGTAATACCATCTGTACTCTCCAAGACGCTTATGTTATGATGAAGGCATGAATAAGCGAGGGTTTACGCTGGTTGAGATTTTGACAGTGGTGGCGATACTAGCGATCTTGGTGTCGGCGTCGATTGTGGGGTATGGTGCGTGGCGTCAGCGTGCAGCCCAGACGGAGCTCGTGAGTGATCTGCGAGCTGCTGCCGCGGCAATGACAGCCTATAGGACGTTTTATAATGGTTATCCTACATCGCTACCAGCTGATTATAATAAGAGTGAGAATGTGACAGCGACACTCAAATACGTCGCATCGGCAACCTACTGCATAGAGGCGACGACGCGCACCACTCGGGGGCTTGTTTATCATATGAAGGGATCAGAGAGCGAGCCCAAAGAGGGTGGGTGTGATACCTACCACGCGCAATCTGGTGAGAATGAGTCGCAAGCGACCGATGGTGTACTGCGCTACTGTCATGTAATCCGCGTGGTTGAACCAACCCAGCCAGCGGCGTGTGAGCCAGAGCTTCAAAAATAAAGTTCTGTATCAATAAAAAGCTAGACTGGAAATTGATTCTCCACGAGCTGTATACCCTGTCAGTTAAGATGACAATAAATTAGCTATTGTATTTTATACTACAGATCAATCACCTCACCCCGGTCGATAGGCTTATGAACTGTGCGATGTCCACGCATACGATGGCGCAGTGTACGGCGCAACTCAATAGCATTGGTGAGGAGAATGATGCCATTAACCAGTGCATAGCCACCAACGATTTGGACGAAAAGCTGGGCACTGCCGACAGGGAAGAGCCAGAGGATGAAACTCACGATCACACCGATCACGCCAGACATTAGCCAGAGCGCTCGCGTACGGCTCCCGGCAGGGAAGATGCGGCTGAGTATAAGGTCGATGAGGCTGCGTAGCATCACTACCCAGCCAAGCACAAAGCTGAGTGTTGCCACACTGACCCGAGGGTTGGCAAGCATCACTACGCCAAGCAGAATAAGCAGCGCACCTACCACCACGAGAAATGCCTTGGCTTGACCGTCTGCTACTTGTAAACCACGCACCAGCTGCGATAGACCCCAGACAATGATCAAAATTGCGAGAACCGTCATCAAAACAGTGAGCGTCACTGCCGGTATTGCAAGCGAGACGCCACCAAAGATAATCAACGACAGGCTCATGATAATAATCACCCACCACGCACCAATAATATGTCTTTTGAGCTGTTCAATCATACATTCCTCCTTATCTTTCTAGTGTAGATGATGGCGGGGTAATCTGCAATTAATAGGTGAGGCTATGAACTATCCACCACTGTATAGATGGTATAATGCTCGAGCACTAGTCGCGGGCAAACTGCATCAGTACCAGTGGGTCGCCGGTGACGGAGCGCAGTGTGTAGGCGCTGGGTAGTGTTGGGGTGGTGGTTGCGGTTGAGCTGCTATAGTAGAGAACGTTGATTTTTTTGGCATCGGTAAAGGGCTGGGTGGTATCGGCCACTTTGCGGTAGGTGGTACTCCCTTCGAGCGGTGCGTAGCCGCCCATCAGCGGGTCACCCACATAGGCCATGTAGATGGGGCAATGTGACTGCGCTTGCTCGAGATAATAGCTTATCTCTATGGCGATGTACGGGTCGGCCGCAAGGATGACACTCCCATCGCGGCAGCTACCAAGCTGGGTGGCAATTTGCTTGACATTGGGTCGCTCATCGCGCTGGAAGTTGAAGTTACCCTGCAATGATAACTGCACCATACCATAAAACATAACCACTGGCAGAAGTGCCAAGAGGGCGGTCGATACGGCCTTGTGCCAGCGCAATGGCGAACGGTGCAGGGCTACGCAGGCTGTATAGAGGACGACGCTTGCAATAGCAACACCACTGATTGCTACGTGAGCAAGATAGCGCTCGACATACATTGGGGCGGATAGCGACACGACGACTAGTGCTGCGACTGGCACGCCCATATGAGCAAGCAATAGCCAGGCAAGCTCGGGATGCGGCAACGAACGCATGGCACGAGGCCACGCCCACGCAACGGCACAGATAATAATCAGAACAAGTTGCGACGACACAACGCCTAGCAACCAAGATGGCTTATAAATCATATTGAAGGATGCGATGCCAAGCAAATTCTGCAGATTCATCGGCTGGCCAATCTCGGCCAAAGCACCATTGCCAATCTGCCCCAAGAAGGTCGGTAGCCACGGCAAGAACAGCATAAAGCTCACGACATATGCCCAAAGCCACGGCAACTTCCACCACTGTTGCAAGCCTTGGCGGCGGTAGGTCATAACCATCAGCCAGAGCAGCTGAGCCAGCCAGAGTAGGGCGCTATAATACAACGTCCCCATGCCGAAAGCGACAAGCACCGCATAGAGCATCCAGTCGCGCCAACGGTCGTCGTGCCAGGCGCGCGCCAGTACAGCGGTGGCGCTCACACCGATGAGTGACCCTAAAGCATACATCCGTATCTCAAAGCCGTAGCGCATCAGCAGCGGTGTGCCAATTAGGGTAAGGAGTGCATACCCCGCGGCGCGCGTACCAAACCAGCGCCGTACGAAACACCCCATAATAACCATCGCACCGCCATAGCAGAGGATACTAAAGGCACGCAGGGCTGGCTCGCTATAGCCCCACACACTGGCCCAGAGCTTGAGGATGAGATAGTAGAGCGGCGGGTGCGTATCGATACTAGTGAGGCGGATGAGCTCACCAACAGGCTGCTTGGCCAGCCACACCGAATACGCCTCATCAAACCACACACTCTGCTGGCTACCAATCCACCAGCACAATGCCATTGCCACCAGTGGCGCTACCACAATGGCAATGCAAAACCAATGGCGTCGTACTTTGCAGGCAAGAGGAGATAGTCGATTAACAAAAATAAAGGCGGGCTTCTTGACCCAAGCGGCAGATTGTTGCCGCGCTAGTTGTTTACTCATATCTTTTATAGTACCGATTTGTTGGCAAAAAATCCACTAGCAAAGCCATAATCATCCGTGGTACAATACCACTATACGTACCCGTAGCTCAGCTGGATAGAGCGTTGGTTTCCGGAACCAAAGGTCGCAGGTTCGAACCCTGCCGGGTATACCATAGATAATTGAGGCTCGCGCGGCCTCTGTTTTTTTATGGATATGTATAGTAAAGATGTACTGATTGATAAGACAGATCAATGAAACAAAAGCAAGTCTATTTCTCTAGATGACCCCTGTTAGCGTGGAATGATCTTCATCAAAAACTTTGTCTTGACGGCAAGGTAGATAAGCGCAACGGCGCTCATAGACAGAGCAAAGTTACCAGGGATCTCATAAAAACGATCGACCGACGTAAAATAAAAATCGCTAATATAATAATCTGGTGCCACAAAGAGATGCATGACGAGAATAACGAACGCATGCACCGTATACACATAGAGTGAATTATGACCAAATGGCAGCAAAATCCAGCCTAGCCACCGCTTGATGTGATCCTCGAATCGCCGAAACAGCATAAAGAACCCAGCAAACCAGAGCCACGATAGGGTAAGGCGAGGCAGTGGTAGGTCGAGCTTGAGGAACTGATTGTCGAGTGCAGTATCGGCCGCGGCAAGCGCTTGATGAAAGCCATCGCCCAGCCCATGTGCCACGAAGGTGACATATGTGTCAGCAAAGAGTGTGAGGGCGAAGAGCGTTGCAATACTGCGCTTGATAATGCGTCGACGGCGCAGCGGCCACGATTGCCAGCGTGCAGTAATCTCTGGTAGGTGGTAACCCAGGGCAAAGGCCATAAAGAACAGCACCTGCCAGGTGAGTGGCTGGTATAGTTCACTGACTGGCCGTGGTGTTAGCGCCCACACTAGTAGACTGAGCCCTAGCACGATATACCACTTACCGCGCCGCAGTAGCCAGAGTGCGCCTGGTGCTACTGCAATAAACAGTGCATACAGGCGCAGATAGTCCGCCCAGCCGTAGAATTGCTGTAAGGTAATAATATCCCACGCTAGGCCAAGCCAATTACCATCGGGCAGCGGCAAAGGCAATTTGACACCTTTATTATCAATAAAGAACCAACTAATCAGGAGCGATAGTATCGTCACGATAATGCTCGTGAGGTAGAGCGTACCAGCCCGCTTCCAGAGCAAGCGCGTCGCTGTCATGAGGGGCTGTGTGCGGAGCTTGGCACCACGCACAATACCCAAGACAAGGCCGGATATAATGAAGAACCCTTCGGCTGCCGAGACAGCGAGACGACTGTCGCCAGTGAGGAAAGTGAGACCATTAGGGAAGTAGGTGAGATGGTCGAGAATAATGATAACCAAAAACCACCCGCGCATCAGGTCGAGACTAACGATGCGCCCAACAGAGGACGCGCTGGCTTTTGGTTGGGTTGTCACAATGATCTAGTATAGCAGGTTTGCTAAAAGTATGCTTAAGATTGTCTAAATGTTGTGATGAGGAAATATGGACCCGAGGTCTGGATATCCAACACTGATGACTCTATGATCTAAAAAACTGAGGGGCATAGCGATACGCTAGCGTGGTCGCTTGCTCGCAACAGTGCGTGCCTTGGTGGCAAAGGTGTCATCGATGAGGACAGAGGGCGCAAATTCACCATAGCGCCGCGATACTGCTTGCTCGATCAGGAAGTCGGCAATGCGTGGATTCTTAGGTAGAATTGAGCCATGCAGGTAGGTGCCGATCACATTGCGGTAGCGTGCACCTTCGGTTTGGTCGGTACCATTGTTGCCTGCCCCGCGCGATACGATACCCAGGGGTGGCACGCTGTGCCCAAGGGTTGTGAGGCCACTGTGGTTTTCGTAGCCAATAATCTCGCCAAAGTCGCTGCTGGCAGTAACGATATTGCCAATCAGGCGCTGCTCACCAGCGATTGTCTCAATGTCAAAGAGCCCAATCCCGCGGATGATCGCTCCCTGAGTGGTCTTAAAGAATCGCCCAAATAGCTGGTAGAGCCCACACACTACCAGCATTGGCACGCCATCATCAGCGAGGCGCTGCAGGGTGGGGCCAATTGCTAGTAAATCATCCTGAATAGTAGCTTGGCCAGAGTCTTGGCCACCACCGCCCACGATGATATCGACATCAGCTGGGAAGGTGTCGCCTGGGTTGTATTCAACGAGCCGCACGCTGTAGCCATACCATTCAAGCCGTCGCTTGAGCGTGAGGGTATTACCCCAGTCGCCATAGATATTCATGGCGTGAGGGTAGAGTTGGAGGATGGTGATAGTGTTGTCTTTCATACAGCATTTACCTCTGTGTAATGAGCTAATTCGCGCCGCAAGGCAAGCATGGCGGTATAAGTGCAGTAGATGCGCAAGGGGGTGCCGCGGTTGGCCTGGACAAACTCTGCCAGAGCTTGCTTGAGGCCAGGTACAACGCGCCGAGCTTCTACCTCATCATACTGGAGGCGCAGCGCCATATCGTAGGCGCGCACACCACTCACCATTGCCACGCCAGTGGGCCGAAGCGTGTCGAAGTCGACATCCCATAGCCAACTCATATCGCGGCCATCGGCGTACTGGTCGTTGATGGCAATCATTGTAGCAGTCTTGTGTGGGTCAAACGATGCCAGGCTCAGGCGAAAGCCACTCGGGTTCTTGACGAGGACAAGCTCGCAGGGCTGGCCATTGACGGTCAGGGCTTCGCCGCGGCCAAAGGCTGGCTCGACCTGAGCTAGAGCAGCGAGCATGGCGGGCGTATCGAGTTTATCTTGCAGAATAGTACGGACGAGGGTAAGTGCTCCTGCAGCGTTTTGGGCATTGTAGCTCCCCTTGAGCTTGAGTGAGACAGAATGATCGGAACCGTCGAAGCGGAAAGTGGCAGCTTGGTCAGATAAGTGGCATAGCGTCACATCAGCATTGATGGTGGCTGTAGCCTGGCCTGGGGTGCTCCGCATGGTATCGTCGCTTGGGAAGAGGTGAGCGAGTGATGGATCAACGCCATAGCGGCTTATTGGTGCTGTAAGATCAGCGGTAAATTCTTGCCGCGTCAGCCGTGGATCATTGCCATTGAGAACAATGCCATTTGTGGTGCGCATGGCGATGGTGTGAAGCAGCTGCGCTGTGTAGTCAATCTCGCCAAAGCGATCGAGTTGGTCGCGCAGGACGTTGAGTAATAAACAATAGCGTGGGGCAACTTGCTTGACGAAGTGCACAGCATGCGCTTCGTCCAGCTCCAGCACGGCAATATCCGCTGGCAAAACACCATGGGTATCAACCGCCTCAAGTAGTGCTGCTGCCACGCCGCGGGTAAAGTTGCTCCCCGTGCGATTAGTAAAGACACGGAGGCCTTGGCTTTCCAGTAGGGCTACAACCATCTTGGTAGTGGTTGTCTTGCCGTTAGTGCCACTTACTACCACCACACCATGCGGTAGAGCATCAAGCGTACGGGCAAGAAAGTGCCGATCGAGTTTCTCGACGACGAGGCCTGGCAATGCTGAGCCACCACCGCGCAACCGAGCTGCGCGCTGCACCCCTTTGCCCACAAGAGTTGTAATACGAATCATGGTGTTTATTATAGCATGAGCATACATACCTGACACGATGAGATTGAGGTGGATTCCAAAACTGTACTTAGTTTGCTATTATATGTCATATGCGTAGTTACGAAGATCTAGCAGGCCATAATAAACCTTCTGCTATACGTGAACCTAGTATCCAGAATCGTATCACTAAGGAGTATAAAGAGATTGTTGGAGAAGATGGTGTACGAAAAGTATATGTTCCACAGAGTGATATCCAGTCTGGTGCATATGATCCCGATTTCCACAGCCTAATGATAGAAAACAACTTGAGTAGTGCATCAATAAAGAAACATGATGATGAGGTAGAGGTTTCATATCCATCAAGCCTTGACGCCATGCGGATGGATGGAGTGTTGGCAACGTGTCGAGCACAGGGTGACTATACTGATTTTATACGTTCGGTTGTCATTGCTGCCCATCAAATTGCTGATACAATATTAGCGACTGATAAGATTCCCCAATTGAATTCTATAGAAAATATTCTAATTAAGCGTAACAGCCAGGTACTGGGTAGTGTAGAGTTTACTCCACCCTTTTATGCAGAGGAGTTTGTAGTCGATACTGATACTGTACAAATACAGCAAGAAGACGAAAGGGAATTAACGGCTGAAGAATTAGATCTCCAGCGCGATATCGCTATTAGCGACACAACAAGTCGAGTTGTTGTCCAGATGCTAGAGTCGACTCTGTCTCGAAGAGATATGGATGCCGACAGCGCCTCTGTGATTAAACAAATAATTGAAAGTATAGAAAAGAGATAGAGCCGTATGCGCAAACATGAAGAGCAGATGGTGCATCCTGAACTCGACAAGCCTACAGAGGTAGAGAAAGTACTTACTGTTGATGCTCTCGCTAAAGCGATCAGTCGACCGCTTGAACTAAGTTACGCTGGAGAGATAGGTGCATCTGATAGCGGGCATGGTGTATTTTTTGCATTGGATACCCAAGATAATACCCAGGCATATGCAATTAAACGGTTTGGTAATAGTCAAAAAGCACAGAGAGAGATTGACCTATTGCACGAAGCTGCCAGCCGCGGCCTAAAGACTCTCCAGACGGTGCTTGACAAACCACTAGCGGTTTCTGGTGTGAAGGGTGTGGATGTTGTAACTCGGCGAATTCCATCGCTTGGTACGATGAACTCCATAGCGTGGTCTGAGTACTATGCGGGGCAGCCCTCATATGAGTCAGAGATTGTTCCTGTTATGAAGTCAATTGGCCAATATATTGGGAATCTGCATGCGAATGGGATGCATCATGGCGATATGCAATTGAAGAATATCGCAACTATACCTTCTGGTGAGTTTGTTACATTTGATTTGGAAAACGCTTACTTCCATGCAGACAAAAAAAGTGCTCTGCAGCAAGTGGATTTTCAGGATGATTGTATGAAGGATATCACTACAGTAATTGAGTCCTTTGCGCGGAGTGGTTTCATGGCCTCATCGAGTGACGAGATTTTCTGGCAGGAGATTCAAGAAAATCTACTACAGCCATATATAGAAGAGAGTGATAGTCTATTCTTGCTTGACGATGACAGGCATAAAGCGCTCATGCATTGCATCGATAGATGTAAAAGAATTCGTAATGAGTCAAACAAAACACATCTGACAATCGATCGACTCGTTGCTCATTTGTAACAAGATATGGATTTGCAGGGTGCGACATCTGTATATCCTAGGTAGAGTCGCTTTGTGATAATATGAGTAGCACAAATTACGCTAGTGCGCTACAATGCATAGTATGATAGTGGTTGGATTTTTTGCGTGGTGGTATGGCGCTGGGTGGTGGCAGCGGATCACGACGGTGTGGGGGAAGCTGGTGAGTGTGTTTGATTATTTCTCGATCGATCTCTTGGTGCGAACGTGGTTTGCGCCGTTTCGACAGATATCGGCAGGAGCGGTGGATGGGCCGATTGGCGTGCAAATTCGGGCTTTTTTTGACCGCCTCATCTCGCGGACGATTGGCGGCATTGTGCGGAGCTTTATGATTATCTTTGGTATTATCGCGCTCGCAGTAACTGCTGTGGTGGGGCTTGTCTTTATTGCTGCTTGGGCGCTTGTGCCTGCGTTGCCACTGCTGGGGGCGGGACTTGCGATAGTGGGGTGGCTGCCATGGTAAGTGACTTTCACTATGATAGTTTGCGTGCTAAGAAGGCTCGCCTGGGTGTGCAGATGGGCCGCTTCGATCACTGGTGGTGGGCGCCATTTGTGCTTCTTATAGCAGGAGCGGGAGCCTTGCTGGCGGTGGAATTGCCACTGGGGTGGTTTGTCGCGAGCTTGGCTGTGGTGCCATATGGGCTCCACCGGTGGTATCAGGGTGAGATTGCCCATTTGCCCACTGGTGGTGGCACAGCTGATGGGTTGCTTGCGGGTGACGTCCTGGGCCGATTACCCGCTACGCCAACACCACGCGATATTGCATGGGCATTGCGCTCAGTTAATGATGGGCTGTTTATGGCATTGCGACTCGGTCTCAGCCCGGCGCTTATACAGGATCTCGTGAGTGACGACCCGAGCATTATGCCCGAGTTTTGGCAATTTGCTGATCGCATCCGTCAGTACAATCAACTCGAACAAATCACGGGTAGTGTGCTTATGGTGGCTTTGGTGCGCAGTGTGCCTGGCTACCAAAATATCCTGGCGGAGCTCCAGCTTGACGACGAAGATCTCGATGGCGCTGTGCAGTGGCAGCACCACTTGCGCCAGTTGGTGGCACAGATTCATCAGCCGCGGCGCACTGGTGGGGTGGCACGCGATTGGTCGTTTGGTTATATCCCACTGTTACGCCGCTTTGGACAGAATATCAGTGAGCAAATTAGTCGTGGTGGCGGGATGTTCTCTGTTGATGTGGCGTCGCACACCAAAGCGATTGATCAGCTCATCGACATCTTCGGCACTCGTGGGCGGCAGAATGCCGTGCTGGTAGGGCAGGCTGGCACGGGCAAGACGACCATCATTCACGCCTTTGCTGAGCGGCTACTCGATGCCTCGGCACGTTTGCCTAGTAGCCTCAAGTTTCGGCAGGTGTTTATCCTCGACTCATCATCACTCATCGCTGCGGCACCAGGCCGAGGTGAGCTCGAGAACCTTGTTATGCGCGTCCTTGGTGAGGCGTATACTGCTAAGAACATCATCATCTGCCTGGATAATGCTCAACTATTCTTTGAGGAAGGGATTGGCGCGGTGGATCTTACCAATGTACTGCTGCCTATTCTCGAGGCGGGGCGCCTGAGGGTTATTCTGAGTATGGACGAGCAGCGGTTTTTGCAGATTGGCCGGCGCAACCCATCGCTTGCTAATGCGCTCAATCGCATCTCCATAGCACCCACAGACGAAGCTGAGACACTGCGCGTCTTGCAAGAGCAAGCCGTCATCACTGAGGGGCAGCGCCATGTGGCTTACCGCTATCAAGCGCTGCGCGAGGCGTATCGACTAAGTGCGCGCTATATTCATGATCTCGCTATGCCGGGCCAAGCCATCAAGCTGCTCGAGTCGGCCGCGAGCTACCACGAGGATGGTATTGTGACAAAGCAATCGGTGCAGCAAGCTATTGAGCAGACGATGGATGTGAAGATAAGTGTGGCGAGTACTGCTGATGATCGTGAGCGGCTACTCAATATGGAGGCGCTCATCCACCAGCGAATGGTCAACCAAACGCGAGCGGTCAGCGTGGTAAGCGACGCCTTGCGCCGAGCACGAGCCGGTGTGCGCAACCAAAATCGGCCAATTGGCACCTTTCTCTTTCTTGGGCCAACAGGAGTGGGCAAGACAGAGTTAAGTAAGGCTCTGGCTGACGTGTACTTTGGTGGTGAGGGCAAGATTGTCCGGATTGACCTCAACGAATATGTCCGGCCTGAGGATGTGTCGCGCCTGATTGCTGATGGCGCTGATGACCCAGCCAGCTTAACCGCCCAGGTGATGAAACAGCCCTTTAGCGTGGTATTGCTGGATGAAATTGAGAAGGCCGCGCCAGAGGTATTAGCAACCTTGCTGCAGCTACTGGATGAGGGGATCCTGCGCGATATTAAGAACCGTGAGGTGAGCTTCCGTGATGCAATTGTCATTGCTACGAGCAACGCTGGGGCTGACCGCATCCGCGAATATATCGAGCATGGCTATAAACTTGAGCAATTCGAACAGCAGTTTACCGACGAGCTCATTAACAGTGGTCAGTTCCGGCCCGAGTTCCTTAACCGTTTTGACGAAATTGTCCTCTTCCGGCCGTTTACTAAGGAAGAACTAGTGCAAGTGCTTGACCTTATCCTCGAGGGGGTCAATGCTACGCTCGCCCAGCAAAAGGTCTCGGTCGCGGTAGAGTATGATGCTAAGCTCTTTCTCGTCGAACGTGGCTATGATCCACGGCTTGGTGCTCGCCCAATGCGCCGCGTGGTGCAAAAAGCGGTGGAGAACACTGTGGCGCGCCAGATGCTGAGCGGTAGTGTAGCACCTGGCAGCACTATTACTGTCACGCTTGAGCAAGCCCGCCAAGCTTTCCAGACCGATGGCGCACCAGAGGTTGTGACAGCAGATGAAATTATTCCACCAGAGTATAAACGGTAAAAGTGCGGCACTTTTGAGTAATTAGCTTTAGCTCTACAAAGAAATGATATTGAGAAGGTGCCCATTCTATTACGCACACATTAGATAAGAAGAACGAAGGTATGAAGGGGTTCTCAAGTAGACTTGAAAGCACAAATTTTCTACCCTTGAAAGAATGTAAGAGCGGGAAATAATACCTCTTTTTGTGACGTATACTTCTAGCGGTACGAGCCAAAGCCGCGTGATTGCTGACCTTGGTTTGGTTGCATAAATCCTGGGCGGAAGCTTGGCTTCGTGGCTGGTTTACTATAGGCTGGTTGTGATTGTCGCGGCGTGTGTACTGTGTTATCACGCCGGCGGGCGTAGGTGGCAGTGCCTGGTCGTGATCCTGATGGGTCACGTGGCCCCTCGCCACTGCCACGGAGACGCTCGTTGTTCATATAAGGTGCTTCGTCATCAATACGGCTACTATCGGCTGCGACTGGCCGGCAGCCCATCATAGTGTGCGAGCTTTGGTAGCGCAAGTGGTTAGTGCGGCGTTCTTGGATAGATTGATGTTGGCGCTGGTCAACACGTAGCGACGACGTCTTAGCACCGTTGACGATGGTGCGAGTATTGCGCGCGACGCCATTGGTGTGTATATTTGATCCGCGCAAGCGATGGAGTCCTCGGGTCATACCTTTATTATACATAAAAAAGTGATATAATGGATAGCGCATGCGGGTGTCGTACAGCGGCTAGTATACAAGTTTTCCAAACTTGGGATCGGAGTTCGATTCTCCGCACCCGCACCATTTCGGAACAAAATTGGAAACGGTCGCCCTGTCGGGCGGCTTTTTCTAGACTTTGGCGGAGCCAAAGCTC
>CALHVV010000063.1 GCA_938036915.1 uncultured Candidatus Saccharibacteria bacterium
TGGTCTATTCAGAGCGGGTGGCGTCGCGAGTGCTGCGTAAGCTCCAGCAGAAAGCATATGTTAATGACGAAGCGTTTGCGCGGTGGTGGGTGGAAAATCGTCAGCTCAGCAAAGGCGTAAGTCGGCGTAAATTGACGGCTGAGCTGACTCGCCTAGTGCAGCACATGCGAAAAGTAGTAACTGATATAAAGAACAACACACAGGAGTAAGTGATGCATAATGATCTATGGCAGAGTTATCGCCCAAATGGAGTGCCAAAACAGGGCGAAGGCCTTACCCGCAAAGATTTGACCAAGGATACTATTGTCGCGGCAGCGCATGTTTGGTTGTGGCGGCGTAACAGTGATGGTGGGTGTGATGTGCTGCTCCAGCGCCGGGCTGATCAGGTCAAAAACTGGCCAGGCTATTGGGATATTTCGGCAGCAGGGCACGTGAGCCTTGGCGAAACACCGCTCGATACGGCACTGCGTGAGGCTCAAGAAGAGATTGGTATAACGCTTGATGTGTCTCGAGTGAAGTTTATTGGAAGTTTGCCAAAGCGCAAATCAGCATATAGCGAGTTTCACTTTGTTTATACTTATGAATATCACGATGAGCCGCTTGATATGGTTGATGGTGAAGCAGCGGCACTGCGCTGGGTGCCGTATGACACATTCCGCCAGATGGTCGAGCAGCCAGAAGATGTGATGCTTGTGCCGCATCGGCCACTCTATTTTGCACTGTTAATGGAAGAACTAGGACGAATATCGCGCGAGTCATGAAATAGGGTAGAGACCAAAGACCAAGGCAACGAGTCTAGAGTCGACACTAGAGGAGTAAAAATAAAGCATGGATATCGAAAACCACTACAGAAACGACACTCCGTTTACCCGGGCAATCATCCTCCATGGGCGGCGAAGCTTTGACAAATATCATAACCCTACGGTTGATAGTACAAGCAACTCTCATTGGCTGCCTTGGCTCCAGCAACAACTCTTGATATGTGGGATACTAACGCAAACACCCGAGATGCCTCGCCCATACGAGCCACGCTACGAGGTGTGGCGCCAAGAGTTTGCTTATCTGCCGGTAGATGAGCGTACGCTGCTAGTGGGCCATAGCTGTGGTGGTGGTTTTTTGCTTCGTTGGTTGAGTGAGGGAAATTGCCGTGTTGGCCGGGTCGTACTGGTGGCACCGTGGCTGGATGTTGAGGGAGAGGCAGGAGATTTCTTTCGCTTTGCGCTCGACCGCCAGATAGACCGCAAAGCAGTGAACGGCATTGATGTACTCTACTCTACTAATGACTACCCACATCTACAAAGCTCCACGGCAAAGCTCCGCCGTGAGCTACCCCAGCTACGCTACCATCGATTTGTCGACTATGGCCACTTCACCTTCAGCGCGATGCAGACACGAGCGTTTCCAGAGCTGATAGAAATTTGTTTAAGAGAGGAGAAGAAATGACTGAAAATGATGACTTGAAAGACGAAAGTAGCGTGCTAGATGCACTTCCCACGACGCAGATTGATATAACGCGCGTAGCGAATCTGCGCGAGATACTCAAAGAGTACGGACACAAGACGACAGAAATATGTAGCATGCAGCTTGGCTATGATAATCATCTCTATGTTTTGCTCTCGAGTAATATTCCAAGGAGAGATGGGTGGGCTTGTTTTACAGAAATCAAGGTAGATAGTGTCTTTTCGGTTCTTGAATTTGTCATTGATTGGGAGAAAGAGGCGATTAAACAGGTAATACACCTTGACCTTGGCCGGCGTTTTATTAATTTTCGCTATGTTCAGCCGATTGGAGATAAGCTGCTGTTGGTCTGCCCACGAATGGACTATGAGGAGCCGTCTATGAGTAATAACGCAGAGATTGTTGATAGAACTGGCAAGGGGATCATGCTGGGGTGCTTGGGTGATGCGGTTCGCGAGGTGATTGTCACAGAGAGTAGCGATATCATCACCAGTTATTTTGATGAAGGTGTATATGCGTGGTATAACCCAATTAGTGGCCTTGGAGTGAGAGCGTGGGATGATAAACTGCGAGAAAACTCTGATAAGACTCCAGCGTTCACGCGAGATGACGTCATTTGTATGTTCTTTGATGAGTGCAAGAATTTTTGGTACAAAGATATATCTGATTTTAAGCTAAGAAAGGTTAGTCCAGCGGGTGTATACACAGTATACGAACCAATTAATAGTATGAGAGCTTTTCTTGCCTACAATAATGCTAATAAACTGCTTGCTAATGGAGGGTATGACCAAGAGAATACGTTTTATGTTGTTGATGTATCCCCCGCTCGAGATGAGCACACACTCCGACCAACTGTCCTGATTGGGCATATGGTACCAGTAGCAAAGATTGAGTTTATTTCTAATGGCGAGAACGTCGAGGACATAAATAGCGATCAATCAGCTTTTCGTACCAATAAAGCTGTCTTCATTGATGAAGCATATAATATCTATCTCAAAGCATTTCAGTAGTGGGGGTGGCACAGCTCATTTCTAGAGAGAAAGCTGGGTGGCATGACTAAATAAATTTGCATATAATACATACATGCCGACAGAAAAAACCTACACCATCACTGCGCTCACAGCGCAGGTGCGGAATGCTGATCGGGTGAATGTATTCATCGATGGTAAGTACGATTTTAGCCTTGATGTGGCGCAGGTAGTGGATTGTGGTGTGAAGGTGGGGCGGGTACTGACTGAAGCCGAGCTGGCTGAACTGCGCCGCGAGGGGGAGTTTGGTAAGCTCTACGCGCGGGCGCTTGAGTACACTCTGATGCGGCCGCACAGTGCGCGCGAAATCCGCGACTATCTCCAGCGCAAAACACTGCCACGCAAATATAAACAACGCAAAACTGGCACGCTGGTTGAGAAGCCTGGTGCTTCCCTAGCGGTTGTGCAACGGGTGTTTGCGCGCCTTGAGCAGCGTGGTCATATCGATGATGAGGCATTTGCCCAGTGGTGGGTGGAGAATCGCCACCAGAGTAAGGGTGTGTCGCGCCGCAAGCTGGAGGCAGAGCTACGTGCTAAGGGCGTTGCACCGGAGGTGATACACCAAGCATTAGCGCAGTCGAGGCGGACTGATGAAGACGAGCTAGCTAAGGTGATTGCCAAAAAACGCCCCCGCTACCCAGACGAGCAAAAGCTTATCGCGTATCTCTTGCGCCAGGGTTTTGCCTATGATGACATCCGAGCCGCGTTGGCGGGTGATGAATACTGATATGTTAGCGACGCTCGTCGCTCTTGATTGACTCTCGGGCTTGCGATGGCTTACGGAAGGGGTTGACGTATTCGCCACTACTCATAGCTGGTTGGGTGGCCTTTTGCTCGGGTTTTTTGGTCTCAGCCTGCGATTGGACGATGATAGCGTCGTTATTGATCTCGATAATTTGTGACCGATGGATAACTAGCTCAGCATCATTGAGGCGGTGGAGCCACGAGCGCCGGACGATGAGCTGCTGGATGACAAAATTACCCGTCTCGATCGTATAGTCGCTAATCTTGCCCAGGCGTCGCCCGTGCTTGTCTTGGACAGGCATGCCCAAAAGGTGAAACTTGAGCTCGTAGAGGCGCTGGATCTTGATAACGTCGGTGGGGGTGATGAGCTCGTCGACAGAGTCGATGATCATGCCGAGTTCACTCATCTCACGCACATCAGCGAGGCGGAGCAGCATGGTTGTGTCGTTAGCAAATGAGCCGTCCACAGTGTAGGCAACGATGGTTAAGGTTGCTGGATCGACAAGCGGCTGGGCGAGGCTGCCAACTTTACCGCCCATTTGTAAGCTCATCACAGGATAGTTGGCGAGTGCAGATCCGAGCAGTATCATATGTGTAGTATAGCATTGCGCCGCAAAAAGCTCCACTAGCGGCTGCGCAAAATGTTACTCAACAAATGGGTTACGCGAGCTAATCGGTAGTTGGCTGGCGCTTTGGTCAGACTCGCTGGCGGTTTTGAGTTGCTCGATTTTTTTGATGGTGGTTTGGTCGATGCCATTGGTAGGCTGGGGTGGCGCAGCCTCTGATGCCTTGGAGATAGTGGTGTTGAGCAAGAAGGTAGTAACCGCTAGGCCGCCAAAGGCGATAATGACGAAGAGAATGATGTGGTAGCGGTGGAGAAATTTGCTACTGGCGCGCCCAAGCGCGGCGAGTGAGAGATCGCTGTTCATGATCGGAGATATACCTCGATGGTTAATGTGTTGTTAGTGATGCTATCGGGTGCCTGGCCTTGAGCGGTGCTGCGCGAGAGGTCAACATTGGCAATGCGCATCTTCGTCAGGCTTTGCTCCACCAAGTACATGAAGGTAAGAAGCTTGCGATACTCGACGGGGTTCTTGACGGTAACAGAGGCGGTGGTGGCTTTGAGCCCCGCAATCGCAGGGAGGGATGTGCCCGTCTTGCTGCTGCTGCTTGATGAACTACTCGACGAACTGCTCGATGAGCCACCCTTGGCATTGTCATCAGCAAAGGTGATGTCTGAGATAGTAATGCCAGCCTTGCGGGCAAAGTCGTTAAGGTCGTTGATGATCTGATCTTGGTATTGGTAGCTTTTACTTTCGGCAGCGATCTTGGAGGCGCGCTCGACGGCATGATGCTGTGTTTTGAGCATCTTTTCGGTCTGGGAAAGCTCTTGCAGCTCAGACTCACTGGCGGCAGCTTGCGAGGCAACGGTGCTGGCATCGGCCGCAAAGCCATCAAGCCAGTTGTAGGCCAGGGCAAAGCCACCAGCTCCAATTGCAGTAATGACCACGAGCGACACCGCAAGGATGATGCGGAGATTTGTCGCTGTTAGAGTGAATTTTTTGCTCATTGTTGGCCGATTCCTTTCTTGAATGTGACACTGTAGGTTGAGGTGTAGGGGTAGCTACCGGCGTCTTTTTCCTGCAGGGTGATGGATTGGAAGCTGACACTAGAGAAGATAGCGGAGTCGTTGAGGCGGTTGCGCAGAGCAATGGCATCGTTGTAGCCTTTGGCACGAATGCTCAGTGTGGTGGGGGTGCCAAAGGTGGTTGGGTCAATATTAAGCTGTTCGATGATGACGTTGGGTGGGAGGCGGTCGGCAATGAGCTTGATGAGGCGGGTGTACGATACTTGTTGGTCGAGGATGGCTTTGGCAGTAGTGAGGTTGGCTTTGAATTCAGTGGCTTCGCGCTTGACGGTAGCGTACTCGGCAGTTTTGTTGTGGTTGCGCTCCACGGCAGCTTGGTTGCGGCCCCGCTCGGTTGCGATGAAGAAATACACGCCGCCAATCTCAGCCAAAACAACAAAGACCAAGACAAACAGCAGCACGACATAGCGGCGCAGTAAGGTGTTGGTGCGGCTCGCAGCGAGTTGTTTTTTATACGCTGGTGGCAATAGATTAATCATTTCCAAATCTCCCCACTACTAAGGCTGGCCAAGCCTGCAACACTGATATACCGTGGCCGAAACTGCTTTTGGGGCTGCTGGAGTTTGCCAAAGTCGAGCTTTTGCCATGGATTAACGACGCGCACTGGCATGACGAGGTCGTTGGTGAAGAAGTCGCCCATGCCTGGTACATTGCTACCACCACCGACGATGACGATCTGCTCGATCTTACGTTCATCGCCAATCCGGTCGTTATAATAGCGGATCACCTTGCGAATTTCGGTGCTAATGCGCTTGAGGCTTGGTTTGAGTGCCTCGGTGATGCCAGCTTGGCGCGGCCCAGGCGAGAGGCCGTTAAGCACCTTGAGCTGGTGAGCATTCTCAAGTGTGATGTTGAGATGTTTCGAGATGTCGATAGTGAAGGTATTACCGCCAATTGCCACCCCACCAGTGAGGCGGACGGCGCTTTTATCTAGCACAGCGATATCGGTACTCGCTGGGCCAATATCGACGACAAGCGTGAGAAGGTTGCCAGCATCAGCGCTGTCGAGCACGCGCGCAATAGCGTTGATATTGGGCTCAACAACCACCGGCACGAGTCCCACTGCCTCGGCTGCTTGCAAACAGGCGTCGACCAGCTGCTTGGGCACGGCTGACATCACAACATTGAGCTGCTCTTTGGTGTGCTCGATCACTTCATAATCAACATAGAGCGAATCGAGCGGCAAGGGGATGTACTGATCGACCTCCACCTGGATAGCGCCATCGAGGTGCGCTGCTTCTTTGGCTGGGATCATGAAAGTGCGCGAGTAGGTGCGGCTAGTCGGCACGCCAATCACCACGTGGTCGCTACCGAGGTTGCCAATCAGATGTTCGTTGATGAGCGAGCTGAGGCGCTCGGCCAGGTAGGAATCATCAGGGTTGTCGAGAGACGTCTGGACTTCCTTGGGGTCGAGGTCGAGCGAACCATAACCCAGTACGAGCCAGCGCTTAGAGTCGATCGACATGATTTTGATGCCTGTCTGACTAATGTCGAGACCGATGATTGGTTTGTCGCGATAAAATAACTTTGCCATGATACGTTCGTTTCCGTCATTATAGCATAAGCGATATGATAAACGCTAGCGTTTTGAGGAGGATTGTCATGGATCGGTAGACTGTTGTTCGTGATGTAATAACGGTAGGAAAGGCAGGCTGATACGAAGCTGGTGTAGCTGTAGATTTACAGGTAATTAGTGGTTGAAACGCTGACGGAGAATAGGGAATCCAGTCTTACTTAATCTGATTTGCCATATTCGAGATTGGCAACATTACCGAAGCAGCAATCAGCCCCACCATGCCACCCATGATGACGATCATAACAGGCTCAATGATGGAGCTGATGCCATCGATCGCGACGTCCACTTCCTCCTCATAATAATCTGCCACCTTTACAAGCACGGTATCGGTCTGGCCAGTCTCTTCGCCAACGGAAAGCATTTGCGCCACAATGGGTGGGAAGAGTGGATTTTTCTCGATGATGCTCGAGAGGTTGCGCCCATTCTTGACCTGCTCGGCAGCATCATTGAGGGCATTTTCGTAGACTTTGTTGCCCACTGCCCGGGCAGTCACGCGGAGGGACTCAAGCACTGCTACCCCCGACCCCATCAACGCCGAAAAGGTGCGGGCAAAGCGGGCAACGGCGATCTTAGTGATGATATCATTAATCTTGGGTATCTTGAGAATGATGGTGTGGAGCCAGAGCTTGCCTGCTGGTGTCTTGATATAGCGGCGGAAGAAGTATATCCCTGCACCGAGCGCAGCAATGATAAAGATCCCATACTGGATGATAAATGCACTCAGCCCGAGCATAAACTCGGTAATGGCGGGTAGCTTGGCGTCCGACCCACCGAGGCCACGCACGATGC
>CALHVV010000064.1 GCA_938036915.1 uncultured Candidatus Saccharibacteria bacterium
CAAGCGATGAAACCCTACTGCGGTGAAGTCGAGCTTTCGCTGGTAGGCCAAGAATGCAAAGGGATTATTGCGGTGAAGTAGAGCAAGATTGGCCTGAGGCGCAAGCTGCCGAAGTTGCCGAAGCTCGCGTACGGAGAATGACGAGAGTAATACATTATCCCAATCATCTGGCGATGTGATGGAGCGGGTGAGGAGCTGATACGTTGGCTCGGCGCTACCGTGCCCTTTGAGCTCAATATTGAGTAGCACAACGCCAAAAAAACGGTCTAACACTGCTGCGAGCGACGGAACAGGCTGCTCACTGGTGAGGGTCTGCAACTCGGTGTACGTCAGGTGGCTAATTGATTCATTTCGGTGGTGGGTACGTAGTAGGCGATTATCATGTGCAATCACAGGCACACCGTCGCGCGTCAATCGCACATCTAGCTCAAGCATATCAGCGCCTGCCGCAACACCCGCTGCCATAGCGTCGATAGTGTTCTCTGGTGCGAGTCCAGCCGCACCGCGATGACCAATGATTAACATGCTAGCAGTATTATACCATCAAATGGGTTGGTGATGAGAATAATGTGCCTGCAGAGCAAGGTTGCACCGCTGGCGCATCTTCTTTTGCTATTACCGAGCAGATTTTGCTAAAATAAAACAGATAGCAACAGAAAGGAGCTAATATAAATGGCAGATTTTAATAAAGTACTGACGCCCGGCGATGTTGACGCTGGCATTGTCAATGTGGTGGTGGAGATTCCGCAAGGGAGCTACCACAAAATTGAGTGGGATCGCGACCTCGCAGTGATGAAGCTCGACCGGGTCGAGTCAGCAATCTTTGCCAAGCCAACCAACTATGGCTTCATTCCACAAACCCTAGATGAAGATGGCGATGAGCTCGATGCGCTCATCATCACCGACCAGCCACTGACAACTGGCGTCGTTCTAGAAGGCAAGGTGATTGGCGTGCTGGAGTTTGTAGACGATAACGAGGTGGATGATAAGGTGATTGTCGTGCCAGCAGATGACCGCAACACAGGTGATGCAATCAACTCGCTCGAAGATCTTCCTGCTGCAACGCTCAAGCAAATTGAGCACCACTTTAACCACTATAAAGACCTCAAAAAGCCTGGCACTACTGTAGTGAAGGGCTTTGGTGACACTGCGCGTGCCAAGCAGATTATCCATGAATCTATTGCGCGTTGGAATGAACGCTAGATAGCATGCTTAAGCAAATACAAAATACCCCACTGGGGTATTTTGTATTTATGGTAGTTATTTATTCTTTGACTTCTTCAAAGTAGCCTCAGGCTTACTAATTGGCATAATTTTATCTGTAAGATTGATGGCGCCATTCACAGCTTGGACGCGGATTTTGTTGAGCTGGAGGCGGAGCTTGTCGCGCGCGTGACTGGTGGTAACAAGCTGCGCCCAACCTGGCTTGGGGTAGGAGAGCTTGCGGGTGAGGACTTCGATGACATCACCATTCTCAAGTGGCCGCTCGAACGATTCCATTTTGCCGTTGATCCGGAAGCCATAGGCGTGCTTGGCAATGTCAGAGTGGATGGCGTAGGCGAAGTCGAGTGGCAAAGCCCCCTCGGGGAGGTTGTAGATATCGCCTTTGGGAGAAAAAACGAAGATACGATTGCCAAAGAGGTCGATTGATAGTTGCTCGCGAGGGATATCCTCGCCAGCGCGCAGGCGAGCAGCGATCTCTTGCAATTGCGTAATCCACTGCAGCTGAGCCGGTAGGCTCGACACACCGCGCCTGGAGTCGCCCTTAAGATACTCTTTACTGTCTTTTTGTTGCTGGTAGTGGAAGCTGGCAGCAAGGCCGCGCTCGGCGTACTCATGCATATCGCGGGTGCGGATCTGGAACTCGACAATCTGCTTATTGGGCGTGATAACCGTTGTATGGAGGCTCTGGTAGCCGTTTGGCTTGGGGATGGAAATATAATCTTTGATACGAGCGATCATCGGTTGGTAGAGCGAGTGGAGAATGCCCAGCACTAAGTAGCACTCTTCCTTGGTGTGGACAATGATGCGCAGTGCCATCAGGTCGTAGATATTGTCAAGACTACCGCGCTTTTGGAGTTTGCGGTGCAGGCTGTAGAGGCTTTTGACTCGCCCATTGATCTCAAACTTGAGCTTCTCGTCCTTGAGCGCTTGCTCGACCTCAAGGCGGACGACGCCAAGCTTGCGAGTGCTTTTGCCTAGGCGCTGCTTCATGACCTTCTCAAGCCGCTTGTATTCTTTGGGATCAAGGTAGCTAAAAGCAAGCTCCTCTAGCTCCATCCGTACGCGCCCCATACCTAGTTGGTCGGCCATGGGAGCGAAGACCTCGAGCGTTTCTCGGGCGATCTTTTGCTGTTTTTCGGGCGACTTGAATTGCAACGTCTGCATATTGTGTAGCCGGTCGGCCAGCTTGATGATGATGACGCGCACGTCCTGTCCCACAGCAATAAGCAGCTTAGTCAGATTGTCTTTTGTCTGAGGGAGATAGTGGTCGAGGTCACGCATACCAGCCCGGGCTTGACTCACCTTCGTCACGCCATCAACGAGGAAGGATACATCATGTCCAAAAAGCGACTCAATGTCGTCTAGTGACGTCTCGGTATCCTCAACGGTATCATGGAGAATACCTGCGATGATGGTGTCGCTGTCCATCCCCCAGTCAATCAAGATAATTGCAACGCTTAGCGGATGGGTAATGTAGGGCTCACCGCTCTTGCGCTTTTGTCCATGGTGTGCCTGGGTGGCGAAGTCGATCGCATGGTCAATTTCATACAGCTGATCTTCGCTATAGAGGCCGCGTGCTTTTGTGAGGACGTCTTGTTTGGTCACCATAAACCTAGTATATACTGCCAAGAAGAAAAGTGCTATTGCCCTTGACCATTCCACCTGCTATAGTGATGCTTAAATATGCTTATGCTAATGGAGGGAGAAATATAATGAGGCAAAGCAGGGCGGTATGGTGGATGCAGCGGAGCCAGGAGGGTTTCACGCTCATGGAACTGATGATTGTCATTGCGATCCTGGGCTTACTCGTAACGCTGTCTATGACGGCGTATTCGGGCTATCGCCGGCGCTCAGTCGATGTCGCAACTCGTGCGGCAGCCACCAGTGCACTCGAGGCGATTAAGACGCACCACGCCAACGCTAGCGCTAGTGGTGCAAGCTATAGTACTAACCTTGAGCAAGTCGGTTACCGTCCGCCAAGCGACACAGCCGTGCAGGTTACGCTGAGCCCCGATGCTACCAAATTCTGCGTCCAAGCCACCGACCGCCATCTCACCGACATTCGCTACTACGCCACTACTGGCATGGCGCGGCCGCAAGCAGGGGGTTGCCCAGCGAGTTTGTAGAGCATTAATTATGTGAAAGGTCTGCTATAAAGAATGTTCTGTAGTTGCTTAACTGTCCAATATATTGTGCTAAAGTATACATATGAGTTTGACAAAAGCAATACAAGACTACATCGACAAAGAACGCCGTCGCCGTCTTTACAACACACGTCAGACGCCGTATAATGTCTTGCATGGCTGTCATAGCACCAATTATTTTGAGTACAAAAACTGATGAATACAAGGCTGCGGTAGAGCATTTTATGCCGTTTGCCAAGCGGGTTCATATTGATATTTCTGATGGCGTATTCGCACCCCGCCAGACGGTAGGGATCGGCCAACTGTGGTGGCCTCAGTCGTGGACGGTTGATATCCACGCTATGGTGGCGCGCCCCAGCGTGTACGTTGAGAAACTGATCAAGCTGCGGCCCAGTACAATTATTTTTCATGCCGAAGTTAAGGAAGATTTGATTCCTGTCTTGCAGCAGATCAAGCAAGCTGGTATTCATGCTGGGGTGGCCCTGCAGCGTACGACAGTGCCGGAGACGGTGGCGTCGTATATCGAGACGGCCGACTATGTGTCGATCGTCAGCGGCAAGCTGGGTGAGTTTGGTGGTAAGGCGCGGATGATGCAAATAGAGAAGATTCGGCTGGTGCGAGCCATCCACCCTCGGGTCGAGATTGGCTGGGATGGCGGTGTGACGGTAGATAATGTCTTCCATATTGCCCAGGGTGGGGCTGACGTGATTAGCGTTGGTGGGGTGATCAACCACGCCAAAGACCCGCAAGCAACGTACAACAAACTCCTTGCTGAGATGAATCGCCAGAGTGTGATTTAAGGCCCGCGCTATGCTACACTAAGGAGCGTGACACACATACCATTTCAGCTTCGTTCTTCCTATCAACCGACCGGTGATCAGCCACAGGCGATCGCTCAGCTACTTGGCGGCCTGGAGGCTGGTCAGCGCGAGCAGACACTACTTGGTGCGACGGGTAGCGGTAAGACCTTTACGATGGCAAATATTATCGCTCAGCGTGGCGTGCCGACGCTTGTTTTGGCGCATAACAAAACACTCGCGGCGCAGCTCTTTAGTGAGTTCAAACAGTTCTTTCCAGACAATGAAGTACACTACTTTGTTAGTTATTTTGATTATTATCAGCCAGAAGCATATATTGCCAGCAGTGATACGTATATCGAGAAGGATTCAGCCATCAATGAGGAAATCGACCGCCTCCGCCATGCAGCGACTGATGCATTACTCACGCGCCGCGATGTGATTATTGTGGCCAGTGTTAGCTGTATCTATGGCCTGGGTTCGCCAGCCGATTATTATGAGCTATCCGTCACAGTGCGTCAGGGTGAGCGGCGCGTTCAGGATAAATTTTTGCGCCAGCTGATGGATATCCAATACCATCGCAATGATATCGATTTTGCGCGCGGTGCCTTTCGCGTCAAGGGCGATGTGGTCGACGTCTTTCCGGCTGGGCAAGAGACAGCCTATCGGGTGGAATTTTTTGGGGATGAGGTAGATCGGATTACGCACATCAACCCGCTCACTGGCGAGATTCTCGATGAGCCAGCGGAGTTTACCATCTTTCCGAGCAGTCACTATGCAACACCTAAGGAGAAAATTAAGCAGGCGATTGACCGGATTCGGCAGGAGTATGAGGAGCGTGAACAGTGGTTTGAGACGCATGGCAAACTGCTCGAGGCGCAGCGCTTGAGCCAGCGCACCAAGTACGATCTGGAAATGCTCGAGCAGACTGGCTTCGTGAAGGGGATAGAGAACTATAGTCGCTATCTCACCAACCGCGAAGCGGGTGAGCAGCCAGCTACCTTGCTCGATTACTTTCCTGACGATTTCTTGATGCTGATCGACGAGAGTCACGTAACCGTCCCCCAAGTGCGCGCGATGTATAATGGTGACCGGGCTCGCAAAGAAGTGCTGGTGGAGCATGGCTTTCGCCTGCCAAGCGCGCTAGACAATCGTCCACTGCGCTTTGATGAATTTGATAAGCATATCAACCAAGTGATTTATGTCTCTGCTACCCCTGGTGATTATGAGCTAGAGCGCAGTCCCGCACCCGCTCAGCAGGTGATTCGCCCCACTGGTTTGCTCGACCCAGAAATCATCGTTCGGCCAACGGAAGGGCAAGTAGATGACCTCATTGCAGAGATTCGCGAGCGCACCAGCCAGCAGCAGCGCGTGCTCGTGACAACGCTCACTAAGCGGATGGCTGAGGATCTCTCTACCTACCTGACCGAACTCGGTATCAAGACAGCTTATATCCACAGCGAGATAGACACGCTCGAGCGCGGTGATATTCTACGTGATCTGCGCATGGGCCTGTATGATGTCCTGGTGGGGATCAATCTCTTGCGCGAGGGGATCGACTTGCCAGAGGTCAGCTTAGTAGCGATTATGGATGCTGATA
>CALHVV010000065.1 GCA_938036915.1 uncultured Candidatus Saccharibacteria bacterium
AGAAGTCTATCGTTAAGGCAGTGGTGGTACGCACCCGCGACCAAATCCGCCGCAAAGATGGCAGCACTATCTGCTTCGACGACAACGCTGCCGTTATTATCAACGACGACAAAACACCCAAGGCAACTCGTGTCTTTGGCCCTGTGCCACGCGAATTGCGCGACCTTGGCTATAGCAAGATCATTAGCTTGGCACCGGAGGTACTCTAATGGCACAGCGCATCAAAAAGGACGATATCGTCAAGATCATCAGTGGTGACGACAAGGGCACGACGGGCAAAGTACTGGCCGTCAACCCCGCCCAGCAGACCGCATTGGTCGAGGGCGTGGGGCTGCGCCACCGCCACGTCAAGCCAAGCCAGCTCAACCCACGTGGTGGCACCAAAGAAATTCACGTGCCTGTGCCACTGAGCAAGCTCGCACTGGTTGTCGACGAAGCAGCTGGCACGACGAGCCGCATTGGCTATACTATTAATGCTGAGGGCGCTAAGGTACGCGTTGCTCGGCAACTGAACAACAAGGAGGTCAACTAATGGCGAAGGCAACTGCATCCGCCGCTCCGACTCCTCGCTTGAAAGCCTTGTATCTGGATCAATACCGCAAGGAACTCCAGGCCGAATTAGCCTTGAGCAATGTGCACCAAGTGCCTAAGCTCGAGAAGATTGTGGTCAGCGCAGGAATCGGCAAGCACAAAGAAGACAAGCGCTACCACCAACTGGTACGCAATACCATTACTAAGATTACTGGGCAAGCACCGGTCGATCGCTTGGCCAAGAAGTCGATCGCCGGCTTCAAGATCCGTGCTGGCATGGGTGCGCCAATTGGCGTGAGTGTGACGCTGCGCGGCGCTCGGATGTACGAGTTCCTCGACCGGCTGGTCAATGTCAGCCTGCCACGGGTGCGCGACTTCCACGGCGTGGGGAGCAAGTTCGACAAGGGTGGCAACTACAACCTTGGCATTACCGACCAGAGTATTTTCCCCGAGCTCACCTTTGAGGAGACGCAGATCGTTCATGGCCTCCAGGTGACGATTGCCATCGAGCAGGGTAGCCCAGCGGCAAGCCGGGCACTGCTGGAGAAGTTTGGTCTGCCGTTTGAGAAGGAGGGGAAATAGCGTATGGCTAAGAAATCAATGATCGCACGCGATAGCAAACGCCAAAAGATGATCGAGAAATTCGCTGCCAAGCGCGCTGAGCTCAAGGCAGCGGGCGACCTCGATGGCCTGCAGAAACTGCCGCGCAACTCCAGCCCAACCCGCTGGAAGAACCGCGACGCCCTCAGCGGTCGGCCACGTGGCTATATGCGCCGCTTTGGCCTGAGCCGCATCAACTTCCGCGAGAAGGCATCGAAGGGCGAAATCCCAGGCATTACAAAGAGCAGTTGGTAACGGAAAGGAGATAGAGTTATGAGTTTACAATCAACTGACCCAATCGCGGATCTCCTCACCCGAATCCGCAACGCTGCGATGGTTGGCAAGACGGAAGTCCGTGTGCCCACCAGCAAGCTCAAGCAAGTTGTGGCTGAGCAATTGGTCAAGAATCACTACCTAGCAGATGCTACCGTAGAGGATGGCAAGCCACGCGGTACATTGGTCGTCACCATCAACCGCGCCGGCGAGAGCCCAGCCTTTACCGAACTAGCCCGGGTGTCCAAGCCAGGCCGCCGCGTCTACGTGGCTGCTGCCGACATCCCTAAGGTCAAGCAAGGCCGCGGCATCGTCCTCGTCAGCACCAGCAAGGGTGTCATGACCGGTGGCGAAGCAGCCAAGCACAAGCTTGGTGGCGAAGTGCTGATGAAGATCTACTAATCTGTACATAGCCAGCAAAATGAAAGCGCCGAGGAGCAGATCCATCCTGGGCGCTTTTTGTGATAGACAGCACGCGACATTATCACGGTGGTGTGTACGATGAACCTCAAAACAAACTCTTGCTCATTACTCATGGGTCTCTTCACGCCCCCTCAGAAACACTAGAAGGGTCGATAGTTCTCAAACCTCGACCTCCTAGCGCCATAGCAGAGAATCGGATCGTAATAACTGGCTCTCACGCGCAGCCATAGGAGGGTGGAGCTGGCATGAGGAAGGGGGGTTTGAGGCTTATAGTATCTCACGCCAATATCCCAATTTAATAAGAGGGAGCAGCTATCAAGCCATCATCGTTGCTGCTATACCAATGTACCCGAGAGGTAGGGGTGGTAGCACAATGAGTGCTGCGCGTAGTAAGATGGGCACGTCCTTTCGCCTCACGGCAAAGTATAGAGCAAACAGCAGTACGTTTGCTACAGGTTGAAAATATGCTATTCCAAGAATCAAGTCTTGAGTGCTTGAATTATGACGAGTACCTCCCATAAATCCATCCAAAGGATCCGCGCCAGATAGCTTAACGAGAATACCGAACACCATCACAGACACAACAAATACACCAGCCGCCACCCCAACTGCTTGCAGCCACGTCAAACGGTCGACGAACCGAGGGAGGGGGTCGACTGGTACGTTCTTTGCTACCTCAGTTTGAGGTTGCGGTGTGTCGTCTTGGGGTTGCTCCGCTGTGTTTTGGGAGGCTGCAAGTTTTAAGATGTCTCGCCTAACGGAGAAGTGTATAATGATAGCCAGTGCACAGAGTGGGAATGTCACGAGGAAGATTGTAACTATGAACATAAGCATACCAATGATCGAGGCGGCCGAAATAGGTGAATTATGATAGGGATGGAACGATTCGTGAATATAGCTTAGGCTGGATATTAAGCCGTACTCAATCACCATCGCTGATACATATATACCACCGAGCCAGCCTATCAATTGCGGCCACGTCATATGATCAAAGCGCGAGGGGCGTGGTTGCTGCGTCAAGCTGCTTTGCTGATGTGCTGTCTCAGGCTGAGGGTGTGATGTGCTACTCGATATAGCATCGTGAGATGGTGATGGCGTGGGCGAAGAATCCTTATCCATAGCAACATCATAGCATATAGTGGTATCGTTTTCGATTTATTTCAATAAACTTGCAAGACTATCTCTTGGTAGAGCTTGGAGTGCAGTATGAATAAGGACTGTTGGAGGTCTGCTAGAGGTATACGCCGCGTTCTCCAAGGTAGGGCGTTTTGCTTATGGCGAGCTGTATATAATAGTTGATCAGTTGACAATAGGCGGGATAGAGAGTATTGTATAAATCAACAGTGAATAATACATAATATAATAGGTGCATCATGACGCGCGAGTTACCAATCCCGCCTAGACTGCAAGAGCCAAAGGGCCCTCATATACCAAAGCAGCCAAGTGATTGTCAGCAGATATTCGAGGTGTTGAAGAGCTGTGTAGCAGACGATCCATCGCAGTATGATACTGCACTTGCTCAGCTCGACAACCTTGATTTTGCAGACAATGCAACAGCAAAACAAACGTACCAATGGAAACTCTCTGCACTGATCGCAGAGCAAAGTGAAGTGGCCGATCCAGCGGTGGTTGACCAAGCGCGAACAACAATGAGGACAGTGTTGGACGACTGGTTTGATAATCATACGTCGTCGCATCCAGATGTGCTGCACCACCAAGAGCAGCTGGGGTTTGTCTTGCCAACGAAGGATGATTTTGCTGAGTTTATACGTAACCACCCGCGGATCGGTGAGAATCAAGGGCAACTAAATGATATATTTACTTCGTGGCGAGATGCATATTGCGATATGCGCTTGCGACAGGCCGATGTAGAAGTATTTCCGGCAGGACGAGAGCTTGCACGTGCGCTGCGGGCAGCTGGGGTGGATCGTATCGATTTTGCTGAACAATGGCAGACGAAAGACGGTATCGCAGAGGCGATTGGTGCCGCAAAGAGTAATACGGATGAGCAAGCTCGGCAGCTTGATACATCCCGTCGGCAAGATATGGAACAAAGCGTGTTATGTCGCCAGTGCTTCTTATACGATAGCCTTGAGAAGCTTGCAGCTGATTTACGTCAGTTCTATATGCCATTTGGTAGCGAGATGGACAAGGAAGTTCTGCAGCGCGTCATTCTTGATCCACTAAAAAGACATAGTATTCCAGAGCTTGCAGTCCGACAGTACGAGCAATTTCGGCAAACAAATGGCTATGAATACGAGTGCCCCTGGCTAGAAGAAATTAAGTGCTGGAGCGTGATTAAGGCTGGTACGCACGAAGACGATAGCTATATCTATCAGGTAGAATTATCCTCTCAGGCGGGTACTGATCGATTTGCTGTCTATTGTGGCAAATCAAGCACTGGTGGCGATGTAGCGCGCATCAGTCTGAAGCCGATGCTTATACCATATGAAGAATTGCGCCTGATGACTCATATAAATGACCCTCTCACCCAGGACGAGTTTGGCCAAATGCGGCAGCAAGCAGAGCGCAATGGCATTGAGCCAACTGAGTTCACTTACGACACTGAGGTTACCAGAAAGAGCATAACACAGTGGTCATTTCCTGAGGAGACACACACGGAGCTGATGGAGATCCTCCGAACCTATGGTGTAGAAGTAGACTATATTACAAGTGAGCGAGGTTCTGAGCTACAGAGAAACTTTGGTTTTGCGCTCGTACGAGAAGTGAGAGAGGCCTTGCATAGTGAAGCAGACGATGGAGAAGGCAACAACGATACGATAACAACATATCGTATAAAGATGCCAGAGAAGTATAGCCTTGAAATTGCCGACCCATCCGAAGATACTGTCGCCAAGATAGGGGCGTTGCGCCGGCTCATATCTCGGCGGAGTTTGTAACGAACCTCCAACCTTGCTTTTCCATCAAAAATACCGCATACTAATGCGCAAACACTCAGAACGAAAGTAAAAAACGAAGCGAAGTATCTTATAAGAGCATCATGCCATCATACGAAGTATCACCTCCATCACCCTGCGAAGTAACGTCGCACCAAGACCAATTGCCTGATGCGCTATGGTATTATGCGGCCGAGCGGGCTGTGGAGCTGCTGAGTACGCATAATCTGCAGCGTGCCGACCTCAGGTGGCCGACGCCGCTTGCGACGTTGCCGACTGCACTGCCGCTGCGGAGCCGTGCGCACTATGATGATACGATTGATCCAATGGCACATATGCCAATCGCCCAGATGAGTTGCGAGGAGCTAGTGGGCTACTGCATGCCAGACAAGATTGGGACGGTGATGGCGCGTGGTGCTGCTTTGCTGCCCGAGCTTGTGCCTCAGGCTCAACATGATGCAGTGCGGCAGCGCCTCTTTGAGACAATGGCGCAGTCGAGCTCACCCGAGCAGTGGCAGCAGGCTGATCAGCGCAACCGCTGGCAGTACGAGACCGACCAGCCGCTGATCGAGCAGGGCGATATGATCCACGCTATGCAGCCGGCCCACGTGGCCGAGGCGTTGGTGCTTGGCTTGCGCTGTAGCGAGGTCACTCACCGGCAGGGGCTCGACCCGGTTTTTCCGCTGACGGTGAGCTTCTTCGCCGCTCGTCACACAGTGCAGCCTGGGAGCGATATACCACTACCCCGCAACGATCCCTATGGCCTCGTCAATCTCATTGTGGCCCAGCCAGAGCCTGGTCAGGTGCACCTGTCGCGTGAGCATACCCAGCAATACCAGAGCTTCGCGAGTATGACGACAATAGGGGTCAAGAGTATTGTGATTCGCGATCAGAGCGCAGACTGGACGGCGGAAGAAGTGGCTGATGCAATCAAGCACGTGCGGCATATCATTCCCCGGAGCGGCCGCTATATCCCGCTCTATCGGCAATCGACGGGCGAGCTCCTCTTGACGCCTGAGCAGTTTGATGCTGCCCGGAGGTAGGTGTATACTATAACGAAGAGAACTAATATGCAGTAAGGAGGTTGCTCATGACGACACAGACGATGTATTCTCGCGATAGGGGAGCGCTATGCTAACATTCTTTGCCTGTAGTGATAAAATAATCGGCTGGCTCGATTGCCAGTGGCAGCCAGGGAGCCCACTGTGGGCGCTTGCTGGACTGGTGGGATTGATGGTGGTTGGCGTAATCATTGCGGTGGCAGTGGTAGTGCATGTCCGCCGCCGGAGCAGCAGCGCACAAGAATAATCATCCTACAGCATGGCTCATGGGAAGCTCATGTTGGCCGATAGGGCTGCGAGATCTCTCATGCTTTTCGTGTTTTTAGCTCCGATAACGGCTCGGCTTGTGTGAGCTTGTGTTTTCTCGCAGCCCATTTGATGGAGATATAGGTAGGGTGCTCCGGTATGATGATCGTAGCGGAAATAGCCTAGCTAGATTTATGCGGCAGAGCTTATCTGCAGGATTAGTCGCAAACTTCGATGTAGTTTCTTATCCGGATCATACCACAGTTCTACTACTGACGTCTTCCACCCTTGCGTTCTCTCCCTCATCTGTGGTAAAATTAGCAAGATATTAACTTTGCGAGTGAAACGGGAGTTTTGCGTTCTGGTTGTTCATTGTGGAGAGCGGCCGGCAGCACGAGACAAACATTTTGCGCGCGACTAACGAAAGGTAAGCAATGAGTCTGAGTCGAATCGGAAAACTGCCGGTGGCGATTCCATCGGGTGTGACAATCACGGTTGACTCTGGTGATGTGGTCGTCAAGGGCCCCAAAGGTGAGCTCTCGCAGTTCATTACGCCAGCGGTCGAGGTGAAGGTCGAGGACGGGCAGGTGACGGTTCATCCAAAGGATGAGTCTAAGGCTGCTCGGGCCCAGCATGGGCTGATGCGCGCCCTCATCAACAACATGGTGATTGGCGTGACCCAGGGGTACGAGAAGCGCCTCGAGGTCAAAGGTGTGGGCTTTCGGGTTTCGTCGAGCAATAACGAGCTGACGATGAGCCTGGGCTTTAGCCACGAAGTCCACTACAAAGCCCCAGAGGGGGTTAATGTAACGAACGAGCGAATGGTGATCGTTGTGACGGGTATCGACAAGCAAAAGGTCGGCCAAGTCGCCGCCGAGATCCGCGCTCTCAAGAAGCCAGAGCCATACAAGGGCAAGGGTATTATGTACGTTGGTGAGCAAATTTTGCGCAAAGCAGGGAAGGCAGGTAAGAAATAATGGCACACGCATTAGCAAAAAAACTCCTGAATCGTGACCTGCGCAAGCGCCGCGTTCGGGCTCGCGTGCACGGCACAGCTCAGCGCCCACGCTTGAGCGTGACGATTAGCAATCTGCACGTGAGCGCGCAGCTTATCGATGATGATGCTCATGCAACATTGGCTGCTGCCACTACTGTTGGTACCAAAGCAACTGGCACCATGACAGAGAAGGCCGCCAAGGTAGGCACAGATATCGCCAAGAAGGCCAAGAAAGCAAAGATAAGTGCAGTCGTCTTCGATCGCAATGGTCGCCAGTACGCTGGCCGCTTGAGCGCTCTGGCAGACGCTGCCCGCAAGGAAGGATTGGAGTTTTAGTATGGCAGACAGACCTGCAAATACTACACCTCGCCCAAATGACCGGCGCAACCAGCGTGGTCGGGGCCGAGGTGGTCGCCGCGATGACCGGCGCAACCAGCGTGATGACACGCCAAAGGAATTTGAAGAAGTTGTTGTCAATATCGACCGCGTGGCGCGCGTCGTTAAGGGTGGTCGCCGCTTCCGCTTTAAGGCGCTGGTGGTGGTGGGCAACCGCAAGAACAAGGTTGGTGTTGGTGTGGCGAAGGGGGCCGATGTGCAGACTGCCATTGCTAAGGCAACCTCGGTCGCCAAGAAGCACCTCGTCGTTATTCCGGTGGTGAATGAGACTATCCCACACGAGATGGAAGTTAAGCTCAGTGGTGCACGTGTGCTCATCAAGCCAGCTGCGCCTGGTACGGGTATCATCGCTGGTGGTGTGGTGCGTGCCGTCATTGGTGTGACGGGCATCCGCAACCTGCTCTCGAAGAGCCTGGGCAGCACCAACAAGGTAAACATTGCCTATGCTACAGTAGAAGCTCTGCGCAGCATGGTGCCGCGTGAGCAGTGGGTTGGTGCCAAGAAGCAGCCCGCAAAGGAGGGCAAGTAGATGAAGTACAACGAACTCCACATCGCAGCCAATAAAGATCGCAAGCGCGTTGGTCGTGGCATTGCCGCTGGTGGTGGCAAGACCGCTGGCCGTGGTACCAAGGGGCAAAACGCCCGTACTGGTAAGAAGCTGCGCCCAATGTTCCAAGGTGGGCAGAACGGTATTGCTACAGCAGTGCCAAAGGCGCGCGGCTTTAAGAGCTTGCGTACCCCTGCTCAGGTGGTGTATAGCGATCATCTCAATAGCCTGTCGGGCACCGTCGATAACTTTGCGCTGTACGAAGCTGGGTTGATTGAGACGCCATTCCACAGTGTGAAGGTAATCACTCGTGGTGAATTGACTGCCAAGCTTGTGCTCCAGACGCAAGGTGCGTCGAAGAGTGTGGTAGCTGCGCTTGAGGCAGCTGGTGGCTCATTTGAAAAAACCACCACACCGCGTCAGACTTCACGCAAGCAAGCTGAGGCAGAGGACGCCGCGTAAGAAGCATTTTGCCGACACAACGACAAAGCACCTCTCGTCTAAGAGGTGCTTTGTTCCTGAGGAGACGCCTCGTATAGACGCGCGCGTAGAGATCATCTATACGCTATAGGATTTGCCAAAAAAATAACTACACGCTCTCGGTGTAGCTAATCGTAGCCAGGCAAGAAACATCATGACGCATGCGCCAGTATTGTACTGGATTAGCGTAACACCAACGATTATACTTGCCCATCCTTGTCTCCTTGTGTGATGTGGTTTTTGTTATAGCTATAATAGAGCTATAACAAATGTTGTATTAAACGAGCGGTAGCCTAGTGCCATTTATTAGCAAGGGTAAAATGGCCACAAGCCCTTGCCGCATAAAAGAGGTTTTCCTGTTGGCATAGTATGTTTCCTCCTTTTTCGCTTTTCGTTGCAACTCGCTCTCTGAGAGAGATGAGTTATTATCGCGTATATCCTCCTAGGAAGGAGTACAGCCCAATAAAGAGGGAGCTATACGCAAGGTACTTCATATCTTACCACCAAGGCACCTTGGGTAGATCCCACCAGCCCCAGTCGTACTGAATTGGTTTTCCTGTTGGCATGGTATATTTCCTCCTTTCTAATCCTAGTGTAGCAATAATTTGCTTGCACTGCAAATTTCGTACAATAAACAGAGGTCGCAAAAAGAGCCAGCACTATGCTGGCTCTTTTGTTTGAGATGCTAGATTTTTAGGCTTGCGGTGGCTGCTGTGGTGGATAGTATGGTACAGGCTGCGGTGCAACTGGCCCAAGATACTGGCTAGAGCCAAAGCCGAGCATTGGGTACATAATGACCGGGAAGAATAGCATCAGCACACCAAAGCCAGTTGATTTGCCAAAGGACTTCGCCAGCTCGAGCGTCGACACAACAGCGACATACAGGTTGACGAAAGGTACAAACAACAGCAACACCCACCACTCAGGCCGACCGATGATCTGCATGAGTACAACGGCATTGTAGATAGGGATAAGGGCAGCCCAGCCTGGCTTGCCAGCCTTGGTAAACATCCGCCACATCGAGGCAAGCACGACGGCCATCACAGCAAAGCTCAGGATGAGCATGATGATGACCATCACCCACATCAGTGGGTCGAGGGGGCTGCTGGCCGCCGTCGTGTACGGTGGGGCTGAAGAATAACTGGAGGAATAATCGTATGTCATACTACTCCATAATGATCTAAAGTTAATGAATGTAATATATTACAGCAGGCAGGGTGAGGTGTGGCAAATGGTAGATAAATGCGGTATACTGGCATAATATGACAGAAAAGCACAAGGCGCTGAATAGCTATACAGATGGGATTATGGGCTGGTCGCATGAAGCGCGATACCAGGCTGATGGCATTGCAGTATCAGCGCACGTAATGCCGGTGTCATTTGAGACAGGGCTCGGCAGGCAGCTACCACCTGATACAGTAGTAGATTATGATTCAACGGTGGTACATGAAGCAGCGATGGCTGCTGGGGTGCCAATGGATCGGTGGCGCGATGTGAGTATAGTGATTACTCAATCCCAAGACAGCGCACACCTTGCGCCCGGCCTTCATGGGTACACAACACCACTGCAGGATGGAGCAGCTATTGCGGTGCGATACAATGCCGCACCAAAGAAAATGACGGAGATTGTAGCTCATGAGTTATATCATGCAGGCAAACGCCTTGCTGGTGCACCATCGCCACTTGATTCGCCGTATTATACTATTGGTACAGGTGTAATACGGTGGGCGCAGCGCCATCGCTGGCCTATTGCAGTAGGAGCAGCCGGAATGATGATCGCTCAAGAGATGGCTGCGGGGGCTGAGCAGGCGGTACCGCTCGAGACAGTCGCAACGCTTGGCTTATATGGTGTGATGCTCGCAGGCGGTGGTATCATCCTTGCTGCAGCGGGTAACGTGTGCAACAAAGAAGAATGGCAGGCTCGTCGCGTAGGTCGGCGCTTTCAACACCAACGAGGAGAGGCGGCACCGGCTGTGTGGAGTGAGCGCAAGCACCACACGCATGAAGATATTGATTAATATCGATGAATACTATCTTATCTTTCTTTGCCTCTCTATAATCTTTCCTCTGTTTTTTGCTTCTACATTCGTTTTTTCATCATTTTGCCTCGCTATGAGAAAAGTCTATGATAATAGAGAAAAGACGGCGGATAGTAGATTCGCTATAGTGGAAGAAGTAGAGACGACAAACAAGAATAGCAGAGTGAAGCGTTACTGCTCTGCTCCTTGCGCTTTCAGCTCGCGTTCGTAGCTTTGGAGGCGCTCGATAATGTCGTCGATATCGCCACCGAGGGCAGCGGGGATGTTGCTGCGGCTATAGCGGATGCGGTGGTCGGTGATGCGATCTTGGGGGAAGTTATAGGTGCGGATCTTTTCGCTGCGATCGCCGGTGCCCACTAGGGCGCGGCGTTCGGCAGTGAGCTTAGCGTTTTCTTCATCAATCTTGCGCTGGAGGAGGCGAGAGCGTAGGACACTCATAGCTTTCTCACGGTTTTTAATCTGTGACTTCTCATCTTGGTTGGTGACGATCATACCAGTCGGGAGGTGGGTGATGCGCACGGCTGAGTCGGTTGTATTGACGCTCTGCCCACCGTGGCCGCTTGAGCGGTAGATATCGATGCGGAGGTCATTGGGGTTGATGGTGATGTCTGTCTCTTCTGCCTCGGGCAAGACTGCCACTGTGGCGGTGCTGGTGTGGATGCGCCCCTGGCTCTCGGTAACGGGCACGCGCTGGACGCGGTGCACACCACCCTCGAACTTGAGCTTGGCGTAGGGTGCATCGCCCGAAATCTTGAAGATGACTTCTTTGTACCCACCAGAGTCGTTGGCGGACTCGCTCAGCAGCTCGGTGCGGTAGCCATGTGCCTCGCACCAGCGCAGATACATGCGGTAGAGCTCGGCCGCAAAGAGCGAGGCTTCATCGCCGCCAGCGCCAGCCCGGATCTCCATGATGATATTCTTCTCGTCATTGGGGTCTTTGGGGGTGAGGAGGATGAAGAGTTCGTCGTCGAGCTGGGCAATGGTGGCTTCGTCTTCGGGGATCTCGAGTTTGGCGAGCTCGGCGAGCTCATCGTTGCCCTGAGCGAGCTGACGCGCCTCAGCCAGTTGCTGCTCCACGGTAGCACGCTTGGTAGCGGTAGCAATGATGGTCTCAAGCTCCGCAAAGCGCTTATTCTTGGCGGTAAAATCGGGTGCACTATACGCATCGGGCTGGGCAAGAAACTGCTCCAGCGCAGCACGCTCAGCCGTTAGGGTGGCGATATCGAGAGAAATTTTGGGCATATAGTAGTGATTATACCACGAGAAGTGGCCGTCAGACCACTTAAGTGTATTACTTTTGGCTTCTGATCTCCCATCAGTTTTAGAAACTTGCCTATAGAGAAGAACATTTCATAATACATTGACAAATCAAGAGAGAGAGAGTACATTAGCTAGTATATTGAGTCAACTCAAGCGGAACTTTAGCGATATGATAGAAAAAATTAGCAATAGACGTGAGCAGCTACAGCAAAAACCATCTCAAGAGATAATACGTACTCACGAGATATCATGGCATGCCCTGCGCGGCTATGACTTTGCCGGGCTCGAATCGATCCTCCAGTACGGCTTAGAGCCTGCTGATAACCAGCAAGATCATTGCGTCTGTTTGTCTACTGCGCCTGTAGCAGCGTGGTTGGCTGATAGACCAGCTCATTCGTTTTATACTTACACACTGCGGAATGGGATTAGCCTTGCAATTGATACAGGGCATAAACGCCCAACGGGCGACTATGGCGGCTTTTTGGACGAGATAAGGGTGAGCCATGTGCAGCCAGATAAAATTGCTGGAATTATGTTGCCAGACCAAGCGCTGAGCCAACCACTTGTAGATATGACAACCCAGAGTGAGCCCAGGAAACCCCAGCAAGCAGAGAGCTATATTCGTCGTACGGCAAGACATGTGCAAGCCTTGGGTGCAACGATAGGCGAGGCAGACCAAGCGTATTTGCAAGAAGCTATCGAATTGTCTCGTGATGGAAAGCCTTTTTCTCGTGAGCAGAATGATGCTATCCAAGCAATGTTTATGAATTATTACTCGCGATGTTTGGAGCAGTTAGGTTTGGAGCCAACCGTAGGAGAGATAATACAGCTTGTTTTTGCAAGAGCAAACAAAACTCTTGATGTTTATGGCTGGACGGAGGAGCAGAAGCAGGAAATTGACCGAAGAAATACTCATGAGTCTGTGAAAAAAGTTGGTGCTTGTGCTTTGGGTGGTAGCAGTATATTTGGGAGTGACTATGATAGGCTCTCAAGAGCTATTGGAGGACTTGATGAATTAGTAAATTATGGGGAAAACCTAGGACTTACTTCTAGTGATCTATACTTGTTGCGTCAGCGTCCTGTGAAGAAGCGTCGTCATTGATTACGCGCGAGCCGCCTGTTGCATTCGCTATTTCATCGTGATACTCCTGCAGATAGGCAACTACATGCTTGATACGTAGAGGATTAGCTTGGGGAGGCTTATTTCTGTTTGTTAATCTAATAACAGCGGAGAAAAGATGAAATAAAAAGCACCTTCTCTAGAGAAGGTGCTGTATGCTGAGCCTGCGTATAGGCTGTTACGCAACTTTGGCAAAATCCTCTTTGCCAGCACTAGCTTGAGCAGCTTTGGCAGCCTTTTTGGCATTCTGCTTCTTGGCTTTGTTGGCCAGAGCAGCGCGGCGTGCCTCGGCAGCTTTGCGGCGTGCCTCGAAGCGGTCGACCCGGCCCTCGGTGTCGATAATCTTCTCCTCGCCAGTGAAGAACGGGTGAGACTTGCTGGAGATATGGACCTTGACGAGCGGATACTCGTTGCCATCCTTCCAGGTAATGGTGTCGTCGGTCGCGACCGTCGACTGCGTCAAAAACGCAAAGCCCGCCTGATCATCGCTAAATACGACAGGGCGGTAGGTTTGTGGGTGAATACTGCTTTTCATAACCGCTATATTGTAGCAGAGAGGGTGGGGGGTTGTCAAAAGATGCATTCTCTATAGAAAAAATGTGGTATACTACAGATAGCTACAATTAAAAAGACTATTTAATAAAATGGAACATCATCAGCGATATACAAACTCACCAAATACAGTAGCACCTTCTCGCATAGAAAGATTGTCTGGCGATAGCTATACTGAAATAGATCAAGTGTATAAGGGTGGTGTGCTGGAGTCTGACAGAGCTGTGTCTCATACTGAAGCGCGGCCTCCTGAAGAACTCTCCCGCGAGCGCGAGCAAGCCCTTGCTGACTCCAGACAAGATATTGCTGCAGCCTTTCGTAATACCTCTATAACACAAGAGGTAACACCACAGCTTGAGGCGGTGGATATGACTGGGCTGAGCCCTGTAACGCAAGAGGCAATTACTGATGTGCGATCGCACTGGCGCTGGTATGACGACTCGAACCGTATTGAGCCAGATATGCAGCACTTTGATGCACGTGCAAACGAAACATACACTGCAGGGTACGACGCTATTGCAGCAATACTATCGACAGAAGAGATTGCTCAGCTACGTGATGGCGATGACATAACGCCACGAATAACGGAGGTTGAGCAGCGGATTACACAGCTCCAAGAACAGCACAACAATGCAAAACACGATGCGCAGCGCACCAAGCTTGAGCGGGTGATCGCCCAGCAGCAAGCTATGCGACGCACGCTCATTGATGCACGAATGGGCTCGCTCAAACCTGACGCCACCCAGCAAGCGATTACACAGAAATTGATGCAGGCCGACAAAATGATCATCGAGCAAAATTACCGCTATATGCCAGAGATATATACTGGCGTCAAGAAGTTTCTCGATCAGCGGCTTGAGTTGCTGCGCCAGACAGAAGACCCAAGTGAGAAGCTCCAATTGTTCGCATCGTATCAACATACCGAGCGATTGGTCGATGATGTTCCCTCAGAGCTATATGATGAGTTTGACGAGGCCGTCTTGGCTGAGGCATTTCACTTTGCTGCAACCGATCATGCGGCAAATGGTGTATCAGATAATGATCTACGTCGCATGCGATATGATGTTGGCGCAACACTGGCAGCACGGGGCTTTGAGCCGCAACATTGGGTGAAGTGTGCAGAGAATGATCCAGCTTGCCCCGAGTATATCCGAGAGTATATTGATCAAAGGGAGGAAGACAAGCTGGATGCTCTGACGCTAGATTATATCGATGGTGTTGCTGAGCGATTACCAGACAGCCAAGATGACAAAGTATTGGCAATGTTTGAAGAGTTCTATCATGATCGATTACCAGACATGCCTCAACAGGCAATCCAAGACTATATTGGAGATGTGGCAGATAGTGCCCAATATGAATTCGAACCAATGGGTGTATTCAAGCGATATCTTGATACAGTGCGTACCATTGGTCAAGACAAGGCTCGGCAACTGTATGAAACAACTGGTGTGGTGCATTTTTCGGGCTGGAGCCCGCGTGTACTAGAAGGGACGTATAACCTCCTTGCTAAAGGCTATCCTGAGTCTGGTGACGATGTGACTGTGATGGTTAAAGGAACGACGGGTGACCATAATAACGCCTTTGAGCGGATGCGCTATATAGAGTCTGATGATGTGATCGCAGCGGAGGTTGGTAATGCGGGTGATTTAGTACGATTAACGGGGGTGTTGCAGCGTGTTGGTCTTGATAGGCATGTCCAGCAGATTGTATTGGCAGGGCATGGTGAGGAAGAGCAGTTCGCGCTATCAGCTACAGATCATATCGCAGCTGACGCAGATAGTTGGGCGGAAAATACTGGCATATCTACTATGGTAAAGACGCTCCAGCCAGAGAACTTTGTTCTCATCGCATGCCACCCATTGGTGCACGAGGGAGGTGGGTTTGCTGCTATTGATGATACGCCTCAGCTGCGACAAGGCACAGCGCCGGCAATTTCTGAGGCATTTCCTAAGCTTAATATTATCAGTGGAATGGATGGGCCAGTTACTATAGATGAGCGTACTGATGGACACTTTGGACTAAAAACGGTTGCCATTAAGCAGGCTGATATAGATAAGCTAAATGATGATACACCTACACATCCTCACCTTGCGCTTACTCGCAATGGCAAGACTCGTCGCTACCCTCATAACCATATAACAGTATAATGAAAACGAAAAAGGAGCGCGCTATGAAGGAGACTAAATCACCAGTTGAGCAACTGAAGAATTTATCGTTTGAACCGCTTGACAACGAAAAAGTAGCAGCGAACTACCTCAGCCATATCCAGCATGCCGTTGAGCCATGGCTTCAGCAGGATGCTGGGCGAGTGGTGATTGCCGAGCGCTGGGTGATTGACTACGATGCGACAGGGGTGCGGGTGTTTGATCAAGCACAAGACGACGCCTCACGTGGTGAGCGTATGATTACTGCTACACATGCAACGCTGCAGGACTGCAACTCACTCTATCTGCTGCTGACGACATTGCGCAAACACCAGCGAGCGCAATCTGCATCGCAAGGCCGCAGATAGATGCACAGCTTAGCTTTAGTGGCCATTGCATACATATATCATCCGAGAGAAGGGGCGTGAGAGTTACCGCCCCCTTTGATACTCAGCCATCATATGCTATAATTCTCCTGTAACCAACCATAACGACACAGCTCCACACCACTCCATACCGTGTGGGGCAAGGCAAAAAAGGAGTAATGCGATATGGCCGTGCAGGCAGATATCAAGGCTTTGTTTGAAGCCGGTGCTCATTTTGGGCACAAGACCAGCCGGTGGCATCCGAAGATGGCACCATATATTCATAGCAAGCGGCAAGATAGCCACATCATCGACCTCGCGAAGACGGTTGAGGCACTGAATGTGGCGCTGCCCATCATTAGCAAAACGGTGGCAAGCGGCAAGCAAGTCCTCTTCGTCGGTACCAAGAAGCAGGCGAAGGACATCACCCGCCAAGCTGCCGAGGCAGTTGGTCAGCCATATGTCACCAACCGCTGGGTTGGTGGGATGCTCACCAATGTGACAACCACCACTGCGCAGATTAAGAAGCTCAAGGACCTAGAGCGCCGCATGGCCAGTGGCGACCTCGAGAAGCGCTACAACAAGCTAGAGGTACAGCGCTACCAAGAAGAGATCGACAGTCTCAACTTCAAATACGGTGGTATCAAAGACCTCAATGGCAAGCCTGGCCTGGTGCTGGTGCTCGACATCTTGGCCGACAACAACGCATTACGCGAGGCCAAGACGCTGGGTGTGCCGGTGATCGGTATCGTTGACACCAACGCCAACCCCGACTTGGTTGATTATCCTATCCCCGCCAACGATGATGCGATCAAGAGCCTGCAGCTGATGCTCGATTACTTCAGTGCAGCAGTCAACGAGGGCAAAGCAACGAAGGAGGAGAACTAACCATGGCGGTGACGATTGACGACATCAAGAAGCTCAAGGAGCTAACTGGCATTGGCCTGACCGATGCTAAGAAGGCGCTGGTGGAGGCCGAAGGTGACTTCGACTCTGCGCTCAATGCCCTGCGCAAAAAGGGCCTGACCAAAGCGGAGAAAAAGGGTGACCGCGAGACCCGCGAAGGGTTGATCGAGAGCTATGTCCATAGTGGTCGGATCGGTGTGGTGGTCGAGGTTAACTGCGAGACAGATTTTGTAGCTCGTCTACCTGAATTTAAGGAGTTTGCGCACCAGATTGCTATGCAGGTTGCTGCGATGAACCCACGCTATGCTACGATGGACGACATCCCAGCTGAGGTATATGACGCCAAGAAACAGGAGTTTCTCACCAGCGATATTTTGGCAAGCAAGCCTGAGGCAATGCGTGACCAAATCGTCGAAGGGCAGCTCAAGAAGCACTTCGCCGAGCAGGTCTTGGCCGAGCAAGCCTTTGTGCTCGACGACAGCAAAACCGTTGGCCAGCTCATCAAAGAGCAGGTGGCACTGCGTGGCGAGAACGTCCGCGTCAGCCAATTCAAGCGGATTGAGCTGGGTGTGACGGAGTAGTCGCGAGAGAGTAAGCTTTTGCGTAGCGAGTGGCATGAGAAATGTGCCACTCGTTTTTTATGCAAACTCTCCTCACACCCCAGCAAATAATGGTACAATAAAGGAAAACCAAGAAGGAGATCGCGATGTTTGATACCACCCCCTACGAAGAAAAGATGAACCATGTGCTTGAGCACCTGGAGGAGCGCCTGGGGAAGATCCGCACGGGCCGGGCTCACGCGAGTATGCTTGATGGCATTATGGTTGAGGCGTATGGCACCAGTATGCCGCTCAACCAAGTGGCTAACGTGACGGCACCAGAGGCAACACTGCTGCAGATCACGCCATTTGACCCAGCTAATTTGCAAAAGATCGCCAGCGCCATCCGGGCCGATCAAGCGCTTGGCCTCAACCCCAGCGACGATGGCCACGTCGTCCGCGTGCCGGTACCACCACTGACGGAGGAGCGCCGTAAGCAATTGGTCAAGCAGGCCAGCGAGAAGGTAGAAGAAGCGCGCATTGCTCTGCGTGGGGTGCGCCAAGACGCCTTGAAGGACGCCAAGCGCCGCAAAGAAGCCAAAGAGCTGAGCGAAGATGACGTGAAGGCGGTGGAGAAGGAGATTGATCGCCTCATGGCACAGCACCAAGCCACGATAGAAGCCGCCTTTGCCGCTAAAGAGAAGGATATTTTGACGATTTAATGACATTCTTTCTGCTGACGCACGCAACCAAACGCCTATCATGGAGCCAGGCATGAGTGCCACCATGCACTTGCCGCAGCATGTGGGCTATATCGTGGATGGCAACCGGCGCTGGGCCAAGCAGCGTGGCCTCTCTGCCCAAGAGGGGCACAGCGCGGGCTACGAGAAGCTGCGCGATATTGCCCTTACTACCATCGAGCGTGGCGTGCCGTATGTCAGCGCCTATATCTTTAGCACCGAGAACTGGCACCGCAGTGGCCCAGAAGTTAAGCACTTAATGAATCTACTGGTGACGATGCTCGACCAAGACCTGCCGATCTTCATCGAGCATGGGGTGCGCATCCGCGTGGCGGGGACGCGCCTGCGCCTGAGCCGGCGGGTCAAGAAGGCGATCGATGCTGCTGAGGCTGCCACCAAGGATTTGCAGCGGGGCACGATGGTGCTGTCGTTTAATTATGGTGGGCAGCAGGAGATCATCGATGCGGTCAATCGCTTGCGCAAAACGCTCTCGGTTCACAAGAAGGTAACAGCGCAGATCTTTGAGCAATTTTTGTATACACCAGATGTGCCACCGTGTGATTTGATTGTTCGCACCAGTGGTGAGCAGCGGCTGAGCAACTTCATGCTGTGGCGCAGTGCCTATAGCGAGCTGCTGTTCTTGGATAAGCCATGGCCAGATATGACACACGCCGACGTCAATGCTCTGCTGGCCGAGTATGCCCGGCGGCAGCGGCGCTTTGGAGGATAACGAAGGAGGAATATGGAGATAGTGATTGGTATTATTATTGGGGTCATCGCACTGACGCTGCTGGTGGCAACGCACGAGCTAGGCCATGGTATTGTGGCGCGGCGCAATGGTGTGGTGGTGGAGGAATTTGGCATTGGCTTTCCACCGCGGGCCTATAGCAAGGTGATCAAAAAAAGTATTCTGGGTGAGAATGTTCGCTTCTCGCTCAACTGGCTGCCGCTGGGTGGCTTTGTGAAGCTGCAGGGCGAGCACGATGCAGCCGATCAACCTGGTGATTATGGCGCAGCAACCTTTTGGCAAAAGACCAAGATCTTGCTGGCTGGCGTGACCGTCAACTGGTTAACTGCAGTGGTGCTCCTCACTGGCCTCGCCTGGGTGGGCTTGCCTAAGATGATCGACAATCAATTTTACCTACCAAGCGATGCAGTGGTGAGTAACCACCCAGTGCAGCTGGGCACACTTACTCCTGGCTTGCCCGCCGCCAAGGCAGGCCTCCGCCAGGGTGATGCAATTAACCAGCTGGCTGGGCAAACGGTGCGTAGCACATCTGACTTAGCGCACTTTGCCAGCCAGCATAAGGGCGAAACCGTACCCGTAGTGTACACCCGCGGTGATAAGCAAGCCACTGCCATGGTGGCGCTGCGCAAAGATAACCCTGACCGCAAAGGCTACCTAGGGGCAGAGCTCACCAAGCAGCAAGATACAATCCGTGCCACCTGGTCGGCACCGATTGTGGGTGTCGTGACAACGGCGCAGCTTACTAGAGTGACGCTCCAGGGCTTGGGTGATATGGTGGTAAATCTCGCCACTAGTTTGGTGCAGCAGTTTAGTAGCGACAGCGCGACGAGCCAGCAGGCCAAGCAAAATCTCTCGCAAGTGGGTAATGCTGTGGCTGGCCCGGTGGGGATCTTTGCCATTATCTTCCCAGCGGCGGGGCAGGCCGGTGTGGTGCATGTGTTGCTGCTGACGGCGATTATTGCGCTATCGCTGGCAGTGATGAATATCTTGCCCATTCCGGCGCTCGATGGTGGCCGCTGGACAGTGATGGCGATCTTCCGCCTGCTGCGCAAGCCACTTAGCAAGCAGATGGAAGAGAATATTCAAGCAGCTGGCTTCTTGTGCTTGCTTGGCTTGATTGTGCTCGTGACGATTGCTGATATAGGGAAGTTGGTGCACTGATGCAGGCTAAGCAATGTGACAGGGCAGAGTGTTATCGTGGAGGTTTGCGCCGCGGGGAGATATGGTTGCTCAATCGCGTCATGGTAATACATAAGGAACTCACTTCATGATACGTGTTGCTCTCCGCCCCAAAGCCGCTCACGCCTCCCGGCCCAAAATGCCGCTTACGCCACGCCAGTGCCTGCTGCGCGTTGCCTCGTGGCTCGGTTGGCCGCTGTGGGTCTGGCTGAGCTTTATGGGGGCAGGGTTACTCTGTAGTGCAGTACTCTACCTTCTCTTTCATGGCCAAGAGTCGGTGCCGGTCTTGCCGCTTATCATGATGCAAACAGCGGTTTATGTGGTGGCGCTGGCGCTGTTGATTGGCCTGCCGTGGCTGGTGCAGCGCGTGCGGCCCAAGGCGCCAGCGAGCTTTCGCACCACCTGGCGCCAGCTTGGGTGGCGACGCTCGCTGCAGTGGCGCGACTTTGGTTGGGCGCTGGTGGGCTTCATTATCTACATTGTACTGTCGATGATCGCGCTGGCGGCGGCCAAGCAGTGGCTGCCTGGCTTTGATGCGACTCAGGCGCAGAACCTTGGCTACCAGCAGCTCTATGGCGCAGAGCGTTTGCTCGCCTTTGCAATGTTGGTGGTGGTGGCGCCAGTGGCCGAGGAGCTGGTGTTTCGCGGCTATTTGTATAGCAAGCTCCATGCCGCGCACATGCCGCTGTGGCTCATTACAGTGGTGGTGAGTGGGCTCTTTGGCTATGTGCACGGCCAGCTCAACGTTGGCATCGATGTCGCGATGCTCAGCATCGTGCTGGTGGCACTGCGCCATACGACTGGCACAATATGGCCCGGTATTCTCATCCATATGCTCAAGAACACGATTGCATTCCTGGCGGTGTTTGTCTTTATGGTGGGATGATAGGGAAGAACGAGCCGACTGACGAACTCAACCTAGAGATTTTATTTTGTGTTGACACCTTTTCTTCTGTATAAACCCTCAGAGTGCTTCTTTCTCGGCGTTAATTTCTGCTCTTTGCTCGCTGGCGCAGTAGCTCGCCAAACCGAA
>CALHVV010000066.1 GCA_938036915.1 uncultured Candidatus Saccharibacteria bacterium
TTACACCGACTATTCCCGCGCCAAAGGCCAAAACAACTGGAATGCCATCAATATCGTCAAACGCTTATTCAAACAACGCTTAACGGAGCTCTTCGAATGAGATACTTTGCTCTTGTCTTGCTCAATGTGCCAATTATTCTTTTGGCACTCGTCAACATCATCACCCAATACAAACTAAATAAAATCACCGTCACTCGCTTACGCCACCAGGTGGTAATGTGGCTGGTGGTGATGGCAGTGCTACTGAGCTGCTTCCCGCTGTATAATATTTCGATTGGCCACCCACCGTTTGATTCGTCGGAGTTGAGCTTGTTTGATATTGTCCAGACGACAGCGATCGTGTTACTCTTCTACATCGTCAACACGCAGCGCCAGCGGATCGACCAAAACGAACGCCGCGTGCGCGACCTCCATCAAGAATTGTCAATTAAACTCTCGGCTCATGACAAAAAATAAATCACTCGATATCGTCATCCCCTACTGGGGCGAATTCACTCTCCTTAAAGAGGCGGTTGACTCTGTCTTGGCTCAGACAAGCGACGATTGGCACCTGACCATTCTTGATGACCACTACCCATCGACCGAAGCACGCGATTATTACACAAAACTCGCCGACCCACGCATCACCTATATCCGACACAAGAAAAACCTCGGCATTACCAATAACTTCAACTTTGCCGTCCAGCACGTAACGGCACCGCACTGTATGATTATGGGGTGTGATGATCGGCTCTTGCCGGAGTGCGTAGCAGTGGCACTGCAGACAATTGGTGAGGCAGATTTTTATCAGCCAGGAGTGCAAGTGATTAATGATAAGGGGCAGCTATATCTCCCGTTGGTTGACCGTGTTAAGCGATTTTTGCAACCTCATAAATCAGGTATTTACTCGGGCGAAAAACTCGCAACATCTCTGAGTCATGGCGACTGGCTCTACTTCCCATCGATTGTCTGGAAGACAGCGACGCTCAAGCGGTATTCCTTTGATGCGACGTACACTATACTAGAAGATCTTGTCTTGGTGTTTGATTTTATTCTTGACGGAGCAGTACTTGCTTTTGATCAGACTGAAACATTCCAATACCGACGCTTTGCCCAGTCGCTCTCAAGCAAAGAAAAGTCAAAGGACGGCGTGCGCTTTGCAGAAGAAAATGCGGTATATAATAGCTATGCTCAGCGCTTCGCATCGGTTGGCTGGCATAAAGCCGCTCGGGCAGCACGGCTCCATATTACATCGCGTATTCATCAGTTATTGTCGTAGTTAATGTAATTTGAATATCCTCTCACCTCTATAAAAATAGAGGTTATTTTGTGAGTAAATTAGTATCTCTTTGCTCTTGCACTATTGCATAATAAAATTAGAGAATGACATTTATTAGCAGCAATTCGCTTATTATTTTCTCTATTAGCTCATTCCAGTTTCATTATAGATGAGATACTGGACGCGAAATCGATTTTCACTTTTATAAAACACTTTTTTATATCGAGAAATTTTAGAATAACGCGCCGTCTTGAGTAATATACATGATAGTAAGAGCATAAAAAATTGACACTATTCTACATCAAAAAGTATTACCCCTTTGCGGCGCACGACAAAACCGGCTCGATTTCCTCGAGCCGGTTTGTTTTATTATACACCTTACCTTACGTTTCCTTCAGTAGTCTCGGTTTTCTCTTTATCGACCTCGGCAAACTTGCGCTCCACTGCCATGATGTATAGCTGCATAAAGATTGGGCGAGGTAAGACATCATACAGATACCATACCAGTGTTTTCTTGGCGTGTGGGAGCTCGGTGTTTTTCCACGGGGTGAGTGCAAAATACTTTTGCCACAGCAGCCGGTTCGGATGCTTGTTGCCAACTTCCCACGGTTTGCCCTGAATACCATAGAGCGAGTGAATAATCTTGGGGCTGTAGTAGTTGGTCATGATCTCATCGTAGCTATAAAAATATGGCTGCTTGAGGTTGTTAATGCGCAGCAGATCTTGCGGCCGATAAGCATAAAACGCACTGGAGAAATTATAGGCGATATCGAGCGTCTTGATCTGCCCGCGGAACATAACATTACAGAGGTCTTGATCGGCAATGACGTAGTCGCTTTTCTTCGACAGATGCTCGACGACTTGGCTCGACACATCATCTTTGAGCCATTTTTTGTGATTGATGAGCATGATACCACAGTTGTAATAGCCATCGGTAGGCTGGAGTCTAATCGTTGCTTTGTGCTGATTGGTGAGAGTGTCGTAGGCCAGTGCCATGATATTTTTCTCAAAATCAAGCTCCAGCAAGCCATCAAGGGAGCTGGTAATGATCGTGTGTGGGTTGAGGTAGAGTACGCGATCGGTCTTGATTTCAAGATCGGCTAGTGCCAACATCTTGAGCCACGTCACATACACGCCATGCCACGGCTTGACGCCTAGCTTCTGCAATTTCTTGTGATATGCGTTGGGGTTGATGAATGTCAAATAGGCATTGGGGTATTTTTCAACCAACTTCTTGAGACGATCCTTACTTTGCTTACTTAGCTTATACCCACAATAAAAAATATGAATCTCGTCGAGTGTCTTGTTATTTTCAAGCAGTGATGCGATCGAAATCGCACTGACCACTGCGTAGTTATCGTCACTCTGATACAAGACGTTTAAGATTTTCTTTTTGATTCTGGGCATGGCCTGCCTCTCTCCTTTATTCCACCACTGCTATGTTTTTTACGTAGTTTTCCAGTAATGGCTGATAGCTCTCACTGATGAATCCTGTGTTGTGCAGCTTCGACAAATTCATATCGCTATACATTGGTCGAGGTGCAAACGGAATCTTGTCTTTACTATACTCTTGTGTTGACACTTTTACAACCCTATCGCGATCGTGCCCTGCATATTCGAATACATCCTCGGCAAGCTCTGCCCATGACTTGATCGGTCCGGAGTTAGAGACATGATACAAACCATACTCAGCTTTGGTATCTATCAAATGCTTGGTGGCACGCGCAATCTCCGACGCAAAGGTTGGCCGACCATATTGATCATCCACAACCTTGGGATTAATGCGCATGTCAGCCAGGCGCTTCATCGTCCGTGGGAAGTTGTGTCCATCACCAATCACCCACGAAACACGTAGCACATAATGACGTGGCGCAAGGCTAACTAGTAGATCCCCTGCTGCCTTGACATCACCATAGACCGACAGCGGTGAGAGTGACTCATCCTCACCATGGTTTTTGTTTGTCCCATCAAAGACATAGTCGGATGAGTAGTGCACCAGTGTAATATCTTGTTCTAGCGCTACTTTGACGAGGTTGCGTGGGCCAACAGCATTAACCTGCCACGCTTTGGTGCGGCCTTCACGCGTTTCGGATCCATCGGCATTGACGAACGCCGCCGCGTTGATAATGACATCCACACTCGACCAATCATATCCAAGCACCTGCTCTTCATCAGCAATGTCGAGCTGCTGATGACCCAGCGCCGTTGCCTTTGGATATACCTCCTGGAGCGCCCGCCCCACTTGGCCATTACAACCCAATATTACAATCCCCTTGCTCATATACCCTCCTTTGTTTCCGCTATTATAGCACAGTTAGCGTAAGCTTTTTGAAATATCTGAAATCGCATGGTCGATATGGAATAAAAAACGCACTAATAACCCATCCTACCACTGTTAAAACTTGTATAGCCTCGCTAAATCTTCCGCTCCCCCTTGGGTATCATTACAATCAATTTTGTCACGTAGTAAACTAAGAGAATCTGAATCTCACAGCCTCTCTCGGTACTGGATTTTCTCCCGCACTTACCTTGATGAGCTGTGAAATCAATCGTTATGATCAGTTGTTGGCTCTGACACAAGGGGGGCCGGTGTCTCGTAGACATCGACCCTTTAGTGATCTATCGGAGGGGACACAGAAAGAGAGCGTGAAGATTTTGCAGTTTAGGTAGAGGCAATGAAGGTCTGATGATCTCTTGCAAAGAGCTAATAAGCTTTACCTTGCAGCGGCAAACAATACTACGCGGCCATACAGCGCAGCTGCCGGCGGTAGACCACTGAGAGTAGCGCCGCTTGGATGATGCCTGCCACCATAAAGCACAGCACACTGCCCAGCATCGCATAGTGCTGCACCACGCTATATGACACGACTGTGAGTACGATATTACTCAACAGAAGTATATAGAACTGCCCTTTAAACTCGCGCAGCACGGTGAGGATATTGATATAAATCGACACCAGCGCATTAGCCACCGCTCCCACCACCATGATGAGCAGCTCAGTGCGATAATCAGTAATACGCGCATTAAAAATGAGAGTAAGAAGCGGTGCCCCAACCAGCCACGTTGCAATGAGCGTCAGCGCACTAATCCCTAAGACGATAAGGATAATTTTGCTCACCAGAGCGTGAAACTCAAGGCGCTTCTGCCGGTGATAGAGCTCCGACAGCTGCACGATATTGGGCTGAATAATGAAGGTGATGAAGAGCGAGAGCAAGGTGATGGGCATAGCCATAATACCAAAATACGCGATCTCGTGTGTGTGGAATGTATCGAGGAAATAGCGCGGGATATTGAGCGAAAACATCGTCAAAAATGTGGTAAGGAACACTGGTGTGCAGCGCCGCATGATCATACCAACATGACGCAGCTTAGGCATGAGATGATCGAAGTGAAGCTGAATGGGTTCATATCGCTGTACCTGTTGCCAATCATACAACACAAGCATGAGAGCATTAACCACCACAATTGCCACCACCCCCCACAACACACTATGCACAAGCATATCGACGAGCAAAAATGCCACAAAGCCCCCTACCGCCTTGATCGTAAGCGAATAGCCAACGACGTAGAGTCTGTGGTGAATCTGCAGCACACCATAGAGTGCATCGGCTACTGCCTCCAGCGCCTTGAAGAGTACGAGCGCGATGATGATACTCGACTTCACGACATCATAGTGATTTGCCGCGCAAAACAGCACCGCACCAACCATCATCACGATCGACGTCACGAGTTTGACGGCAAGGTAACTGCTGCTACTAAACTCTTTGCGCACATCCGACACCTGATAAGTACGCCCACCCCACAAACCAATCGCCCAAAACACTACCGAGAGCGACAGCGCAAAGGAAAAAATTCCCGAGTCGGCAATGCCATTCAGCCGCGTAATAAGCAGAAGGAGCGCTGGTGAGATGGCGCTTTGCAAAAAGGAGCCGATAGAGTTCCAGATATAATTTTTAGATTGCATAATCTTATTTAGTATACCACTGGTTGATTATTTCTCGCGATTTAGACCATAATTTGCTCTGTTGTGATTTGTGCTCTATAATCAGGCGTGTTATGAAGAAATATTGGGCATCATTCGAATCATTTATTGCACGGCCAGAGCGAGTCTTTCTTTCGCTGTGTTTGTTGTTTGGCTTATTGTCGGCGTTTTTTGTGCCGCAGCTGTCGGTGAGTGATGAGAATATGCACTATTTGCGGGCATATGCGCTGGCAGATGGTCGCTTAGAATCCAAGCGCTGCACCTACCCAGCGGACGTTAATGGCCGAGCATCATCGGTGTATCATGGCAATATTAGCGCTGATTATTCGCGCCCTATCAACCGCTCAGAACTCAAGACAACAAGCAAGTGCAACAGTGCTGTGGGCTACGCACCCATTATGCATGCGCCGCAAACGCTTGGTATTTTTATTGCTAATCTCTTCAATGGGTCGACGGGCCTGACGATTCTCTTTGGGCGGATTGCCAACTTGCTGTTCTATGCGCTCAGTGTATTTTTCATCATCAAGTGGGTGCGCATTGGTAAGTGGGTCTTCGTGGTGGTGGGCTTGCTACCACTGATGATTCATCTCGCTGCCTCGCTCTCGAGCGACGTCATGACGAACGTGGCGATCTTCCTCATCACCGCCATGACACTCAATCTCTACACCCAAGAGACGCCGATCCGCCGCAAGCAAGTTGCTGGCCTCTTAGCTATAGCGGCGCTGCTGGCACTGACCAAGGCGGTTAATGGCCTACTGCTCTTCCCGCTACTCTTTTTGCCAAGGCGGATCTTCGTCTCAAACAGCGAGCTTACAAAATTACCATCACTACTCAAGAAGCTCCCCTTCAACCTGCACAAGTGGGCGCTGATCGCGGGCGCTGGCATTGTGTCGCTGACGGCACTACTTGTCTGGCAAAAGATCTATGATGGTGCGCTCCTTTCATCTGGTGCAGCCGATAATCCACTGCATCATAATCCACTCGGGTTTATCCGTATCCTCTTTAATACCTACATCAATCCAAACATTGGCTACACCGATATCGTAGTGCGTGGTAGTGTGGGCGACTTCTCAAGCTTCAAATATCACCTGCCGCTCTTTGTTTTGATTCCACTCTTTCTACTGGTCTTTCTTGCACTCATCAAGCGCGATAAGACTGAGGAGCAAGCACTAGCACCAGCTGCTGGTCGATTAGCCGCGGCCAACCTCACTACTGTTGCTGTCTTTATTGCGGCGGTTTCATACGCGATGTACACCGCCTGGGCGCTGCTACCAATTCGCTTTGGTGCTGGTGCATACTACGCCGATGGAGTGCAGGGGCGTTACTTTACGGCACTACTCGTGCTCCTCATCCCTTGTGGTGTGTGGCTGCGTAAGTATATTTGGTTCAATACTGCTTCGGCTAAGGTATTTCATACCCTTATATTCTTTGGCTGCGGGGCAATTTTGCTGTACTATACCTTTGGCACCTATTGGGCTTACCACGCGCCAATACCAGTACCACCAGTGGCATAAGAGAAAATATTCTCTGTCTCTCAAAGCTCTTTGTTTTTCTGCTTGTTTAGCTTGCACTTCATCTGCTTAAATCTCAATGCTTTCTTTTGGCATCAATTCCTCCACTCCATTGTTTCATCTGATTTGTCGTTATCCTAACGAGTTTTAGCACTGGTACTGGGAGATTGAGTCATAGACTCTATCGTATCTTGAAGGAGGAATCATACAAAATATATGATTCTATAAAAGTTTTAAAATCCTTCTTTTCACCTTCCCCTTTCATGACGCTTATGCTATAGTGACATGGAACACTAATAGCACAAGCATTATGAAATTATTACGTACTCTATCCAAAAAACGTCTCACGCTCATCATTAGTATTGGCATTGCGCTCGTCGCCGCTGGTGGTTATGGTGCCTATATCGCAACGCGCCCTGCCCCGCTGCCACCCCTGTCGGATGAGCCAACACCAACCCAAAAACAAACGCAACACAAGACCGATGCCGCCACGAAAGAATCATTTCTAGATAGCAATACAAACCACGATACGAATACTACCAAAGACACCTCGCAGCAGCGCACCACCCAGGCTCAGCCCGCGCCAGTCCCAACCTCAGCGAAGCATATTGAGCTCTCTGCTGAGCAGTCAGGCGAAACGGTCGTTGTGACTACTAAGCTGAGAGAACAAGGTTTTTCCTCTGGTCAGTGCGTGCTGACGATCACTAGTAGTGGGCAGCGCTCCGAGCAGCACGCTGCCATCATCTACCAACCAGAATACTCCACCTGTGCTGGCTTCTCTGTGCCCGCCCGATCATTACCCAAAGGTACGTGGCATATCTCTCTCGCTGTCACGCCGCTTGGTGGCAAGGCACTCACGAAGACACTTGATAAGGAAATTCGCTAAATGATGACTCAATCATGTTCCACCGCCCGCCCCTTCTCGACATATTGGCGATATGTCCTTGCTGGTGTTTTGTGTGTAAGTTTATTTGCTGCGACTATCCTCTCCCACCCAGCCCAAGCAGTGACGGCGGCTGATTGGCGGGCGGGCAATATCGTTGATGATTTACTCTTTACCAATAGTGACGATATGTCGGTAGCAGATATTCAGGCGTTTCTCAATAGCCTCAATCCACAGTGCGACACCTATGGTCGGCAGCCTGCTACCGAGCATGGCCGGCGCGATATCAGCCGGGCGCAGTATGCCGCCGCTCGAGGTTGGCATGGGCCACCATATGTCTGCCTCAAGGACTATTATGAAGTACCTAAATATACACCGGGCAATTACATCCCTGCCAATAATTTTGGTGGAGCGATCCCGGCTGGAGCAGTCAGTGCCGCGCAGATTATCTATGATGCCGCTAAGCAGAATAATCTTAATCCCAAAGTCCTGCTGGTGAAAATCGCTACTGAGTCGGCTGGCCCGCTCACCTCTGACACTTGGCCACTTCAAAACCAATACACCTATGCCATGGGTTCGCACTGCCCCGACAGTGGCCCGGGTGGCAGCGCCAATTGCGATCGCAACTATGCTGGCTTCTCGATGCAAGTTGCCTCAGGAGCACAGCTCATTCGTTGGTATCTGGATAGTATGCAGCAACCGTGGTGGTCGTACAAAAAACCGTTTGCAACCAATCGTATCCTGTGGAATGTGGTGCAGCGAGGCTGCGGCGCTGGCGATGTGTATATCGAGAGCAAAGCCACAGCGGCACTCTATACCTACACACCCTACCAGCCCAATCAAGCAGCCCTGGCTAATATGTATGGCCTAGGTGATCATTGCAGCGCCTATGGCAACCGCAACTTTTGGCGCGTGTGGAACGACTGGTTTGGCTCGACCCAACATAGCCGGCCACTCATCAGCTTCCGCTCGCATAGCAGCTACATCGGCTGGACAGGGGTAATTCATAACCGCGGCATTACAGGCGTCACTGGTCAAAGCAAGGCAATGCAAGCTCTCACGATCGACGGCGAGGTAACTTATACCTCATACAGCAACGAGCGCGGTTGGCAGCCTACTGTGCAGGGTAGTATGCAATCGGGTACAACAGGGCTTGGCCGACCAATCACTGCCATCAAGATCCAGCCAACTGGTGCTCTCGCCCAGGCGTACGACATCTACTATCGCACCCACGTGAGCTACATTGGCTGGATGGGCTGGGCCAAGAATGGTGAAGTGGCTGGTGCAACTGGTGGAGCTAACAATGCTATCGAAGCGATCGAAATAAAGCTTGTACGCAAAGGAACGCCTGCGCCTGAGTCATCTGGGGTAGCGTATAAAAATATTGCAACACATGGCGACCCATCACCCCTTAGACTCTCACTCAGCTCACATGTCGGTATGGTTGGTTGGCAGCCAGAAGTGCGCGATGAGATGATGAGCGGTACCACTAGCCAAAGCCGCCGCATCGAAGCCATCAAAGCATCGCTTCACAACACAACGGGCTTGCCAGGCAATATCCAATATTCATCACATGTTAGCTACGTCGGCTGGCAAGATTGGAAACAAGCGGGCGACATATCCGGCACCACAGGGCAGTTCCGCTCCATCGAGGCAGTCCGCTTCTTACTCACCGGCAAACTTGCCACTGCATACGATATCTGGTACCGAGGTTACTCGCAATACGTCGGCTGGATGGGTTGGGCCAAGAATGGCCAACCAGCTGGTTCGACCGGTGCCTACCGACAGCTCGAAGCACTAGAGGTGCGCCTTGTGCCGAAGCATACACTCAGCTTGCCTGGCGGTGCCTTTTATAACCCAACCAATACTGCTGTGCCGGATCTCTACCAACTGAGCTACGCTGCTCATGTAGGCTACATCGGCTGGATGCCCGATGTGTCACACCCTATCATGGCTGGCACCACTGGCAAATCGCGCTACCTCGAGGCAATCCGCCTTGGCAAAGCCGTATCGCTGCGCGATGGTTCACCTATTACCATCCAGTGCGAAGCAAAAACTGCTGGCCAGTGGCTCCCATCAGTCACTCTCTCACCATCGCAGCCCTGTGGCACGACTGGCCAGAGCAAAGCACTCGAAGCCCTCAAGCTTAACCTCAGCCCTGCCGACGCCGCTCGCTACGATATTTATTACAACACTCACCTCTCCTGGGTGGGCTGGCAAGGCTGGAAAAAGAACGGCGAGGTTGCCGGCGACCGACCCGGCTCACAGGTCGAAGCAGTGATGATGAAGCTCGTCGAGAAGAGTGAGTGATTGTAAGATTTACTCTAGCAGCTACCAGCTAGCTCGTCGTAATGTCATACTCTCTACACGTCATTTCGTGCCGCCGCAAAAATTTTCTTGCAGACTCTGGATACACATTTGCTACAGGGTCACCCGGATCAATTGGCCCTACTGTATAGAAGGGGTCGCCTGGTTTCCAATGCCGTTCTTTCCACCAGGATTTTATTGCTTTGCCTAGTGCCCTGCAAGAAAATTTTTGGGGTGAAACTGTTGTTGGAGTCTCTTCTATCATCTCACCATTTGCTGGTAGGGTATGTTCCGCTTGGCTCTGGCCTTCTTGATAGGGCTCATATGTTTGGTTTGGTTTGGTTTGGTTTGGTTTGGTTAGCTTCTCTCTCATAGTACTTCCTATTTTTATACCACAATATTACTATAATAAAACAATTGCGGGCTATTCGTAAATCGCCGCCACTTTCTCCTCAATATTCTTCCATTGATAGTCGTTGGCAGTTTGGCGGCCACCGGCGATGAGCTTGTCGCGCAGCGCTTTGTCCGCTACCAGGCGCTCTACGGCCGCGACACCAGCCGCGATATCACCCTGTTGATAGAGGAGGCAGTTCTCGCCATCCTTGAGGTATTCCACATTGCCGCCATTGGGCACCACTACTGCAAGACCACCGGTTGCCATCATCTCGAGTGGCGGGTAGGAGAAGCTTTCGAGGATGCTTGTTTTGATGAGAATGTCGCAGCTGGCGTATACTTCGCCGACCTTCTCGGGGGCGATGCGATTGTAGAATGTATCGACGCGGTACCAGTCCTTGGGCTCTTTGCGGTACGATAAATATGAAATCTCATACTTCGCAGGGTCGAGTTGGTTGATGATGCGGAAGGCTTCGTCGGTGTTTTTATACTCGCTCTTACTATCGCCCTCAACGAGGATTTTTATCTTACGAGCACTGTTAAAATCGCGCTCGCGGTATGGATAATACTCGATATCGATGCCGTTCGAGACATACTTCGCATCCTTGCCAAACATATCTTTGAGCCACTTCTGGCACCAGAGCGACATTGTTACGTAGCGCACGCCCGACTGGTCGCAGTACGATGCGTTAGCCGCGAAGCGTGGCCCACCCGTGCCGGGGATATAAAAATCGGTCTCGAAGTTTTGGACGAAGTAGAGCCTATTGCGTACATTGGGGTGCTTTTTGATAATCTCTACCGTCGACCACAGTGTCGCCACTTGCGTGTCAAAGAAGGCCTCTATCTTCGTCTTGTGCGCTGTAATAACATTGAAGCCTGGCAATTCAGAGCGGTATTGGTAGGTCTTTTTGGCTTGCTTAAGGGCATGCTTACTTACTGAATCGATCAGCGTTACATCCCAGCCCGCCTTGCGGAGAATGTCAGCGTGTTTGACGGCAACGATCACTCCACCCGAGATATCTGTCGAAGGCAAAACAAAGCCAATATTGCGCGCTAAGCGCTCCCGTATAAACGATGCAAGCGTGTAGCCAGTGTAGACTGTCGAATAATCATTGGTGGCAATCTTGTGTGCATTCTCGCCCAGCTGAGTGCGCAGTGCTTTGTCGGTAATGAGGCGATCGAGTGCTGCGTACCAATCGTTATCTGCACCAACCAAGAGGCCTGTCTCACCATCCTTGACCTGTTCGGCAAAGGCCCCCACCTGGCTCGCCACCGTTGGCACCTTGACGAGGCCAGCCTCAAGCCATTTATTCTCAGACTTCGCACGGTTAAAGATCGTATCGACTAGTGGTGCAAGGATGATATCGCAATCCACCATCACTGCGGGCAGCTCCCGCCAATCAACAAAGCCCGACGTCATCACCCGCTCCTTATACGGCTCAAGTGCAGCCGGCACATCGAGAATACCAGCAATCTTGAGGTGGAGCTGTGGATATGCATCGAACAGCCGAATCAAATCTGGGATGACTAGCTCAAAGTCCTCATTGTGCGTAATACTCCCACTAAAGTACCCAATGATGATTTTGTCTGCATCTTTGGCGATCTTCCCCTCAGCCAGGTCTTCAAGTGCCATGTTAGACGTCTTGATCATCTCATCAGAGGCGGCATTACGGTTGATGAGTACATCGCCAGTGGTGTATTTTTGCAGCTCATCGCGCAGTTGCGTTGTAGTTGTCACAACGTGGTCGCAGAGCTTAAGCGTTTCACGCATACGGTTTACCCCATCGTCGTAGAGTTGCTTATCGGCTTGATTCATCTGCTGGACGTATTTGATGCCGTCGGTGTACGTTTGATCAATGACAAGATCATCGATATCGAAGAAGCAGGTCTTGTTGAAGAACTTTGCTTGCTTGATAAACTCCCGCACCGTCTCTGTCACTGGGCAACGAAAGAAGACGAAGCCACGATAATATTTGAGGTCATCCAGCGAGAGTCGATCATAAAACACACTCTCCACCGTTAGCCCCTGCGACATCAACTGCTCCATTTGGTGTGCCACGCGGTAGCGCTCGGGGTGCGGCAGGGTGCAACCATTGATAAAGAGGATGTCTTTGTAATACTTCTGTTTGCGTTCGGGGAATTTACGATAATAGGCATACTTCGTGGCGCGCTTGCCAAAGCCAACTACTCCATCGTCTTTGATAATCTTCATGCTTTTCTTGGCGGCTTTGTGTACTTTACCGATCATACGTCCTCCTCTGGCGTTACGTGCGGGTTATATAGTGTGTTGTATCCTTTACCACAGAGTGTAGCAGTTATCTGTGCACTGGTGAGCGGTGTATCTGGCGCAAGAGCGGCAAGTTTGGTGCGCGCCACCACCACTGTTGGTGTGTCGATAATACCAAGATTATAGCGGGCTGTCAAGTAGATATGTTTGGTAAATGAGCGCCGGCTGAGCTGCTGAAGCAGATCCACTACTGATGGTTGCAAAATCGACGATAAATTTGCAATCACCTGCTGCTCATCGGCAATCCGTGGCGCCACCGCACCAATCATCGGCCGAGCGGCATCGGCAGCGAGATGCTGCAGCGTGCTAGAAGGCAGCGCATTATGCTGCGTCAGGCATATCATCTCGGCAGTGGTTGTCTCGAGCAACTGACCAACAGTGGTCGACTCATCAAACAACGCGGTGTCAATGCTATATGCTTGGCCTAAGCTATAGCTCATCTGCCACTGAGCGCCATACTGCGGGTCGCGCTCTACCTGGGTCTGCACCTGGCGAGCGGCGCTATCCGCTTCGAGAGCACGGCGCTGCGCATCGATAACGTAAGGTTTGGCATCAAGGTCTTTCGCTGTAGAGGCTTGGTGGACACGCCAATAGTAGAGAATCTGCGGCACATGAGCAATCTGCTCGGGCTGCAAAGCCCGCGTCAGGCGCAAGAACAGCTCCCAATCCTGCGTGCCATTATACGACCCATCTTCACCGCCAACCTCTGTGAGCAACTGGCGTGACATAACAGCAAAGTGCGTAATGTAATTCACTGCGCGCAAAAAATCTGCGTTCCAGTCGGGCTTAAAGAACGGCTGATACGGCCGGCCATGTTTATCCATCTTCGTCTCATCGGTGTAGACAAACTGCGCACCAGTACGGTCGATCGCGGCCGCGACCCACAGAAGTGCATCAGGGTGGAGAGTATCATCATGGTCAAGCAGCGCAATGTATTCACCCGTAGCCTGTGCGATGCCATAGTTGGTTGCACCAGCAATGTGACGATTTTTATCCAAAAAGAATGGCTTGAGCTGCGGTATGTCATCAGCTAGGTCGCGAATCGCCTGGCGAGTAGTCTCATTAGTTGAGGCGTCGTCAACGAGGATGAGTTCCCAATGTGGGTACGACTGCGCCACCACCGACTGTACCATCTCTCGCAGAAATGGAATCGGCGTATTATACGTCGGTACGATGATAGAGATACGCGGCTGCTCAGTAAGTGAGGCAAGTGCTGGCGGCTGCTCAGTATGCTGACGCTGCCATGCATCGTAGATGCGACGCTGGCGAGCATCAAGATAGGCTCGATACGGCGCCAGGAGGTAACGTACCGCGCGGTGGAGATGGCGATTGGCTTTGATAAGGTGCGTCAGATGATGTAATATATACGACATTTCTCCCTATTTCCAGGTATGCTTGAGCTTGGTAACACCACCCCACCGGCCATGATCATAATCACGTTGCACCGAGAAGTGCGGCCCCTCCTCAGTAAAGGCGATCGTCTTGGTGTCGTCCGCCCCCATCAAGCCAGCCTTGATGAAATAACTCCCCTCGTTGAGGTTGAGCTGCACTGTGTAGACCGCGCGACTCTTGCCAGCAATCTTCACCTTTTCTTGGTAGGTGTTGGGGCCATAGACATACTCACCATTCTCGCGGAAGATTGCGACACCAACGTGCTTGACTCCTGTTTGCTGCCACTCTAACTCCACTGTCATAGTTTCGTTATACTCATACACCGTCTGTTCGTTACCATCACTGCCGCGCAGGGTGATGTCGAAGTCGTCTGATATTTGCTCGTCTAACCCTTCTGACTCGTTGTAACTCTTAATGTTGCTCCGGCTATAGGCGGCGGCGATACGGTATGGCTTGCCGATCATCTTCACCTTCCCATCCTCGATAAACACTGCCTTGTTGCAAAAGCGCTCTACCGCCGACATATCATGCGTGACGAGGATAACAGTGCGCTTTTCGCGCTTGAGCTTATCAAAGTAAGCATAGCACTTCTTTTGGAAGGCTTCGTCCCCTACTGCCAAAACTTCATCTAGCAGCAAGATATCGGCATGGGCACGGATGGCAATGGAGAAAGCCAGGCGTACCTGCATCCCACTAGAATAATTCTTGAGCCGCTCCTCCATAAAGTCGCCGAGCTCGGCAAAGTCGACGATTTTATCATACATTGCCTCCATCTCGTCGTGGCTAAAGCCGAGCAGTGCACCATTGAGAAAGACATTCTCGCGGCCAGTGAGCTCTGGGTTGAAGCCAACACCCAGCTCGATAAACGGCACCAGCGAGCCACCCACCTCGACACTTCCGCTATTGGGGGTGTAGATGCCGGCAATCGTCTTGAGCAGTGTGCTCTTGCCCGAGCCATTGCGCCCAACAATACCAAAGAAATCACCCTCGTTGATGGTAAAGTCGATATCTTTAAGCGGAGTAAAGACCCGATACCCTTTGCGCCCCTTGAGGAGGTTAATGAGCTTTTGCTTGATGCCCGAGCTTGCCTCCAGTGGGATCTTGAAGGACTTGGTGAGGTTATTGATAACAACGATTGGTTGCGCCATCTAGATACTCTCCGCAAAATACTGCTGGTTGCGCCGGAAATAAAACACCGCCAGCAGGATGATAATGATAATCGAAACAAATGGTATGAGCACCATGGGGTATGCCACGAGGTCATAGAGCTGGATGGTCTGGTGTGTTACCAGCACCTGGCGGACGTCTTGGATGATCTGGGCGGCTGGGTTGAGCATGAGGTATGGCGCAGCAGCCGGCATGCGCTCCATTACCATCTGCAGAGGATAAATAACCGGTGTAGCATAGAAGGCAGCCTGCATAAAGATCTCCCATAGGTAGCCAATATCGCGGTATTTCACATTGATCGTCGCAAGGAAAAACGCCACCGCTAGGGAGAGTACATAGAGTTCGAGGATGAGTGGAATAACCAACAATCCCTCAAGCGACCATTGTACGCCATTAACCAAACAAAAACCCAAAATCACCACCATATTGATGGCAAGGTTAATAAAGGCCGAGATAGTACCAGAGATAACAATGATATATTTGGGGAAGTTGATCTTGCGGATCAGGTCGCCGCGCGAGACGATCGACTGCAGCCCCTGCACTGTCGCCTCACTAAAGAAGTTCCATAGCACAATTCCCACCAAAAGATATACCGGATAGTGCTCGACTTGCTTACCAAGGCCGAGGAATTTATCGAACACGATATACAAAATAATAAACAAAAATATCGGCTTGAGGATTGACCACAAATAGCCTAGCACCGATCCCTGGTAGCGTAGCTTGAAGTCCGTTACGACTAACTCGCGCAGCAAGATGCGGTTTTTTCGTTGCAAAAGATTTGTTACTTTCATAGTTTCTCTGGCCATTATATAATATGACCGTGGTAAAAAACAATCTTGCAATCATAGTTCTTAACTGGAACGGCGCCGATGATGCCCTAGAATGCATCGATTCGTTGGCGCAGCAGACGCTAGTGCCAACCATTGTTGTAGTCGATAACGACTCGCATGATGACTCGGTGGCACGCTTCCGCTCATATCAAGCTAAGCACCCTGCGCTTAGTCTCGTCATCATTGAGAATCAGCGCAACCTCGGCTTCGCCGGTGGTATTAACACAGGCCTGCGCTATGCACAGAAGCAGCAATTTCGCTTTGTTGGCGTGCTTAATCCCGACGCAGTCGCCAACACACACTGGTGCCAAGCCCTAGTGGACGAGCTACGAGCTCATCCGCACTGTGGCATTGCCACTGGGCTACTCGCTCGTCGCGATGGGACAACCATCGATAGCTCGGGCGACTTCTATACCACTTGGGGTTTGCCTGGCCCGCGCCACCGCGATGAGCCAATTAGCCACGCGCCAACAGAGGCCGGAGCAGTGTTTGGTGCAACAGGTGGTGGAGCAGTGTATCGCACGGCACTGTTCGACACTGTTGATCTTTTTGACGAAGCATTCTTCATGTACTACGAAGATGTCGATCTCAGCTTTCGCACGCAGCTGGCGGGTTGGACAGTGCGCTTCACGCCGCACGCCGTCGCATACCACAAGGTTGGTGCCAGCAGTAGCAAAGTCCCAGGGCTCGCGGTATACAATACCTTTAAGAACTTACCGCTTATTTTTATCAAGAATGTGCCAGGACGGCTGTTTTGGTCGATTGGGGCGCGCTTTTGCCTCACCTACTGGCTGATATTCTTGAGTGCACTGCGCCATGGCAATGGTTGGCCAGCACTGCGTGGTATGCTCGCCTCTGTTATCCACCAGCCAGCGGCCTATCGCCAGCGCTTTGCCATCCAGCGGCAGCGCAAGGTGTCGGTCGATTATATCCGTAGTATTATCCACAACGGACCACTACCTAACCAGACAGGTCTGCTCAAGTTCCGGAAGTTTTTTACTGGTAAATAGCTCAGCTTGAGACGACAGGTCAGCGCCAAAGAAGCGAATTTTAAAGACCGATTTTCGTATGATAACCGTACAAGAAAATATCTGGAGGCCAGTAACCCAGCAAGCGGAAAAGCACTATATAGGATCTGGCCGGAACATTTTCGGTACAGTTATCGTGCGAAAGAAGTACACCATATTCTATTCGTATGCAATTAACCTACTTCACCTCACCCCTGTTACGCACGCAATCATTTTGCATATTCGCCATCTATGCGTACAATAATACCTATGCGTCTTCTTGAATACCAAGCCAAGCAATGCTTGGCCGAGGCTGGTGTGGCAGTACCGCAGAGTAATGTTGTAGAATCTGCAACGATGGCACCCACTGCCCCTATCGTCCTCAAATCACAAGTGCCGATCGGTGGCCGCGGCAAGGCAGGTGGTGTAGTGATTGTCCGCGAGCAATCCGCCGTTGTGCCAACCATTCAGCGTCTCTTTACCCTCGATATTGGTGGATACACCCCCACGAAGCTCCTTGCCGAGGAAGTTCTCTCCATCGGCCGCGAGTGCTACATTTCGCTCACTATCAACCGCGAGCACTCATCCATCGAGTTGCTCGCCCACACCAGCGGTGGCATCGATGTGGAGGAGCATGAGAGTGCAGCGTTCTTTCGCCAGGCCGTTACGCCGCAAACGGTTCCTTCTGTAGCTGAAGTACTGGCAGAGTATCTGTCGCTACCAGAGCAAGCCTTTGCGCTTGAGGATGTGGTGGCGAATTGTTTGCGTTGCTTTATTGACAACGATTGTCTCTTACTCGAGATTAACCCACTCGTTGTGACAACAGATGGCCAGCTCGTCGCTGGTGATGCAAAGATGACAATTGACGATGCAGCGCTATTTCGCCACCCGCAGTGGCACGAAGCAGCAGCAGAGGATCATAATTTCGTCACGCTCGACCACAACGGGACGGTTGCGACAATTGCCAACGGTGCAGGCCTGGCAATGGCAACCGTCGATGCGGTGACTGCCCGCGGTGTGCAGCCAGCTAATTTTCTGGACATTGGTGGCACGGCAACTCCAGAGAAGATCCTGACTAGCTTCGAGCAGATTGCCCGCTTCCCTGCCGTGGCGCTCATCATTATTAATATCTTTGGTGGTATTGTGCGCTGCGATGACGTAGCGGCAGCCATCATTAGTGCCAAGCAGCAGCTACCTGACCTCCCGCCACTCGCTGTCCGCCTAACGGGCAACCGCGAGGCCGAAGCCAAGGCGCTCCTTGCCCGCGAGGATATTCCACTCTATGATAACCTATCTCACATCCTGGAGGAGGCTGTATGATGACACCTGATATCTTTCATGGTAAGCATGTTATCGTCCAGGGTATGACTGGCAAACATGGCTCATTTCACACCGAGCGTATGCTAGCGAGTGGTACACATATCGTTGGCGGCACGTCACCCAACCAATCGGTTACAGAGGTGCACGGTGTGCCGGTCTTCCGGACGATTCGCGAAATTCAGGCGCAGCAGCCTGTCGATATTTCCGTCATTTTTGTGCCAGCAGCCTATGCCAAAGCAGCGATTATGGAAGCAATTGATGCAGAGGTGCCACTCATTATTTGTATCACCGAGGGCGTGCCTGTCCACGATATGTTGCATATAAAACAACGCCTGGTAACTAGTTCTTCAATTTTGATCGGCCCCAACTGCCCTGGCGTTCTCATCCCCGGCGTGCACAACCTCGGCATCGTCCCCGCCACGCTCGCCACGCCGGGCCACACTGCCATCGTTAGCCGTAGCGGCACGCTCACCTACGAAGCAATGAGCCTCCTTCCCCAGGCGGGGGTTGGCCAGCGCTATGTGATTGGGATTGGCGGCGATATGATTGGCGGCAGCAGCTTTATTGATTGCCTGCAGTTGTTTGAACAGGATGTGACAGTAGAGCAGATTGTGCTGATCGGTGAGATTGGTGGCACGAGCGAGATTGCCGCGGCGGATTATATTAAGCGTCATATAAGCAAACCAGTCTATGCTTACATTGCGGGCCACAGTGCACCATCTGGAGTACAGATGGGCCATGCTGGGGCAATCCTTGGCACAAATGAGCTGGAGTCAGCCCAGGCCAAGACGGCCCGGCTCGAGGCCAGTGGCGCAGTGGTGGCATCGTCCATCCAGTCGCTCATCGCGCTCATACCAACCAATAAGTGATACAATAAGGCTACGATGAAAACAATCACCATTCTTATCCCTGCCTACAACGAAGCAGCTGTCTTGCCACAGCTGTTTGCCCGGCTCGAGGCGCTACAGCGCAGTGTTGATCGCCGGCGCTACCAGTTCGAATTCTTATTTATTAATGACGGCAGCCAGGATCACACGCTCGAGCTCATCCAAATCGAGCAGCAGCACAACCCTGCCATTGCCTACCTCAATCTCTCGCGCAACTTTGGCAAAGAAGCTGCTATGCTTGCTGGCTTCGACCACGCCGCGGGTGATGCTGTCGTGGTAATTGATGCCGACCTACAAGACCCACCAGAGCTGATCCCGCAGATGATCGAGCTGTGGGAACAGGGGTATGATGATGTGTATGCACGGCGCCGAAGCCGCTCCGGCGAGACCTGGCTCAAGAAAAAAACTGCCGCTTGGTACTACCGCCTCCTCCAGAGTACGACGCATATTCCTGTTCAGATCGACACGGGTGACTTCCGCTTACTGAGCAAGCGCTGCGTCACTGCCATCACCCAGCTGCGCGAATCTCAGCGCAATACCAAAGCGATCTTTAGTTGGGTGGGTTACAAAAAGAAGGAAATCCTCTACGACCGCGACCCACGGGCTGCTGGTAGCATCAAACAAAGTCCGCGCACGCTCATCAACCTGGCTATTGACGGCATCACGAGCTTTACAACCGCGCCACTGCGTATCTCGGCCGTGCTGGGCTTCCTTATCGCCTTCTTGGCCTCTATCTATATCCTCTATCTGCTTATCCGACCACTGTTTGGTGTGCCAACTGGTGCAGGCTATTCGTCGCTCATGGCAGTGATTCTCTTCCTTGGTGGAGTACAGCTGCTGAGCCTGGGAGTGATTGGCGAATATATCGCCCGAATTTTTAGCGAAACAAAGCAGCGCCCACCTTATCTCGTTGAGGAACATCGTGAGGCTCGTCATCGCAAATAACAGAGGTAAATTGCTGCGGTTTGCGCTCGTTGGTGGGATTAATACAGTAATTGATATTGGCTTACTCTTTGGACTCACCACACTTGGCCTGCCAAAGCTTGCGGCTAATACGGTGTCAACAGGCCTGGCCTTTATTTTTAGTTTTTTTGCCAATAAGTCGTATACCTTTCGCGCCCAGGGTAATGTGCGTCGGCAGCTGGTCTTGTTTGTCGTCGTCACTCTGGCGGGCTTGTGGGGGCTGCAAAATGCGGTTATTTTCTGCATCTCGCCCATCTTGACCTCTGTTATCCATACTGAGCCGCTTGTGTTGCTGCTTGCAAAAATCATTGCCACCAGTGCATCGTTGGTGTGGAATTATTGTTTGTATGATCGTGTTGTTTTTCGAACAACAGAGAGATAATGTTTCGCTAAATATACGGTTTTTAAACAGTACATTTACAAACTCACTATACACTCATACCTATTATTGACGCTGATAATCATCCGCCACCCGCACAATATCATCCTCTGTTGATGGGTGCGCTGGGTTGGTGTGCTGCCAGAGCTCAGCAATGATCGTTGGGTGCTGAGCGTCACCACAAGCACGGTGACGCTCCCCTGCCGCCAGCCTTACGATATCGCCTGCCTGAGCTGGCGTTGGCTGGGCTGGTAGCTCGTCGCTCATGTTGCAATAGTACGCACCAGCGGTCAGAAAACGCCACAGCTCCGCCCGCCGATGATGATATTGCCAGCTCAGGCGCGCCCCTGGCCGGACAAAAAGAATCTTAGGACTGAGCGGCGCATGAGCATTGTCCTTAGCTATTACTTCCGATGCCGCAAAGAAATCCACCGCAAACTGCTCTGCCTGCGCCGGGTCAATACAGATAAAACCACCCCATGGCCGCTGGCTATCTACCCCAGTAATGTGGTAGCCGGCCTGGCGGAGAACGCGCTCGATTTGCGCCACGCTTGTCTGAGCTGCTATGTGCTGCAGTAATTCCATCATATTACGATAATATGAGTATTATAACACTTTTATGCAGAGTTGAGTTATTATTATCCGCCTTGACATACCCTCGCTCATCTGGCGCTTTTGGTGCAGGAGCTGTATACTAGAGGGTATGAGTTCTCATATTGCAATCGACGCCCGCGTGATCAATTCTGGCACGGGCACATATGTCGTGAAGCTGCTTGAGCAGCTGGAGCGGCTTGATACAACCAACCGCTATAGTATCCTCGTTCCTACCAAGGACCGCGACTACTGGCAGCCACACAACCCTAACTTCACTATCCGTACGGTCGACTTTGCCAACTATTCGCTAGCAGAGCAACTTGGCTTCCGGCACTACCTAGATGAGCTAGGGCCCGACTTAGTACATTTTTGTATGCCGCAGCAACCGGTTTTTTACAGAGGTAAGCATGTCACAACGGTGCACGATATGACCCTCCTTAAGACGTATAATTCCGATAAAAATTGGCTCGTGTTTCATCTTAAGCAATTGGTAGGGCGCTGGGTGTTTCGGCGGATTGCCCGTACCAGCGAACACATCATCACTATTTCTCAGACGACTAAGCAGGAATACCAGGACTTTACCAAGATCCCCGATAGCAAAATCTCGGTCATCTACGAGGCAGGCGAGGTGCATCCTGGGCAGCTCACGCCATATATCGACCTTCCCTTCAAGCGGTTCATTATCTACGTTGGGCAGCAGCCTGATTATAAAAATCTGCGTCGCCTCGCGGCCGCACACCAGCAGCTGCTGAGTCGCTGGCCAGACCTTGGTCTGGTATTTGTAGGGCGAATGAACGAAGACACCAAGCGCAACCAAGCCTACTACCAGCAGCAGGGCTATCGCAATATTCACTTCACTGGGTTCATCCCCGACGGGCAGCGTGATTGGCTGCTTAACAAGGCCGAGGCATACGTCTTTCCATCCCTCATGGAAGGGTTTGGCTTGCCACCACTCGAGACAATGGCGTATGGCACAACCCCTGTTATATCGAGCAATACCTCGTGTATGCCCGAGATTTTGGGCGATGCTGCCGAGTACTTCGACCCACTCGACGTTGATGCCATTGCGAGCGCAATTGACCGCGTCCTCAGCCAGCCAGCCCGCCGTCGCGAGCTTATCGTCAAAGGCAAAGCCCAAGCTGCCCGCTACTCGTGGGAACGCTGCGGCAAGGAAACGTTGGCGGTGTATGAGCAAGCGTTGCGGCAATCATAATCAGTCTATTTATAGCCAGTTTGAGTGATTGTGATACCAGAATCGTAAAGTCTCATTTACCTTAGTGTGAGTCTATTCTCTCTTGCCTTGTATAAGTTGTAGTTGTCATTTATAACAATACTTTATCTCTGCTCTGTATCGCGTTCTATTAAAAACAGTGGAGTGAGCACAAGAATTAGCACGCCGCTACGAAGTAGTTATTTTGATATTATTATTGCAAAAATAACCGGCCATCACTGACCGGTTATAAGATGTATCTTAGCGTAGCTTTTACTCAGCCTCTTCCAGCTGGATGATCACATGGCGCTCGCGGCCTTCGCCTTCGGAGATGGTCGTGATACCAGCTGCGTCGGCAGCAACTTGGTGGACGATGCGTCGATCGGCTGGGTTGAGGTGAGCGGTGTAGGGCTCACCAGTTGCACGCACGCGCTCGATCCAGCCCCGCGCTTTGTCGGCAATTTTTTCCTCATGCTGCTTTTTATAATCAGCAATATCAACACTCACACGCACTACCGCGGCATTTTGCGCCCGCAACGCCGATGAGACGATATATTGCAGCGCCCGCAACGTCTCTGCCCCGCGGCCAATCAAGATACTATTAATATCCGACGACTCTACCCGAAGTGTCATTACCTCGCCATCGTCATCACCCGATACCGCAATATTTTCGCCAAAAAATGAGATGATGTTCTGGAGATATTCTCGGGCAAATGTTACTGATTGGTATCGATCCATCGGGTTCTCCTCCTCTGTTATTCTTTGGCTTTGATGCGTGTGATGTTGGCTTCTGTAGCCGCTTTGGCGCGCTTTTTCGTCGTTTTTTTCTTGGCAGGCGTTGTAATATCTACTTCATCAGCAATTGCTTCAAGTTCTTGCTTATCTTTACGGAGGAGATATGACTGCTGCGCTACTGCTACTAGGTTAGATGCCGTATAGTAGAGCGCCAACGCCCCTGGCAAGCCCATCATGATCATAAACATCATCACTGGCATAAACTTCGCCATATTGCGCATCATTGCGGCGTTCATCTCGGCGGGGTCGGCTTCTTTGCCAGCAGCCGTCTCCTTCATGATATCGCGGAAACGTTTAGTGCTCTTGCCAGTTGGCATGGTCTGCTTAGTCATCACATACTGGGTGAGAGCTGAGATGATTGCGAGAGCGAGAAGCGGCCAGACAATACCATCCTTGCCAAGCGCTACCTTAGTGAGGTCGATAAAGCCGAGCATAGTGTGGTTGAACTGCTCAGGGTGGTTGATGATGGTCTTGATGGCATCGATATTCTTGAGCGGCTCGTAGATGTAGCGCGCCACTTGGTCGCGGTGGAGCGAGATGATCATGATCACCTGGTAGAGGCCGATAAAGATCGGAATCTGAATAAAGAGCAATAGAATCGAGCGAAATGGCTTGATACCGTACTTTTTATACAGCTCCATCTGCTGCATCGCTTCTACTTGACGGTTGCCATTAGCCGCTTTCTTGATCTTGGCCAGTTCAGGCTGCATCTTGCGCATTTGTTTGCTCTGGTGGAGCTGCCGCTTGAGTAGTGGGTAGAGCAAGAAGCGGATGATAACCGTGAAGAGAATCACCGCCACGCCAAAGTCACCACCAGGGATGATACTATAGATGAGCAAAAGTGCGTTAAAAATGGGCTGTAAAATTATTGTCTCAAACATATTGACTCCGATTACTGCATTTATTGTATCATAGGTGGCCACGGAAGATGAATTGTGGCGAAGTATTTTTTGGAAATCAATCGTTGATATATGCGATACACTACTGCCAATACTACATATAAGAGTATTTATAACCTTAGAAAAGAACACTCACCCAGCTTACCCTTCATTGGTATAGAATGATAAGAAAAGAATTTTTTATAAATATTTTGAGTTCTAGCCTCCACTGTTTATACAGAACTATTTGTCACTGATTTGACTCAAAGTACTATGAAATAGGTCGCGCAAAGAAGACTGAAAGGTTATAAAGTGCTAGTCTATCTTTTCTCTTTCATCACTTGGCGTTGCCTCGTCAGGGCAAATACCAGCTCGCACAAGCAGATTTGTCACTACCAGCACTAGCTCATCGTGCGGTGTGACAAGCACCTCGCTTGAGGTAATGATGAGCGCAACGTCATACACCCCTGTAAAGTGCGGTACGTGCTGGCGCAGAATCTCGTAGATACGGCGACGAATGCGGTTGCGCCCTACCGCAGATTTGTGCACCTTTTTGCTCACCACGACGGCAATTCGCGGCATACGCCGGCGGCGATTGGCAACGTACTTGACGGTCAGCAAGCGTGATCGCTCGGCACTCGCATGGCGATACAAATAGCGTAGCCCACCATAGCCATGAAACCGATATCGTTGCTGTAACATAGCTGTATTATAGCAAATCTGCCCGCAAACAGAGATAAAATAACCCACCAAGCAGTGGGTTATTTTCGTCATTTTGCTATCGTCACACTACGAGAGTGCGAGGCGAGCGCGGCCCTTGGCGCGGCGGCGCTTGAGCACATTGCGGCCTGCCTTGGTGGCAATCCGTGCCCGAAACCCGTGCGTCCGAGCGCGATGACGAGTGTGTGGTTGGTGAGTTCGTTTTGGCATATCATTGCTATTATACGCGATTGCCTCAGATCTTTCAACTTTTCACTCGCTTGGTGGATTTTGTGCTTCGATTAGCCTCCACCATAAGCATAGCCAAATTGTTTATCCACATTTGTTCGCGAGTTATCCACACTTTAACAGAGGTAATACATTTTTGTGGAAAAACTCCACCCCTGTTGCTCTTTTCGGGTTTACCCCGTTGTTGTATTTCTCACGGTTGTGGAAAAGTCGGTTTTTTCTTATACTAAAAGAGTCATTGTATAACAAACAAGGAGTAGCAAAAGCCAGTGTACCACAGTCTGTGGAAGAGTGTTTTGGGTGAAATTGAAGTGTCGATACCGAGCGGTGTTTTTTCGACGTGGTTTGCCAATACCGAGATGCTCAGCAACAAAGATGGGGTGATTACTATTGGCGTGGCGAATATCTTTGCGATTCGCCAGTTTGAGGTGCGCTATGATAGCATCGTCAAAGAAGCGCTCCAGCACAGTGGTGTGGAGGTGTCGCGCATCGCCTACGTGGTAAACAAACAAGGCAAAAAACGCACTGTGATTAGCCGCGAAACCACTGGCCAGCCAGCCGACCGCGTCGAGGAACGAGCGGCGGCGCTCATTAGCAAGCCAACTACCTCATCACACTCTAGCTCTAGCTCTAGCTCTGGCTCTACCACACCAGCAACCAGCCTCAATGCGCGCTATACCTTCCAGAATTTCATTGTCGGCTCGAGCAACGACCTCGCCTACACCGCCTGCCAAGCGGTCGCACATAGCCCTGGCACCAAATATAATCCCCTCTTCATCTACGGTGGCGTCGGTCTCGGTAAGACGCACCTCATCCAAGCGGTGGGTAACGAGATCCTTGCGCGCAACCCAAGCAAGAAGGTCGCCTATCTGAGCTCGGAGACGTTTGTCAAAGAGTTTATCGAGTCGATCCGTTTTAAAAAGGCGGGCTTTTCTGACCGGTATCGCAATGTTGATGTACTAATCGTCGACGACATGCAATTTATTGCTGGGCGCGAAAAGACTCAGGAGGAGTTCTTCCATACCTTCAATGCCCTCCATCAAGCCAACAAGCAAATTATCATCGGTAGCGACAAGCCACCACACAGCATCCCTACCCTGACGGAGCGCTTGCGCAGTCGCTTTGAATGGGGGATGGCGATCGATATCCAGATGCCAGACTTCGAGACGCGCTGTGCGATCGTCGAGACCAAGGCAAGCTTCGCTGGCGTAACGCTTGAGCGCGACACGGTGGAATACCTTGCCAAGAACGTCAAGACAAACATCCGCGAGCTCGAGGGTGCGCTCAACCAGCTCCTTGCCTATGCCGAAATGCGCGGCGTCGCCCCTGATGTGATGACAGCAGAGGGTCTGCTTGGTAATGTCCGGCGCAGTCGCCCTCAGCATCTCACCGCCAAGCAGATTATTGACAAGACTGCCCGCCATTTCCAGATCGACAGCAAAGAAATCTGTGGTGCTAAGCGGGCTAAGCATATCGTCGTACCACGGCAAATTGCCATGTACTTGCTGCGCAGCGAGCTCCACATGAGCTTTCCACAAATTGCCAATGAGCTGGGCCGCAAAGACCATACAACTGCCATCCATTCAGTCGAAAAAATCGAAAAATCCATTAAGCTCGACTATCTCATCCGTGAGCAGGTCGCTGACATCCGGGATAAGCTCTATGCCTAAGCCATGTGTTTTTTTCGCGGCACCTGTGGAAAAGCCGTGTATAGTGAGCCGTATAACCCGCGGACAGCTCGTGGGTAGTCATCCACAGCATCAAAAGCACACCATACGAAAGCCTTACTGGCTGGTGGATAACCCCTGCTTCTCCCCGATTTATCCACGCCAGCGATCGCAGCGTTTTACACAAGTAGTGGGCAGGTCGTACCTCTGTTATTCATCATGGTTTCCACAGTATCCACAGCACCTATTACTAGATTAATCAGATAAAAAGAAAGGATTGTTGATATGAAACTGTCTGTCACACAAGAAAATCTTGCCCGGGCGCTCGGGGTTGTCGGGCGAGTTGCGAGCAACCGAGCTGGCCTGCCAATCTTAAATAATATACTATTCCGTACTGAGGGTAATCGCCTTCTCTTGGCTGCGACCAACCTAGAGATCGCCGCGACCTACTATATTGGTGCAAAGGTAGAGACGCCGGGGGTGATTACCCTACCAGCCAAGCTCGTGAGCGAATTTGTGGCGAATTTGCCGAAGGGGCCAATCGAGCTTGAGACCGATGGCACGCGTATGACACTGACGTCTGGCGGGTATACTTCGACGATCAATGGCGTGGTGGCAGATGACTTTCCGGAGCTACCGACGATTGATGAAGAACAATCGGTGCGCTATAGCATTGCTGCTACGGACTTCAAGCAAGCGGCAGCGCAAACCTTGGTGACGTGTAGTAATGATACGACTCGGCCTGTTTTGACTGGTGTGTATTGGCATACAGTGGATGGTGCGCTGTATATGGCGGCGACGGATGGCTATCGCCTGGCTGAGCGGCGTTTGATGACAAGCCAGAGCCAGATTGCAGCCATTGTGCCAGCGAGCAGTTTGCAGGAAGCGCTACGCTCGCTTAGTGATAGCACGGAAGAAGTGGAAGTGCTCTTTGATGAGACGCAGGTGCGCTTTCGGTTAGAGGAAGTGGAGATTACCAGCCGCCTAATTGATGGCACCTACCCAAATTATCGGCAGCTCATCCCTGCTCAATCAGAGACAAACGTGACGCTTGCAGTAGGCGATTTCTCGCGCGTAGTAAAGGTGGCAGGGCTCTTTGCGCGTGAGTCTGGCGGCAGTGTCACACTCACCGCCGACCATGAGGCGCAGAAATTACGGATTCACTCCGTTGCGTCCGAGCTGGGCGAGAATACCTCCGAGGCGGAAGCTGAGGTGTCGAGTGATGGGCAGATTACGCTCAATTCGCGGTACATTAGTGATGCACTGGGTGTTCTCGATGGCGAGACGATCACCTTCCGCTTCAGTGGCAAGCTCTCACCCTGCGTCTTGACGGCTGCTCAGCCCGAGCCAAACTACATTCATATTATTATGCCGCTGAAGAGCTAGCGATGAAGATAACACGGCTAGCAGTGCAGCATGTGCGAATCCATACGCTCAAGACGCTCGACCTTGAGCCAGGTACGACGCTGATTTCTGGCCCAAACGGCTCTGGCAAGACATCGCTTATCGAGGCGATCCATATCGCGCTGCGTGGGACGTCCTTTCGTGGTAGTGACGAATCGGTCTGCCAGCATGAACAAAAAAGTTATACAATTGATCTTGTGACGGATGAGCAACACTACCGCGTCCAGTACGATCGCCGACATGAGACGAAGCGCAAGCGTTTTATCGTTGATGGCACAACCTATGGTCGCCTTCCATATGCCAAAAAATACCCGATCGTCCTCTTCGAGCCAGATACGCTGCGAATTATCACTGGCTCGCCGCAGCGCCGGCGTGATTTTCTCGATACACTCATCCAGCAATATGATGCACACTATAGCCATGAGCTGAGCCGCTACCACCGAGCACTGCAACAACGTAATAAATTACTGAAAGACCCTGCTCTTAGCGAGGCGACACTTTTCTCGTGGAATCTTATGTTGAGCCAGTATGGCGCATCAATCATTGCCAAGCGCCAGCGGGTACTGCGCTATCTCACTGAGAAAAGTAGTGCTATGTACCAAAGTATTGCAGGCGTGGCGGATAGCGTTGCGCTGCACTACTCGGAGGAGCGCAGTATGACCGCGCAGCAGCTTCTCGCCGAGTATGAGCAAAAAACAGCGTATGATACAGTGGTTGGTGCGACGAGTGTTGGGCCACACCGGCATGATATCACGGTGCTGTTTCGAGGTAATCCGGCGGCCAAGACTGCATCGCGGGGTGAAATTCGCACCATTGTGCTTGCCCTTAAATTTCTCGAAGCAGCCTATATTCAACAGCAAACAGGCCAAGCACCACTTATTCTACTCGACGATGTCTTTGGCGAGCTCGACCAACAGCGCCAACAGCGTCTCCTCAGCGAATTCGTCGATAACCAGATTGTGATGACGAGTGCGGTGGGATAGATTCTCTACCTTATATATCAGTGTACATATAGCACCACGGTGGGTTGTTGCCGCCGCACGGGACAACACGCTTCTTTTCTAGTTCCTCAGCAGTGGGGTATATTTTGCCATTGATTTTTATGTCGTATTTATCAATATCTTTGTCGTGTTTTTTAAGATAGCTGAGGGCTTGGTCGACCTGTGATTGGCTTGTCTTATCTGTTGTGACAATGCATACACCAAGCCGATTTGACCGGTCGGTCGTGCGGTACGGGTTGCAGGTAACGATATAAAACCAACGAGAGTAGTAAGGTAGTTTATTGATAAGGGGGCTCTCTTGAGATATCTTTGCTCCTCCTTGCGTTGCTTCGTGGCCGCCGATTGCTTCGCGAATGTCGTTGTATTTTTCTCTCTTCGCTTCTCTCTTCGCTTCCTCGGTTATCGGCTTCATAGCAAAGAATAGCTTCTTTTCTTCGCCTTTTTTGAGGTCTAGCTTGACCTGGTGGTCGGCAAAGCCTTTAGCTCGGAATGTGTATGTGTACGACCCACTCTTCACGGCGTGTTTTGCCCGCGTTGTTATCTTTTGGTCTTTGATTGTATCATACGAGACAGTAAGGCTATCGGGGATAGCATAGACGAGGATAGTGCTATCGTATTTGAGATTATCAACAAAGCGATATATCGTAAAGGCAATCATACCAACGGCAAGCAGGGCAAATAGTGCGATAATTTGGTTACGTTTTTGATTGAGCATTTCCATTGACTGTCCTCGCTAATACAACACCCGAGTTTCCAAGCATCCACTCGATTGTTCCTTGTTTGATATAAGATGGGACGTGCTGGTATTGGGAAGCTTGTGCACCGACAAACCCGTTACCAAGATCACCTAAGTAAAACAGTGTATGGCCATTAAAGACCAAAATATCACCAGGCTGCAGGTCACTCATACTCGGAGATTCTTTGGTGTAGTATTTTTCAGGGTGGCTAAGGACGTAAGGTCGCTGATTAACCGTCCCAGCTGGTGGGTAATTTGGATCTGCCCCACTCATGCGCATCACTGTTGAAACGTATTTGCCGCAGTCTGTGTAGTCACCACCCGCTTCTGGATTATGCTGCTGGCGAGCATTTCGGTATTCTTCTTTTTCGCCACCATTACCGACTCGCCGTCCGTCCTCCCAGGCAAGACTCTTGGCTGTTTCGACGATTGATCCGCCAGCAGCACTCTTGCTACCGTTTGCGGTGCAGCCTGTTGCTGACGCATTTTGGGTGTTGGCACCATTATTATTACTACCTTCGACTTGGATCTGGGATGAAGGTGGGGATAAGTTCTCTTCCTTAACGATTCGCTCGATTTTGTCGATATATTCGGTGACAGTCGAGACATACTGGCTATCGGTGGCATAGCCAGCATTTTTGATCTCCTGGAGATATTTCCGTGGGTCGCCGGGGTATTTGAGGGCTTCGCTATAGCGTGAGTTGCTAGTGATGAATTCGCCATAGCCGAGCCAGCCAGCCTCGACGGTAGGATATTTGCGAAAGCCATCGACGATTGTTGTTCGTCCAGAGGCGTACTCCTCCTCGGTCTCCATATCGATCACCTCACCCGACCAGTTCCCGCCAGCCTTGATACCATGGAAATTGTTTGCCTTAACGGTAAGCCCAGACTTGCCATAACCAGATTCAATAACCCCTTGGGCAAGGACTGTCTCGTATGGTGTGCCGTATTTTTTGTTTGTTTCGACAGCCATCTTGACGTATTTGCGGACAAAGTCTTTGAGGTCTTCTGCCCCAGTGGCGCTACTACCATCGCTACTGCTGGTGCTGCTGGTAGAGCAGGTTGCTGCGTCGGGGTCGAAATGCTCGATATAGTTACCAGAAAAGAACCTTGCGTCTAAAGCTGAAGCAGGAGTTGATACGAGAGAGAACACTATCGCAAAAACAAGAGAACTTATTCGATAAACAGTGGTACAGCGAGAAAAGAGTGTTGTCGATGGCGAAAAAAGAGACAGAAAGCTAAGTAATCCTTGGCTGATGTGTATTTGGCAGCGAGTGACAAAAACACAAAGAGAATAGAAAAACTGGGTAAAAGCTACATAAGCCAACCGCATGATCATGATGATCCTCCAATGCGTCGAGCATACTCCCAGTGCCATGCTTCTGGCTTACTACCGTTAGGTTCTGCCCATTCGGGGTGAACATAGCCGTACTTATGTGCATTAGCTTTGAGCCAATTGTAAGTAGAAGAGCCAAAGTCCCCCACACTGATATCTGCTGCGAGCCCCCAGCCATGGTTCGAGCTACAAGGTGGCGCTGGCTTGGCGAGACCACCTTGGTATAATGGGTTACCTGGTGTTGCGTATGCAATTTGCCGTTGGCAGTCTCGGTATGCTTCGTTGATACCAAAATCAGCACCAGTCTCCGCTTTGTAAGCTTTGTTCATTTCTTCCATAGCGGCCGCAGCTTGCTTGTGCATCCTCTCGCCGGACGAAAATGACAGAGCTACCAAGTCGCCTTCTGCTAATTCGCCGTTTTTAAGGCCGTTCCATGTTGATATAGAATCGCCACCTTCTGCAGCAGGCTGGGCTTGGTCAAATTCTGGCTCCCCGACTGCCGGGCCGCTGGGGGTACTGCTACTAGATTGGCTTGCACCACCTCCACCAGAGATTGGTTCATTGTCCATGGTGTCGACGACGCGTTGGTCGATCGTGAAGAGTGCAGCATTGACTTTTTCCTCAGAGTCAAACTTGCAATAAGCGGTGTCGACGCCATTCTCGCCATCGGTACCTTTGCCGCACTTCTCTTGCCATTCTTTGAGCGTGCCGCCAGTTGCTTCGCCTGTTTCTTCGTTGTATTGCCCAGCAAGAGATTGGGCAACCTCGTCGGGATCTTTATCAAGATTGAGTGCGCCATACGATATATTACAAAATGGCCCAGCAGCGACATCCTTGGGGATATTTGGGTCATCGCATGCTTGCCAAATCTTTTTCATGCGATCTGTCTCAGTATTGGCGCTGACTTTGTTGCCAAAGAAGGCCGGTACGATATTCTTAGGGAGCGACACAAGATTATGAACAAAACTACTAAGATTAGAGAAACTACCCATATATGGAATAAACGAACTATAGAGACTTCCCATAAAGGTATATGGCGACGTTGCGTCAAATGGGCTATGCTCTGTACGTTGCTCAGCAGCATAAGCAAGGTTGAGACGAGCCGTCTCTCGTTCGTAGGCGATTGTTTGGTCGACATTAAGCATACCATTACCACCCGCCGCTGCTGCTTCAGAGAACATATTTACTGCACCACTCGTGAGGGCATCTCCAGCGTCTTCACCAACAGTAGCGCTGCTCACGAGAGTGCCCGCCATAGAATTTATGAGCTTACTGAGAATTGGCGCAAACACAGCAGAAATAACAGGGGCAGCTAAGTTTGAGACCAACTCGCCAACGATACTTGTCCATCCACCAGCAACACTCATGAGAAGCTGACCACCAGTACTGTTGATGGCCGTGCAAGATGCCTTTAGTGCACTGATATTAGATCCTAAGGCATTGGCAACGCCACCCATCTTCCGAGCCCAACCACCACCAGGGACATATTCCGTCCAGTTGGAGGTACCAGTTGGGGTTATCTCTTTCATTAGGCCATATTTGAGCCCCATTCCATCAGTCGCTGCTTTTTTGGTTACGTTGCCAGATTTATTGACGAGTACAGTAGTGAGAATCGTACCAAGCACAGCAACAGCTATATAGTCTGTTGAGCCGGCCTTAATATTATCTGCCATCGTAAAGAACATCATGGCATAGCTAATAACCTGTGTCATTTGGATGAGGCGAATCGTCTTGCTAATAGACTGAGCACCATCTTGCACCATGCAGAGGCCGCCAGCAATCATGGCGACGATATTGCCAGTCTTGCCCACACCATTTTTGATAATATTGGCTGCTGCTTCTTTGCTGATAGATTTTGTTGCTCCTTCGGCGCCTTCACTCACTGCTTCTTTCGCGGCTTTGCCAACATCAGTGTCTTCAGTAACCTTTTCCTTGCCTTCATCGTCATTTTCCTTGGCTTCGTATCTGCCATTCATTTCTTTGCCTTTGGTATTTTTGTCGATGCTTTCGCGGACTTCTTTCTCGCTTTTGGCACCAGCCAGTTTGTTCTTCTTGGTAAGAGAGAACTTTTTTATGACGCCATTGTTAAACACTTTATCGAAGAAAGCGACCCAGCGTGGTGCATATGCGCGGTGCATAATTGCTCTGAGCTCCGGCTTCTCATAATATAATTTTTTGAAATCTTTGGCGCTGATTGTCTCCTGAGTCCCATTAGGGTAGGTGACGCGCAGATATTCGATTTTTTCACCGATTGTGGATCTTTTTAAATCAACCTTATCGGAAGCTTTGACAACATTTCCCTTTTTATCGAGAGCGTCAACATCATTTTTTTCAAACTGCTTTAGCTGACGGTTCGAAACATTATTATATTTACATCGTACGTTTACTACTGAACAAATACCACTAGTTGCGGTATTTTGAATGCGCTTGAACATTATCTTATTAGCACGCCGCTCGAAGCTGGTGTTTTGTGAATTCCAGTGGTTGGTGAGGTTTTCTTTGATATGAAGCAAAAGCAGACTTGGCCCACCAAAAAACGAGATCATTGAGCCACCGCCAAGCAAAATAGCGCCAAGGATACCCATTGGCCCACCTTTCTTAGAGAATATCGCACTCCGCGCTTTGGCAAAGCGAGATTTGGGCTCAGAGAGTTTACTATCGGGTGGAACTACCTTGTTGAACCAGTTATTATCACTCCAGTTGCTTCCTGGCGCGCCTTCCTGGCCTCGGACGGAGTTGGCGTAGTCGCTGCCGGTTGCGCCAGTGCTGCTGGCGTTGCTATGGGCGGATGAGCCACTCCCGCTGTTCTCGCGCGACTGGAGGTCTTGGGCGGTGCTGGACTGGCTATGATCACCACTGCCAGCATGATTATTCCGGCCAGCGAAGGTGTCGTTGCTCCAATGTGTATTCCCCGGATTATGCCGGTCGAGATCGGGTTTTTGCTGCGAGGGGATGGGGGTAGGCATGGCGGGCTAGGACCTCACTGGCTGCTGGTATAAGCTGTTATTGGCCACCGGGTTGGTGGTGATGAATTGCGTCTCGGTCTCGCTGGCGAAGATGCGGATATGGACGTGGTTTTGCCCAGCAAAGAAGAGCCCATCGCCCACCGGGAAGTTAGACAAGCGCTTGCGCTCTTCCTCGGTCAGCTTGAAGACCTCTGCCAGCACATCCACCGCGCTAGTCGATTGCTTTAGCAGGAGCTGGAGTGAGCTGTTTGCTACAATAGCTCGGCCCTTCTCGCTCCCCATAAAGTCTTCTACGTCCTGCGTGATGGTCGTCAGGCCCAGAGAGTACTTACGAGCTCGCTTGGCTAGGCTGTGGAGAAACTCCGCCGAGTCCTCGTATTTCATCAGCTGCCAGGCCTCATCAACGATCAGCATTCGCCGGCGCTGCACGGTGCGGGCAATGTTCCAGATGTGGCTCAGCACAATATACATTGCCACTGGCCGCAGGTCGTCTTCGAGGTCGCGGATATTAAACACGACCATGCTGTTATTAATATCAACATTGCTCTGCTGGCTAAAGATACCAGCAAAGGTACCTGTGGTATATTTGCGCAGGCGTTGAGCCAGTGACGGCCCTGCTCCACCCATGTGAAGGAGAGTATCGTAGAGGTCAATGATCGTCGGTGGCTGAGAATTATGCGTCAGTGGGTCACTAGTGATGCCGGCCCGGGCGTAGGTATCGATAAGCGCTTGGTCGAGATCGGCCTCTTCAGCTGGGCTGAGCAAGGCAATCTGTTGTCCGCCTACTAATGTGCCACCCAGCATGAGCTTAAAGAGCCGCTGCAGGGTGATGAGATTGGCGCGCAGGGCGTCGGTTGCTTCGTCGCTGTCGATTACTCGGGGAAGGTCGAAGGGGTTAATTCGCGTATCACTACTGAGGCTGAGGCGAATGTAACTACCGCCGACTGCATCGGCCAGCTTTTGATACTCGTTCTCAGGGTCGATGACGAGAATGTCGGTGCCAAGCATCATACTGCGCAGTGCCTCGAGCTTAACGGTAAAGGATTTACCAGCACCAGACTTTGCAAAGACGACCATATTCGCATTCTCAAGGCTAAAGCGGTCGAAGATGACCAGCCCTTGGTTGTGCTGGTTGACGCCGTAGAGAATCCCTTCGCCGTCACTTAGGTCGGCACTGGTAAAGGGAAAGCTTGTGCTCACCGCGCCAGTGTTCATGTTGCGGCGGACTTGCAGCTGGTCGGTCATTTGGGGGATGGTGCTGTTGAGGCCTTGCTCTTGCTGGTTGCTGGCGGTCTTACTGTAGACCATATTCTGGCCAAAGATTGTCTCGATGACGTGCTGGACAAAGCTCAGCTCCTCGAGGCTATCGGCATAGAGTGTGACGTAGAGCCCAAAGCGAAAGAAACGTTCGGCTCCAAGCTGTAGCTGGTCGCGCAATTCCTCGGCATCGGCCAGGGCAGCTTCGCGAGCTGGGTCACGCACTTTACCCTTCTCGGAGTTCAGCGCCATATCAGCCTCAAGCTGCGTCACCTTCTTGCGGAGGTTGTTGAGGACGATCTCCGTCTCGACAGGGTAAATAAACATGCTAATATCAAGCACTTGATCGATGTTGATCAATCCTGACAGCCAGCCTGTGTAGAGTTCACGTGGGTAGCCGTAGATGTAAAGTGTGCGGCCATACTTGGTGCCAATGCGGAAGTACGTGCTGTGGATCTCCAGACTGCTGGGAGCGATTAGGTCGCGCAGCGTCGTCATCCCCTTGATAAAGGCTTCCTCTACCTCTGCTTGCTCGCGCTCGCGCTGCTGGGCAGCAATGTCGATTGGATCGGGTCGTCGTGCCATTAAAAATCTCCTTTGTGATATGCTGTCGAGGTTGGGACAGCTCCCTCGCCTTTGCGGACGAAGGTGGAAGTCACGTTATTAAAGTCGCCCAGCGGCTCGCGCACTGCCGTGTCGGGGTTATACATGTTGTAATAGAGGGTGCCGAGCTCTTTGGTCTTGAGCTGCACTGCCCGTACACCAATCTGCATCAAGCCGTTGAGGATGGTGTCAGCCCGGTTGCGGATCTCCTCACGGGCTCGCTCGTAGGTTTCTTTGCTGATTTTCGTCACGGTGTTGGTGTTCTTGGGAGCGAAGAGCTTCGTGAAGAACCCTTTACCTTGGTCGAGAATCGTCCCCTCCCCTGCTGGGTAATACGGGATGACGACGTAGAAGCTCTTGTCCATGATGTTGGCGTTTTGTGAGAGGTCGTCGATGAAGTTGATATAGTCTTCCATCAGCACACTCAGCAGCATGTTGTCTTGGGTGCGCTGGATGGCGACGAGCTTATCGAGGTATGGGCCAATATCCACCCGCTGTGAGCGGATGCAGATCTGCACTGGGAAGTATAGCGCATTGAGGAAGTTCTGGTAGCTATACTCTACTCCCTCGCGCTCACGAGCGCTCATGAGGTCAAAGTTAATCGACTCACAGGCAATGACGGCGCGGAAGCTGCCATCACCCATGATGATCATATCATCACGCAGTTCTGAGAGGAGGAGGCTATTCTGCGTGGTAGCGGGCTTGGGTGGAGCCTTTTTCTTGGTGTCTTGAGTAGGCTGATCATTCGTATTACCCTGCACAGCTGGTGGCTGAGCTGGTGTTTGCACGGCGGGGTAGTTGCCCTGCGGCGGAGCGGGGTACTGCGGGTAATTAGCTGGCACCTGGCCCGTTGGCGCAGCGCCCTGACCTTGGTTATAACCAAACTGGCTGGGTGGCCCAGCTGGTGGCTGTTGATTGTTGGGTGAATTTGGCGACACCACTCTCCTTCTTATTTCTTAGCGCAAAGGGATGACAATCTCATCATCGTCATCATCCTGACTAGCCTGCTCTTGATGTTGAATCCGGTTGGCTTCATTGGCAATGGCAGCAACGGACAAATCAGAGTTGCTGGCTAGTCTAATTATATCAGGCGAGACGGTGTTTGTGCTAGTGTTTGGCGGCAGATTGTTGCGTTGCTGGGCGAGCTGCTCCTCGCGCAGGCGTTCCTCGCGCGTGGGGGTTGTCTTGGCGTAATAACTGGGGTCGAGCGGCTGAATGACTGACTGATGAATGCTCGGGTATGGGTTGTAGCGTACTGCCATATCGATGACATTTTTATCATCAGCCAATGCTGAGCGCGCTCGGTAGGATACTGCGGCTGGGGTGGGTGCAGGTGCCGGCGTAGACTGAGCCGGTGCGACGGGTGGCTGCTGAGGTGGTGCTGGCTGGTAGGTAGGCTGCTGGGGAGGATATGGTGTGGGGATTTGCGGATAATTGGAGGCTACTGTTGGAGTTGGTTGCTCTGCAGGTACTGGGGTGAATGATGGCTGAGTGTCGGCAGGAGGCGCTTCAGCTGGTGGGTTGCTGAGTGTAGTTGTCGTGTGCGTGGCTGACTTTTGGGGTGGTACAAGGGGCACGACATCGGTGCTGGGAGTGGCGTGCTGGCGCAGGTTGGCATAGATTGCTTCAAAAGATGGTGTCCCCTCTGTCGTGGGCTCTGGCGCAGCTTCTGCTGCGGGTTTAGGCGGTGTGTAGGGCTTGTTCAGGGCGTCTGGCAAAACCGAATCGTGCGGAATAACAGCGGGCAGTACCATTGGCAGAGACTGGAGTGAGTCACGCTCTCGTGGCATAGGCTGTGGCTCGGCAGCAGGCGCTTCGTCATGGGGTGAGTCGTCCACTGGCGAAATTTCGTATACCTCGGTAGATTGCTGAGGTGGGTATGGGTTTGGTTGGTTTTGATAGGCGCTAGCATCGGGCGCAGGAGCTTGCTGATGCGACGACGCAGTGCGATTCTCGGGGAAGCTCGTGGACGAATATGACACCGCTGGGCGCTGAGGCTCTGGTGCTGGGTATGGCGGCTCTGGCATACGAGGCTGAGGCGGCGACACTGGCGCAAAGCCAGCGTCAACTAGTGGTTGGTATGGTGGTGTAGTATTTGGAGTTGCTTGTGGTGCTGCGCGGTATGGCTGCTGCTGAGCTTGAGTTTGTGGCCACTCCGGCTGATACGGCACGGGAGCTTGCTGGAGTGGTTGCCCATCAGCTACAGCGGGCAGTGCCGCTGGTTGAGCTTGCATGCGCTCGATGGCGGCTCGGCGCCGGGCTTGGTTGGATTGCTCAATGCGCCGCGTCATCGCCCGCGCTTCGCTGCTGTTGTCATCAAACATATCCGAGGTTTGCTGCGCCTCGAAATAGACATCACTAATCATCGACCCCTGTGCATCGGGCACGCGGGTGTGGCGAATGGACCAGCCATGAGTATCAGCCAGCTGCGACAGATACGCTAGGCGGCGCTCGGCTTCGTCTTGGCTGAGATTTTTCGTTCGCTCAATCTCTACCTTCTCGGGCACTGTAATCTCGATGAGCGAGTTGATACCATCAGGCTGCCACATGCGCCGGCGTGGCTTGGTGTAGAATGACACCACCGCCGCGAGGTAAACCTCCATTGGCTGATCCTTACGCAGTGGCAAAGCTAACGCACCAAACAGCAGAATAATCGGCACTGGAATGACCGCCAGCGGCAAAAACACCTGTGACAATCCCCACGCCAATGCGATCCCCGCTGCCGCAACCAACAGATAAATAAACTGGCGAAAGCTAAACGGCCCAAGAATTTTATCCTCTGCCTCAACATCCTGTGCAACCTTATATCTCGACATAGTTTATGTATTTATTATAGCATGAGGGGGATAGATAAGACTTTACTAGTCTTGTTTTGCATTATCGCTCATAACGCGAAAGCGCTTAGTCGGGTCTTGACTCCACTCTCTAGCTTTGGATGCACGTCTATAGATCGCCTCATTACTCTGCATTTTTGCGTTGTAGAGTTGAGACCGCAGTGCTGCGTCAACTGCCAAGCCAGTAGCTTGTCTTGCTCGCATAAGCTGATCTTCGCTGATGCCACTAATACTGTCGCTATTAAGAACTTCCATCATATCCTTGAAGGCTGGCTCGTCCACATCGGCCATCTTGGGTGCGTTGTATTTCCCGCCTAGAGCACCTTCCACAACAGCTTGTTCATAATTAAATTCACCTGCGCGTAACTGGTCTGCAGCTTTCCCAGTCCACCATGGGTTCTTTGATGCGGCGGGTGATCGCAATAAAGCATCAGCCAAAGCAGCGCGATCACCTGATCCAAGATCATCATTGGCATGCTGTGTCAGAGCTCGCAACTGGCCGGAATTAGCACTTTTAGCTGCCTCTTTAATAATATATCGTCTATCAAAATCAGAAAAGGCTTTGAGGTCAAGAACATCACCCTTTACAAGTTTGCCGTCCTTATCTCTTTTATAACCTTGAATACCCTCTTCCCCCATTGCCAGCTGAAATATATCACTTTTTGAAAGAGCTTGTTCTTTCCCATCTTTATCTAGATACCGATAGTTTTCAAAGAATGACTCGGAAAGTTTCAGCTCATCCTCGGCCTGTTGGTCAATAAGACGTGAAGCGGTACTTTGGCCACGACGTACGGATCGGCCGATTGTGCCAGGAATGTTGCGCGCTTTATCGTTAATCCTCTTCATACCCCAACTTTGTGCTCGTCTAAAGGGGTTCTTACCTGTATAGGTACCAGCTTGTGCCTGAGCTCGTGCTAACTCTTTAGCTCGCTCTCTTTCTTGCATATATTGTCCGTAAGGTGATCGCTCAAGAGCTCCTTGTGCTTTGTTGCCAACAAAGTTTCCTGCTACTTTACCCATCTTCTCAGTTATATTTGCAAGACCCATCATAGAGGTCATCATACTCGTTATACGTGACACTAGTAGAAGTGGTGTAAAGGTAAGGACAGAGCCAATAATCTGTAAAACAAAACTTGTCTCACCTTTCATATTATTGATAACTGTTGCACCAAGAATGCAAGCACCATAGAGACAGCCGATAACAGGGTATATTATAAGGAGAGTTTTAAATGTAGCCCACCATTTTTTGAACATACCTTCCGTGTTTGGTAATAAAAGAGCGACAAATGCAAGTGGTGCTAAGATTACCATGAAAATAATTATGGCTTGTCGAGCACCAAGTAGAAATACAGTTACAGAAACAGTTACGACGATGAATATAAGACCAGTAATAACAGCCGATAGAGCAAAGAATCCTACAGTAAGACCAATAGCGGTGGCTGCAAGACCAACTAGCCCGTCACCTACTGCACTACCTTTTGTTGACCATCCACCTTCTGGCCCGGCACCACTACCACCGAGTGAGCCAATAAAGTTAAACGAGGAAGACCCAATAATATTAGAGATATCAATTAAAATCGCACATACATAAAAAGACAAGTTAACCAAAACAATAGTCATAAGAAGTTTGGGTAGTAATTTTTTTATACCATAATTACTAATACCTAAACCGGTTACCTGAGAATAAATAACAACAAGGAATGCAATAATGAATACAATGTTTGCAATATCGCGCATTTTTGACCAATAATAGAAGGTAGAGCCTTCGTCTCGGTTAGTGAGTATTCCAGAATTTATTTCAAGCATATGGGCAAGGATACTCGCAGAGTCTGAAGATATCTTTGCAAGGAAATTAACAACTGGACAAACAAGCCAACCAATACCATCAACAGCGCACTGGGTACCAGTTTCTTCTCCGTCTGCTGCTTGCTCAGCTCCTTCACCAGCTGCTGCATCGGCACCATCTTTCTTCGCTTGGTCCTCTGCATTTTTTGCAGTTTCCTTTGAATTAACTTTGTTGATTGCATCTTTTATCTCTTTTTCTGATAGACTAGGCCACTTTTTATGCATACAAGAGGCGAGAGTCTCTTTTACAACAGCATCTTTGTCTTTGTTCTTCTCCTTTTGTCCTATTACAGTGTTGAGTGTGATTTGCTTATACCCTGCCTCATAGCATTTTTTGATAGATTTTTCCCATCCATCATCCTGACATTTTGATTGGTCTGCTTTGCATGCTTTATCCTTTAGAGGGGCTAAAGATGATACATACGAATTATAGACAGCATCCTTTGCTGCAGAGTCTTGAGCCGCTTTTATTGCCTTATCTGCTTGACTTGTAACTCTTTTTGATTTGCTTATACACCCTTCATTATCCGGTTCATCCGCTGTGGTACCTGAGTTACCATGATCGTGATAGACTGGCAGTTTGTGAGCAGAATATTTTGCGATTACTTGCTCAACAACGTCTTTGTTATTACTATTTTTGCTGATTTTATTATATGATATGTAACCATTCTTGGCTGCATCCGCGAGTTTCACCTCACCTTCACTAAATTTTGATCGAGGAGCTTCAGACGAAAGCGAACAGTATGTCTTAAAGTCTTTATAATAGTATGTATATAGCTCCCCCGGCGATAAATATTTATCCTCTTTGTCGGTTGTAACACCAATTTTTGCTCGAATAGCCTTATTGACTGGTCCTTGGCGACCATTTGGGCCTGCTACCCAGGTGCCCTCACTGTTGTTGCTATAACCTGCTGCTTTCAAAAACTCTTCAGCACTACTAAAGCCCCATTTTGGTATTGCCTCAGTGTAGAGCTGACTACAGGTCTTTACAGCACCAAATAGAGTTTTCTTTTTAGCATTGAATCCTTTTCCTTTGAGCTGGCTGCCCGTAACATCATTACCGCTTATCTTATCAATACCCTCAAAACAGCCCTCATGAATATTATTGGTGTCTTGAGTATCAGGGCCAGGAATGCTGTCCTGCGCTTTGTAATACGCCCACTTGTCTATTTTGTCATCATGGTCATCAGCATAAGCCTTTTGGTCTATAAACACGCTAGAACTAAGTACAAGAATAATAGCTAATGGAAAGAGTGAAAAGCGCTTTAGCTTAGATACAAGAGAGTTTGTCATACACTACATATAATACACAAAAATAAGTAAGAAAACCAGCCAAATACCATAAGTAATGTATGGTATTTGGCTGGCCTGGATGAAAGCTAGATTTTTAGCCTTCTTTGATATCGTTGAGAGGCGCGGTAACCCTTGGTTTGATCGCGCGAGCTTTATAGTCGTTTTCGTTTGTTGGATAAAAATAAGGTACACGGGGGAACGAATGTACTGTGTAGTGGTTTGTGTTTCGATCTTTTTCGGTTATTTGCCTTTGGGTCTCAAGAGCGACGCGGTATGATTCTCCATTTTCGTCTCCTATCTCTTGCACCTCACAGTATGCTGCCGAATATACCTGGGGTTGATTGGTTTCTTTGCCGTCGTTGATCGGGAATGGGTCTTCGTATTCTGCCATGATCGCACATTTCGTAACGTGGAGAGCAATGCGGTCTTCTTTTTCTGGTTTTTTGTCTTTCGTATGAGCTTCATAAGCGGCTTCGACAAGGCGGCCATAATAACCGTGGGGTTTAAATTTATTTTTGTCACTGTCATCTTTATTCTCATCATTGGAACCTCTGACGATATTAGAATGTGGGACGTCTATATAATCTGCCAAACATCGCAGCACTGGCCATACTTCAACTTCTCTACCCTCTGCATTTGTGAATAAAGCTTTTGATTGGGCGTCATCACAGAGATCACGGAGAAGTCGATCGACATGATCAAACCATGTAATTGCTAGCTCTTTTGCTTGATTAGCACCTGATTCGGTAAGAATTTTCATAATATTGGGATCATCAAGGTTATTGCCAAAGAAGGTTTTACACGCAAGTCCTTTGTCATAATCACCCATTGTTTTCCACTTTTCAGAGTCAAACTCACTGAGATTCGCAAAGTTATACGACCGGCGAGGTTCGGGCCGCTCACTACTTGGCGTACCAGGCTCTACTGGCTCTTGGGTGGGCGGTGGCGTTTCTGTCGCCGTGGCAGATGAAGTTGCTTCTGAGCTTGAGCTTGGAGATTCTGATGGTGATGGTGTCTCTGAAGAGGCTGAGCTAGATCGGTTGTGACCAAAAAGAGCTGCTGATAGACCTGCTCCGACAGCCAGGGCTGCACCACCGAGACTCAAACCGATAAGGAAATCTCGTCTACGGGTTTTATTCTCTTCATGAGGATGAGGAGGCGCATTGTTTGGCACTTCAGGTCCGCTAATGTTTGTCGGATAACCATTGTAGTTGTCTGTCATAAGCTTCAATCCTCCCCAATACAGGATTAGTGGTTATGTGTGCTTATTATCTGCGCACTTGCGTTTCATGCTACCATTGTTTGCGCGGCAGGTCAAATATTTTTTGGCCTCTGTTGAGAAAAATGAATGGCGCATGCACACAGAGGTTGGTATAGAAATATATTCGAACGATATTTTTTGGCAAAAATGGGAGATATTTTATACATACCGCATGATAAAGAAAATATGGTGGTTTGCAACCATCCAATCGTACAAGAATAATTATTGATCCTTCCCTATACATTTATATTTAAAATAATTAACGATACAGACTGACAAATATAATACCAATGCACACTCTCATAGGTAAAATACTTGCATGAGCAAGTTGCAATATATCCGAGCAACTCATACATATTGCCACCCCACCCTACATCCGCTATAATACAGAGGTACGGAGAGGTGCAAGAGTGGTTGAATTGGCACGCCTGGAACGCGTGTGTGGCGGCAACGTCACCCAGGGTTCGAATCCCTGTCTCTCCGCCATACCAGCGCCAAGTAGCACGCTGCTATAGAAATGCGCTGCTGATTCGTCTTTTTTGGCATGATGCGTGGCTATACTGTATATTTTTGTGCAGATTGGGCTTGCAGAAATGTTTTTTGACAGTTTATACTAAAGGATAATTATGGTACGATCTTCTACACCAGTTATAGAACTCCGAGGCCTCACCAAGCAGTATGGTCTGGGCGATGCTGCCCAAAACGCCTTGGACAACGTCGACCTGCGAGTCGAAAAAGGCGAATTTATCGTCATTATGGGCCCCAGTGGTTGCGGTAAGACGACATTGCTCAATATCATGGGCTTGCTCGACCGCGCCGACAGCGGCGAGTATTTTCTTGATGGGACATCGGTCGCAACGCTGAGCAAGCGCCAGCACGCCCGGATTCGCTCGCGGCAGATTGGTATCGTCTTCCAGAGTTTTAACTTGATTAATCGCCTAACGGTGCTTGAGAATGTTGCCCTTCCCCTGAGTTATCGTGGAGGGATGCGCCGCGTCAAGCGCCTAGAGCAAGCCAGTGCGGTGCTGAAGAATTTCCACCTCCAAGAGCGCGAATATTACATGCCGTGGCAGCTTAGTGGTGGGCAGGTGCAGCGCGTGGCGATTGCCCGCGCCCTGGTAAATCACCCGTCGATTATCCTAGCTGATGAGCCAACTGGTAACCTCGATAGCCGTTCGAGCCATATCATCATGGAAGAGCTGGCTCAGCTGCACCGCCGGGGTAATACCATTATTATGGTGACGCACAACCCCAACCTTACGAGCTACGCCAGCCGTGTGATTAAGATGCTTGATGGGCAGATTGCTAGTGATGAGCAGATGCGCACCACTGCTGCCGCGCCAACGCCAGTGGCTCGCAAGCCACGGGTGCGTCGGGCGGCGCCTGCTGGCAAGGCCGTACCAACGATTGCACAGGGCACGGTATCGGCCACTCAGTCAGCTGCGCCAGTCAAGGCAATTGCTCGCGGTCGGCCCGCTAAGGTTACTACACCAGCAACGACAGCACCAACAGTAGTCGACTACGAAGATCCGCATACCCAAGATGGTCCGACTATTGAGCCTATGCCAGTTGCTCCACCAGAAGTGCCGCCAACCTTGCCGGCTGCACAGCACGCTCCGTCGGCAGGGCAGCCTGCTCTGGCACACTCTGCTGCGCCGGCTCAAGCAGCATCGGCTATTTCAGCTCAGCCAGCAGCGCCTGCGTCAACACAGCCTGTAGCCGCACCACCCAAGCCGGTTGCACCACAACCCGCTAGTCAGTCGGCGCAGCCTGCAGCACCAGCAGCCCATGTTGCGGTGCAATCACCATCTGCAGCATCTGCTCAGCCAGCCAAGGCTACACCGGCCCAGCAGCCCGCTGCACCATCGTCTGCTCACCAATCTAGCACAAAGGAGCCCCAGGCATGATAATCATCGACCATTTCGAAAATGCAAGCAGTAGCTTCCGGCGCAATCGCGGCCGTAATTTGCTGGCGACGCTGGGTGTGGCAATTGGTGTGGGTAGTATCGTAGCGATCTTGGCACTGAGCGGTGGTCTGCACAATATCATCTCCCAACAGGTGTCCGACCTCAACAATAACCTCATTGTGGTGCGCCCTGGCGTGCAAGACAAGAGCTTCTCGTCGCTGGCGAGCTCGGTGGCGCAGTATAATTACAATACCAGCACCATTACCGAGTCCGACGTTGAGGCAGTGCGCAAGATGCCACATATCCGCGCTGTGGCACCAATGATGACCTCCGAGAACAAGCTCAAGAGCAACGACCGAGAAGCCACCACTACTGTTGTGGCAACTTCGCCAGACCTTGCTATCACGAGTCAGCTCGAACTACGTGAGGGCGACTTTCTCGAGGGTGGCACGCACGACGCCAAGCCAGCGGTGCTTGGCCCAAAGCTATCGGTGCAGCTGTTTGGCACCGAGCAGTCGATTGGCCAGACCTTCAAAATTCGCGGCAAGGAATTTATCGTGGTGGGGGTGATGCGTGCTACAGAAAATCCGCTGAATTATAACAACGTTGATTTCGACAATGCAGCTATCATCACTACCGAGGCAGGTAAGAAGATCCACAGTGGTCATACACAGATTCAGCAGATCAACATCCAGGCCGATGCATCGCAGCAGGTCGGGCAGATTGCCCAGCAAGTTAAGGATAAAATCAAGCAAAATCACCAAGGCGAAGAAGACTTTACCGTGGCTACAGGCGATGCGATTAGCCAGCCAACCAATCGGCTCTTTACCGCGCTGACTCAGGTGCTGACGCTAATTGCAGCCATCTCGCTGGTGGTTGGCGGCATCGGCATCATGAACATCATGCTGGTGAGTGTGGTGGAGCGTACGCGCGAGGTGGGTATCCGCAAAGCGGTTGGTGCGACCGATGGTAATATCATCACCCAGTTCGTTATTGAGGCGCTGGCGATTAGCTTGCTCGGTGGTATTCTGGGCTACATCCTGGGTTACATAGTGGCGCTGAGCTTTAGCCTGTGGCTGTCCTTTGCGCCATCGCTAGAGTGGCAAACGGCGGTGATGGCAATTGGCCTGGCACTGGCGGTTGGCCTCACCTTCGGCCTCTACCCAGCTATTCGGGCCGCGCGCAAGAACACGATCGAGTCGCTACGGCAGTACCACTAAACAAGATAAGTTATGTTGATATAGAACCCGCCCGCATGTGGCGGGTTTTTTGTATGAGTTGTGGTATTTCTGGCCTGCCCTACCCTGTTCATTTACAGAGTACGATGATAGAATTTTTGCACATATTATTCCAGATTAATCGTCACATGTAATGTTTGAGATGATGAGCGATTTCGTAGGTGAATTTATTGTAGCAGTTTGTTGTTTATGTAACATTTTTCGACAGCGAGCCATCGTACAAGATCATGACAAGGGCTTAAGAATTAGAATAAAAAACAAAACACTACGATTCTCAAAAACTAAAACACGCTAGGATTAGAGCTTTAAGATTTGTCGCCCTTCTCCTGCTTCACGCCATTCAACACACCAAGGTAGCAGCTAGCAAATTCTGCTAGAATCATGCCACGTAATACCTGCTCGATCTCTGTCTCGCCAGCAAGCAAGATAGACTTCGCGTGGGGTCTGCGGCCACTGAGGCGGCGATCGAGCGCTGCCATGCGTTGCTGGGTAGTGGTGTCATTCTCCCCTGCGAGGTCGAAAAGCGCAAATGGTTTGTCTACAGGATGGCTTAGCCAGCCGTGAGCGCCAGCCTGCTCGGCCTCGGCAAGGGTGGTGGCGAATGCCACATTGTGCGCCCGCTCCTGCCAGCACCACTGCCACCACTGGGCGACCGGCGCGAGTGCCCCACTGCCGCAAAAAACCGCCGTCTTGCCCGCTGCCTGGCGTGCAAGCCGCTTGGCGAGGTTACGAGCGGTCGGTACGGTAGCATCCCACTGCTGCGTTGCATTCGCTGCGTACGCTGCGCCATCTGCTATCGCTTCCACAAGATCATCATCCAGCAACTGATAGGCCGTCAGTAGCGCACTCAGTGTGCTGAGTATGCGTAGTGGTTCTACCTGCCCTTCTCTCTTCGCAACCGGCACGACGATAGCTGCAGGGTATGCTGCGGTGCACTCAGCCACGGCAGCACCATGGGTGAGCAGAACAGTCGGAACACTGTGCTGCTCTATATAACACATCATATTTTTTACCTGGTCAAGTGAGATGCCGGCCTCAATAATAATCACCAGGCTATGTGTATCCACAAATGCGGGCACTGCCGCTGCCTCGCGGCACAACACAGGCACAGTCATGTGAGGCTGCACGAGCTGCTGAGCAACGCGAGCCAGCACCGCACCACCATCCGTTGCTATAATCACAACATTATGAATATCATGCTGGACTGATATATGTGAGAGCTGGCTGGCTACCTCTGTTGGTAGCGTCGTTTGTTTCCATAATGTTGCAATGTGATGCAGAGTGGCCTCGGCACCGCGTTGGCGCAATGTGGTCTGGTCATCAAGCATAATCGTCTCCTTCTGCTTGCAAGAGTATACCCTCCCATGATACATTAATTAGCAGAGAATCATAAGCATATTTGGAGACAGGTGGGAACCATGAATATCAGCACTACATCACAATCAATTACCGACGATCAAGAGCTTGCCAAGGTGCTCGCTGGGATCGGCCCGCAGGTGGGCACAGCAGCGTCGCAGCGGTCGCAGGCGATGATGTCGGGGCAAGGTGCTGGCCGTTCGTCACTCTCGGGTATGTCGGGCAATATGGGCTCGTCAGTGCCAGTCATGTCCTCGCAGCAGCAACCATCGCAGCCTGCGCCCAGTGGTGAAGCGCTCAATGGCGTGAAGCAGTCGGCCATCAAAGAGCTGCGCCCACTGGTGGATAAGCTCAACGTCAGCCCAGATGAGAAGTTCGACACCTATCTGCTTTTGATCCGCTCGACGGACGACAAGAGTTTGATCGACCCAGCGTACCAAATCGCTAAATCTATTCGCGATGAAACCCGCCGCGCCCAAGCACTGCTCGACATTATCAAAGAGATCGACTATCTGTCGCAGCGGTAGTGGATACTGCAATAAGAACAAGCATTATCACCACTGATGTGGTGATTTTGTTATAGCGCTAAAAATGGTATATACTACAAACACAATCATGACAAAGACACGTTACCATAAGCCACACCATACACATAAACGCAAACGCTATGATGTTGATACAATGTCATCGCCTATATCGCCCAGCCAGTGGTCGACGCTTTCTTCGGATATCAAAAAGCAGCTTGTTACCGTTGATGCAGCGCTGAAGAGCCAAAAGCCACACCTCGCCTACCTCGTCGAGCAAGCAGGCCGTAACTGGAGTGAGGAAAAACGTCGCCAGCGACGCTCGGTTGCCCTGGGAGAGAGTGCTGTGACGCTTGTGCAGCACTATGCGAGCAAAGAACAGTGGTCGCATGTCGATATGGCGCGGCTGCTCGCAGCATATCCTGGCTGGGTGGAGGCGACCGAACAAGATGATACGGCGCTGACTCGGCAAGAAAATAAGCAGCGAATCAAGAAACTCACGCACTTTAACCATGCCCTGCGCGATGTGATAGACAATGCCACACACGCCTGCGAGACATGGAAGTCGATACCGTCTGTATCGGATATAGTTAACGGTTTAGAAGCCGTGTGCCCAGGCAAGAAGCATACTCAAAACAAGCAAGATCAAAAAGATATGCTGTATGCGACAGTAGCGGGCATTCGCAACGAAGTGCTCTTCATGCGGGTGCTGGATGAAGCAGGCATTGCCTATGAGCCAGGTATGGCCAACCAGGATGTGCGTGGGATAGACATGATAGTGAATGGTAAGCTGATTGACCTTAAGTCGTCTGAATACTACGAATACGATGCTCAGGAAGATGCTGCTGAGCATGATGATGACGGACGGATCTTTTTCTTCCCTGGTGTGGAGGGGTATGAATACCGTAATAAATTAATGCTGCCGAAGGAAAAAATTGTTCAGGTTACGCCACGGGTAGTAGCCCGCATGTATAGCCATGGTATCCTAGATAAGCCAACGCAACAGAGGTAGATCTCACCACAGACATGCGACTATAACAGAGGTAAAGGAGGTGTATGCCATATGCCACACGAAATACCACAGCAGCCGTCAAATGAAGAGCATGAGAGACATGCGGTGCTCAAAGAGTCAATCGCTCAATCGATTCTCAAGAAAAGACCATGGCCCTATGGTGGATCTGAAGGCGAGCCGAGGCCGCTCTCTATCCAGTGGATGTCGCTACAGTATGCTGAGGATGGCTGGTCAGCAACTGGCTTAACCACTGATGGGCGCTATGTACGAGCAGACATCAGCAACAATGCAGACGATGTGATACTCGAAGTGGAGGCTGTGCAATCCGACGGAGAGACAGATACCCCACAGAGTAGCTAGCCGTGTGTACACACTAGCTCGCTGATGTCCGCTTGCTGTGGCGCGAAGCTGGCTTTTCCTTGCGCTTGGCTTTGTCTTTGGCTTTGGAGATAGGTTTGCTGGCGTCTTTTGTGCGCTTGCTCTTGCCTTTCGCTGGCTTCTTTTTCGATGCTTGCTGCTCGTGAATAGCGTTTCGTACCTCTGTTATTTCGTCCCAGGGGTGGGTGCCGTCGGCGCGTTCGATGGTTTTTTCGTGGCCTTTGCCGAGGAAGACGACGGTGTCGCGGGCGGTGCGGGCACGGCGGACGGCGAAGCGGATGGCCTCAGCGCGGTCGTGGATGAGGAAGAGGTCGGTGTCTTGGGTTTTGCCAGCGGCTTCTGCGCCTTTGGCAATTTGGGCGAGGATGTGCTGCCCGTCTGTATCGCGGTCGTCTTCTTCGGTGAGGATGAGCTCGTCGGCAATTCGCCCTGCGATCTTGCCTTGGATGGCTCGCTTGGACTCATCGCGCTGGCCAGCCGAGCCAAACAGGACGATCAGCTTGCCCTTGGTGCTGGCTCGCACACTGCCCAGCAGCCGCTCGAAGGCATCGGGTGTGTGGGCAAAATCGACAACGGCAGAGAATGGCTGCCCAGCATCGACCACCGTCATACGGCCCTCCACCCCAGTGAGTGCAGCCAGGCCCTGCTCGATCTGTGCCCGGCTCAGGCCTACCTCGTGCCCCACGGCTACCGCGGCCAGGCTGTTGGCAATGTTGAACTCACCCGGCATGTTGATGGTGATGTGATGCATCTGCCCCATGAGCCATACATCGTAGCGGCTGCCCGAGGTGGTTTGGGTGATGTTCGTGGCGCGAATGTCGCCGCCTGCAATGCCATAGCACAGGCTGCGCGGCACCGCTTGCTCGAAGACCGCCGCCGATGGATCATCCGCATTGATAATGCCAACCCGCCGCGCGAGCTTGAAGAGACGTATCTTGGCGGCGCGGTAGCGCTCGAATGTCTTGTGATAATCGAGATGCTCGTGTGTAACGTTGGTCATGACGGCGATGTCTATTGGAATGCCAAAGATGCGATGCTGCGCCAATGCATGGCTCGTCACCTCTAGTACCACCCACTGCACGTTGCGCCGCCGAAACTCCGCCAAACGCTGCTGCAACAGCGGTGCAGATACGGTGGTCATGTGCTCGGTTTGCGATGTGATGTCGTCGTTCACTCCATATGCCACCGTCGTCATCAGACCGACATTGTAGCCTGCTTCGACCAGCATGCGGTGGATCATAAAGCACGTCGTAGTCTTGCCATTTGTCCCCGTTACGCCAATGACGTGCATGCCCTGGGCTGGGAAACCTTGGTTGGCTGCAGCCGCAGTAGCTTCGAGCAGCCGATAACCTGGCTCTAGCGCCGCCAGCACACTGGGCGGGAGGGTGTTCTTAAGTGTTTGTTTCAGAGAAAATGCCATGTCACATATTATACCACTTTTGGTAGTATTTAAAACCATGAGAAGCATGATATTTGATTAAGCAAATGTACTACGATTGGGATCGCAAAAGCCTCGCTTATCCTCGCACTCCCCCTTCCCACACTCCCGATGACGGAACACTATAAGGACGAATATCTCTCTAGAATGTTCACCTCTTACACCAGAGCACAAAATAGCTATTGCAACGAGCTTTCACATTCCACTGGGCGCAGTGATAGGTTGGTGGAGCTAGCGCTAAGAAAGTGAGATTTGTAGGTATTTTTGTATAGCCATTCCATAAGTTTTTCTCATTGCATGCCCCTCCTTTGCTATAATAACCCTATGAAGATTCTTGGGATTGAGAGCAGCTGCGACGAGACGGCGGCTGCGGTGGTGGCCGATGGGCGGCGCTTGCTGAGCAGTGTGGTGCACTCGCAGATAGATATTCATGCCCAGTATGGTGGTGTGGTACCAGAGGTAGCGGCGCGGAGCCATATTGAGATGATTACCCCAGTGATCGACCGCGCATTGGCCGAGGCGGCGTGTAACTGGGATGAGATTGATGGCATTGCGGTGACGTATGCACCTGGGTTGGTGGGGTCGCTGCTGGTTGGGACGCTGGCGGCGCGGACGCTGGCACTTGTGCACGAGAAGCCGCTCTACGCGATTCATCATGTGGAGGCGCATGTCTATGCTAACTTTGTGGTGGGGGATGGCCGGCCAAAGCCCGAGCCAGCCCTAACGCTACCCGCTGCGCAGCCAAGCTTCCCCATGCTGGCGCTCATCGTCTCTGGTGGGCACAGCCAGTTGGTGCTGTTTCGGGCGCATGGCGATTATACCTTGCTTGGCCAGACGCAGGATGATGCCGTGGGCGAAGCCTTCGACAAGGTAGCGAAGATCATTGGCCTACCCTACCCTGGCGGCCCGGCCATTGCTGCCGCCGCTAGGCAGGGCGACCCGCAGCGCTATGCTTTGCCCAAGGCGCGGATGCAGGGCCAGTACGATTTCTCCTTCTCGGGCCTCAAGACGGCCGTACTGCGCCGAATGCAGGCCGAGGTGGGCAAAGATACCTCTTTTCCCTCGCACGAGCTCCCAGCGCTTGTCACGCCGCAGCAGCGCCATGATATGGCAGCGAGCTTCCAGCGTGTGGCAGTGGAGACGTTGGTGGACAAGACGGTGCTGGCCTACGAGCACTATGCGCCGCACTCCGTCGTGATTGCTGGTGGTGTGGCGGCAAACCAAGAACTTCGCCGCCAACTGCGCACCGCCCTGCCCTGCTCCATTAGCTACGCACCGATGGCCTTTTGCACAGACAATGCAGTGATGATCGCCACCCTCGGCTACTACTACGCCCAAGCTGGCCGCACAGCTGATCCATACCTGCTCGAAGTGCAGCCGAGTTTGTCGATGCGCGAAGCGGTGTGGGGTGGCCACGAAGCACAGTAGATATGTTTTGATGATATTCGAGATGATGATACCAGCGTGTAACTACTTGTAGTGGATTATTGTCTGCGCGTTGGCACAGAATAGTTGTTGACGTTTGGAAGTTGGTCTCTACCGACCAATCACACTACGCATCGCACGCACACAGCGAATCACCTGATGTATGAATGGCCGAGCGATATATTCATAGCAGCCAGCACGCTCCTCCAGCTGGCCACCAAAGCCTTTCTTGAAGTGATACACCCCCTCTTGTTCGGGAAAGCCGTTGAAGTTTCCGCTTGTGCCGTAGAAGTTGTAGCGCTGAGCGCCAAGGCTGATGGCACGGTGCATTGCTGCGTATTGCAGGGCGTATGAGCCAGAGAACTTGGCATGCTTATCATCCGACCCGCTGAGGAAATATACCACCTCGTTATCGTTCGTGTGCATGAATATGGCGGCGGCCAGTGGCAGGACGTCGCCGCTAGCTGCCTGGCGCAACGTTTCGTAATCTGCCAAGCGTTTGGATACCGCAGTGAGCTGATTGTCGAGCTCCTTCACCTGCCCTTGCTTGTCTGGCTCGGTCGCTAGCGCATCGCGCTCGGTTTGCAGTGCATTCTGCTGAGCGCTGAGGCGGGCTTGGTAGCCAGCAAGGTCGAGCTCGGCAATCAGGAACCACGCCTGCTTGCGGTGGAAGGCACGGAACAATTGCTGATAAAATTCTTCGCTGCGCCCTGAGAAACCACGCCGCGTACCAGTATCGATTAGTAGCTTCGCAAACGGAGCGAGGTCGTCCACTGCAGTAATCTCGCGTACCGCCACACCATACTTAGTGGCTGCCTTGACGCAGCTACGTGTCTTGGCGTCGAAGCTTTTGAGTAGTGCTGCGTCATCGTGATAGGGCGAGAGATCTTTGGCAAAGAACCAGCGCACGTAGCGCGCGTTGCAGTCGGTTTGCTGCGGGGGGATAGCGCGAAAGCCTGCCTTTTCTAATTGTTGCAGCGCCTTGGCCGTGCCTGCTACTTCGAGAAGCTGAGTAGGGTCACTTCCCTGCCGTAGGATGAGTGGTGGCTGAATTCGAAGTAAAATGCCTTTGTGCGCTTTGACATATTTCTTGAGCTCTGTCAATAGTGTACTGAGCACGGCTGGGTTGTGATAATCCACCAGCGGCCCCTGCAAACATTCAAACTCGCTATAGCCCAAGGTGCGCCACTCATATAACACGGCGGTAGCTACCAAGCGCTCACCCTCAGCAAACAGCCCCAGATAATGTGGCTGCCAGCCCAGCTGTACCACCCGCTTGGCATTAGCGGCCGACTGGACGAAGCTCCCCAGCGGGTGCTGCGCCACAAATTGCTCGAGTGTGGATGGATCAATAGGTTTGAGCTGCATAATAATAGCGCTAGTATAGCATTTTTGAGTGGTGAGAGGAAGAGAGTGATGGTGATGAGTAACTCGCGATTGGTTATAACGAAGGAGTTTAGAGAGATAGTACCTTGCATCAGACTCATCATTTCGTCCGAGCATACATGAATGTGTTTTTGCAACAATCATCAGTGAAAAACTGCCACAAAGTTGCTATACTAATGTTATGAAACATTTTTTACAGACTGAGGCATGGGAGGCCTTTCAACAAGCGCAGCAGCGCCACACGGTGCGGCGGGCAGACAAAGGGTGGCAGTATTATGGCATTATCGAGCATGGTCGGCTCAACCATCGGCTGTATGTGCCCTATGGGCCCGAGGCAGATAATGATGCAGCTCAGGAAGCGGCGCTCAAGGATATCATTGCCACTGGGCGGCAATATGGTGCAGACTTTGTGCGGGTCGACCCCCGAACGACGCGGCTTGAACAGTTGCAGAATCTCGGCTTTCGCAAAGCGAAGAGCCTCCAGCCAGATCGAACGATTATTAATGATGTGACGATAGATCACGATGCGATCCTGGCTAATGCCAAACAAGCGGTGCGTTACACCTGGCGCAAAAATCAGAAGGCAGGGGTGCGCTTCCATACCAGTTATGAGCCAGCAGATATCGAGATTTTTCTTGATATGATCCACGATGTCGCTAAGCGTACCGGCATGCAGCCTCATAGTGATGACTACTTTCGCCAAATGGCAGAGGTGCTCTTCCTGCGCAAGGCAGCTGGCCTGATGTATGCCACGCTGGACGACAAACCGGTTGCCAGCCTCATCTTCTTTAGTGATGGCACGACGATGGCCTATGCTCATGCGGCGTCCTACACCGCGCAGCGCAACCTCAGCCCAGCCACAGCACTGGTGGTGTCTGCCCTCTTCTATGCGCACGATACCGGGCACAAATTCTTCGACTTTTATGGTATTGCGCCAGATGATGTGCCGAAGGATCACCCCTGGGCGGGCTTCACACATTTCAAGAAGTCGTTTGGTGGCACACCGGTGGACTACATCGGCACCTGGGAGAAACCGCTCCATCCACTGCGTTACCGGTTGTATCACCTCTACCAAGCACTGTATCAGCACATGCGCGGTCTGCGCCAGGCATCGTATCGCCGCTCGCATAAATAGTAGCTGGTGGGGTTACTCAGAGAAAGACGCTCTAGTGGGGCGTCTTTTTATATTATCTTTCCCCTTCCCTACTCTACTGATGTGACTTTAGATGGAAAACAATATGAGATCCATATGATGATGTGGGGCTATAGAGCTTGATAAAGTTCCACGTATTATTCACGTGAAATAGAGATATGTACAGGTGAAAATTGTGCTATCACTTCCCTACTGTAATTCAATTTTGGTTGTAACTATGATAAACGCAATTTATCTTCATCTCTGATTTGTTATTCATACCTTTCTTTTGCATTGTATGAAGAGCGTTGATGAATGCAGCATGATGATATGTGGGCAGACATTTGCAGTGCAAAGACTTCTGCTGTTTCTTTGGTAAGTCTACCCATTTCTTACGCTCTACTGGATGAGATGGTAAAATTGTAATTGTTTTAGTCACAGGCCGTCACACATCACACCTTCCACGTGAAAACTACACAATGGGAAACTATCAGAACAAGTGACTATTCGATAGTGACTAATTTGCAAGGCGAGACATCTATCATATCACCGCTGTCAGCTATGCCTTAGCCTTATCACCAACCACTGTCACCCCTGCCATTGAGCTGTCAAACGTGCTATACTAGGTAGCTGAAGTTGCACCAAAAAATCGGCCTGGCAGATGCTGCACACATATTTTTCACGTGAAGTATCGACCGCGCTTTTTTCGTGTGAAAAGTATCAATAATCTGTAAGGAAGCCACCGCCATGAAACTTGCCAAGACCTACAACCCTAACGAATATGAGCCAAATATCTACGCCATGTGGGAAAGTGCTGGCGTGTTTCGACCAAAAGGGGAGGGCACACCGTATAGCATCGTGATGCCGCCGCCCAATGCTAATGGCAACCTGCACGTCGGGCATGCGCTAGGCTCGGCCTTGCAAGATATCTTAGTGCGCTACCACCGGATGAAAGGCGATGCCGCGGTGTTTATCCCTGGGGCAGACCATGCTGGCTTCGAAACGTGGGTGGTGTATGAGCGCGAGCTAGAAAAGCAGGGCAAGACGCGCTTCGATTACTCTCGTGATGAGCTGTATGCGCAGGTGTGGGACTTTGTTGATAAAAAGCGGGGCGATATGGAGCTCCAGCTACGTGCCCTTGGCGTTGGGGCTGACTGGGAAGATATGGTCTTTACGCTTGACCCCAAGGTGGTAGAGACGGTCTATGGCACCTTCAACAAGCTGTGGCAAGATGGGCTGATCTACCGCGGTGAGCGGATTGTGAACTACTGTACTAAGCACCAGACTAGCTTTGCCGATATTGAGGTGGTGCACAAGACGGAGAAGTCTAAGCTGTGGCGTATTGCGTATCCACTACTCGATCATATTGGTGAAATTATCGTTGCTACGACACGGCCCGAGACGCTACTGGGTGATACCGCCATCGCTGTCAACCCGGCAGATGAACGCTACAAGAAGTTGATTGGTACTAAGGCGCTGCTCCCACTAGTGGGACGTGAGATCCCGATTATTGCTGATGAATATGTTGATGCGTCATATGGTACTGGTGCGGTTAAGATCACGCCGGCTCACGACCCAAATGATTTCGAGATGGGGCAGCGGCATGGGCTACCAGTGGAGCAGGTGATTGGTTTTGATGGGCGAATGACGAATGTTCCTACGCCGTTTGACGGCCTCACCACAGCGGAGGCACGTCAGCGTGTACTAGAGGCGCTGGAGCGCGAAGAGCTGCGCCGTGGCGAGGAGGAGCTGGAGCACTCAGTAGGGCATTGCTACAAATGTGACACCGTCATTGAGCCGATGGTGAAAGAGCAGTGGTTTATCTCGATGCGGCCATTGGCGGATGCGGCGATTGCTGCCATCGAGCGTGGCGATGTGACCTTCACTCCTGCCAACAAAGGCGAGGTGGTCATCAAATACCTGCGCGAGATCAAAGACTGGAACGTCAGCCGGCAGATCCCGTGGGGTATACCCATCCCAGCCTTCCAGAGCACGACTGATCCAAGCGACTGGATCTTCAATACAAATGTCAACGAAAAAGAAATAGTTGTAGATGGCACAACATACCGCCGGGAAGAAGATACGCTCGACACGTGGTTTAGCAGTGGGCAGTGGCCATTCATCACCACCGACTACTTGCAAGATGGGCCGTTGGCGAAGTTCTACCCCAATGCGGTGATGGAGACAGCCGGGGATATCCTCTTCTTCTGGGTAGCGCGGATGATAATGCTTGGCTTGTACTGCACGGGACAGGTGCCGTTCCGTCATGTGTATCTCCATGGGCTGGTGCTGGATGAGCATGGGCAGAAAATGAGCAAGAGTAAGGGCAATGTGATCAACCCAATGGAAGCAATCAGCCAGTATGGTTCAGACGCACTGCGCATGGGGATTATCGCCAGCCGCTCAGCCGCTCAGCCACAAGCCTTTAATACCGGCAAGGTCGTGGCAGCGCGCAATTTCTGTAATAAATTATGGAACATTGCTCGCTTCATCGAGGCGCAGGTGGGGGATACGCAACCGGGGCATGTACCGATGGCTGACCATTGGATCATCCGCCAGCTGAGCAGGGCAGGGGAAACGATGGAGCAGCAGCTAGCGCAGTATCGTTTTGCCGAGGCGGCAGAAACGCTCTACCATACGGTGTGGGATGACGTAGCCGATTGGTATATTGAGGCAGCTAAGGTGGAGCAGCACGCTGATATGCTGGTGTGGGTGCTCGACACGTGCCTGCGCTTGGCTCACCCATTTGCACCATTTGTGACGGAGACGATTTGGCAAAGCCTGAGCTGGCATAACGACCTGCTGGCGGCAGCGCGATATCCGCAGGCTGAGAAATACAATGAGCTGCAAGCGGCTGAGTTTGGCCGACTCAAGCGGCTCGTGACTGAAGCGCGCTACGTAACGAGTGAATTGCCAGGCAATGAGCGCTACACAATGCTCTATATGGATGATGCGCTCGTAGCGGATAATGCCGAGCTGGTACGGCGTTTGGCTGGCCTAGCGGCGGTGGAATATATTGATGTAGCACGAGGGCTGCGTCTGGCCGCCAGTGGTCGTGATGCCTGGCTCGACGTAAGCGACGAGACACTCTATGAGCACCAGACGAACCTCGAGAAGCGCTTGGTTGCAGCACGCAATGACGCCGCCAAGCTGGAGGCACGCCTAGCAAACGAACGTTACACCAGCCAAGCACCCGCTCATTTGGTGGAAGAGTCACGCCAGCAGCTAGCAAACAAGCAGGCGTTGATCGAGCGGCTGGTGAAGGAATTGCAGGTGATTGAATAGCAGTACTGCAAATTTAATACCTTGTGCTAATAGAGGAGGCTACTGTCGATGTGAGATGGTAGCCTTTTTGATGAGTAGGGATAATGAAGTGTGTTGATTTAACCTCTTGCGTTCTTAATGACAAAAGGGCACTTAGTGGTAAGAAGAGAAGCGCGAACACAGATAAAGGGATTATTGTGATGACGAGCTATATTAACCTGAAGCTGAAAATCTCACCGCATCACCCTTTCTATTCGTACGGTTATTTTTCTGAAGCTTACTACGAGCGTTCATCGCATGGATTTATATAAGTATACATATGCTGCGACAAACAGCTTTCATACCTCATTTAAATGAGATGATAGGGGGAGAGAGTTAATGAAGAAAAGAAGGGCATTCCTATATCTACACGAAACATACTTGACAGATAAGAAACATCCTGCTACCATGAATATGAACAAAAATAGAACTAACGATAGTCACCAAAATACACAATGGAACACAAACACCACACTACCTCATACAAAACTATCCTCGCGCAGACGGCTGTGGCGGTCTTTAGCCTGGCGACTGCGCTGGGGGTGTTCTTACACGATGGGCAATTTGATAAGATGACCACTGTGCTTCTCACGCTCGAGCCTGCTGTGCTGCGAAGCCGGGGACTGCAAGGCTTGGCGGAACCCGATAAGCTAACAACCGACCCACACGTCCATCCGCATCATACGTCGCTTGGGTATAAGGCGGCGCATCACGGGCAGCACCACACGCCGGATGTGCCACCGCGCGATGATGAATATAGGTATCTGGCGCATAAGCAGCGGGGAACGCGCCATGCCTTTGATAATCAGTTCTTGCCGATTGTTGGTTAGTTATTGATGGTGATACGGATGACCAGCGGCAATCTGCTGCGCCCGGTAGAGTTGCTCGGCCAAGATGAGTCGCACCAGCTGGTGTGGAAACACCAGGCGAGACAGCGACCACACCAGGTTAGCGCGCTCCATCACTGCCTCTGTCACACCGTATGCGCCACCAATGATAAGCACGAGTGATTTGCCTTGCGCCATTGGCTGATGCAGGCTGCGCGAAAGGGCGGGCGAGTCGAGCATTGTGCCGCGCTCGTCCAGTAGTACGACATATGCTTGGGGCGAAAGCGCTCGAAGAATCTGCTGCGACTCCTCACGGCGTGCCGCATCGCTACTACGCTGGCTGGCTGGAAGGAGCTTCCACTGCAGCTGCCAAGCATGGGTCATACGCTGCTCGTAGCGTGCAATGCCATTAGCCAGCCAGGGCTCGTGCCGCTTGCCAATGGCAATGATGGTGATCACGCGCTGGCATTTCCGCCACTGCTGGGTACTGCTGCAGCAAGGCGCTGAGCAGTGGTAGATAGGTGAGCATTACTAGTATCAGTTGGGTAGCCATGATGGAGCTGTAGCACCTCGCGGTCATATAGCGGCACAAGATGAATGTGAGCGTGCGGCACATCAAAGCCCTCTACCACCACGCCGACTCGCTCAGGCTTGAGCTCTGTCTCCATTGCGTGGGCAATCCGCTGCGCTACCGCCCAGAGGTGCTGATACACCTCAGTGGGGAGCGCCCACAGCGAGTCAATCTGCTGCTTCGGCACGACCAGTACATGGCCGTCACTCAGTGGGTTGATATCGAGGAAGGCTATTGTGTACTCATCCTCATACACCGTGTGGCTTGGTATTTCACCCTTGATAATCTTAGTAAAAATAGAATCCTGCATGGCTCTAGTATACGCGAAGGTGGGGCAAGAGCTCAAGGATATCCGCTGCGCGATATTTTCGTTCGGCATCACATCTGTTATAATGAGAGCAGACCACACGGAGAGGTGCAGGAGTGGTTGAACTGGCCGCTCTCGAAAAGCGGTAAGCCGCAAGGCTTCGAGGGTTCGAATCCCTCTCTCTCCGCCATAGTTTTGGTAGTGTTAATCTGCAGGCTGAGGATGCTTGTAGATTTTTTATTACGAAAAACACGTGATTACTTTTGTGCGCCATGATTGCTCTCTTTCTGTTTTTGCAAACTCAGGCAAGACGCAATGAAAAGCGCACACCGCGATGGTGTGCGCATATGTTTGTGTGAGAAGAGAGCCAAGCGGCACCGGCTAGGTAGTCGAAGCACCGGTGTTGCTACTGTTGGTCGTGGTGTTGATGTTGCCACCGGGGATGATGGTGTTGATGACAAAGTTCACCGCCGCATAGGCTAGCAGCGCCACTACGACACCGACCAGAGCGTACATGATAGTATTCTTGGCGCCTTGCACCTGTGATGAATTACCACCAGAGACAACATAACGAATACCACCGAAGATGATCATAATGACCGCGATAGCACCAACGAGAAACAGCATGATGTTGCTTACCCGTGTGAAGATACCGGCGTCACCAAAGAGGTCGGCTGGCTGGTCTTTACCCCGTGAGCGGCTGGCACCATCTGACACGCCGCCGATTGCAGCGCTGGGCGGCGCAGCAGCAATTATCCCACCCCCGATGAGGGCAAGAGCACTGATAGATAGTAGACATTTTTTTAGCATAATAAACTTAGCTCCTTTTATCTTGTAATTATACGATATGGCGTTTTTTTTGTCGAGAGGAAAGCGGTGAAATTTCTCAGCTTGTGATACTGTGGTGACTCGCTTCCTTCATCTCTTTTGCTAGTAGCGTCTTGAAAACTTGCTAGTATGACGGTATTTTGAGCCCACGTGGCAAATTGGCGTTCTAGAGAGACACTCGATTGCATTCTTATTTATATTGCTTGATAAAGGGAAGAGGAGTGCAAGATAATATATGGCTCACGACACTGCGGCGAAGTAGGGATAAAATTGCACCTCACAAATGTCTAGCGCAATTGCCTGACCTATGCTACAATAGCCAGTGCACGTTGGTGCACAATCCGACACGCTGGAGGAGTACCCAAGTGGCTGAAGGGGACGGTTTGCTAAATCGTTAGTGTGGGGAGACCTGCAGCGGGAGTTCGAATCTCCCCTCCTCCGCCAGGATTGTTTGGGCTATGGCTATTGGCTCGGTGTTTTTGATAAAACAGCCGCACAGTAATATCCACAGCTCAAGAATGACAAGCCAAAATAGACGAATGCTGAGGTTGCTTAGCAATCTATAGTTTTAGCATAAAAGCAACACAAAGGCTAGATGAATGAATCATTGTAGATATTACAATGATATTTTTATTTGTGTGGATCTTGGTGAAATAAGTGACATATTCAATACATGCGAAGTATCAAATATGTCAAGAGCTCTATCTGAGGTATGATCTATAAATGTACGATATACATGCAAGACTGGCGAGAGGGGCGAAGTATGGGTATTGGGTGCGGCATAGAGCGTATGGCTGCGTAGTTATATGGGTTATGGTTAATTGACCAGCGCGGCCATTATGATAGAATAGTCTTTGTAACGTAAATCTAACGCCAACCGACAAGGGGAGGAAAGAGCAGTGAAGATTAGACGTCAAAAACGTGGGATCGTCATGCGCATCGCATCGGTTGTGGCTGTGAGTGGGCTCGCTATAGGCGGGCTTTTTTATGGTCTCAACTCGGTGAACGCAACCGGTCTGAATAAAAACTATAGTTATATTAAGGCAAACTACGCTGTGCCGAACGCCAACGTAGCCTGGGTGTCGCCCAACGGGGATGACACCAAGGGTAACGGAAGCGAGTCGGCACCGTACAAGAGCTTTGGCCGCGCCGTCACGAAGATCGGCGACGGCGGAACAGTGGTGGCAAAGAGTGGTATCTACCGCGAGCCACACTTTTTTGTGACGAAGAAGAATGTCACCATGCAGGCAGCACCGAACGCTGAGGTATGGCTGAAGGGTAGCGACGTTGTGACCAACTGGTCGCGCGAAGGTAATATGTGGAAGGCCACTGGCAACTTCCAGAACTTCTGCCACGTCTGTACGACCAACATCAAGCCAGAAGTCGAAGGTATGGCTGCCTACCCAGAGCAGGTCTTTATTAACGACAAGCCACTAACGCAGGTCGGGAGCAAGGCTGAGGTCGGCCCAGGCAAGTTCTATGTGGAAGATGCCACTCAGACGACGCGTAGTGGTGGGCACTTCAACCCAGGCCGGCAAGACACCGTCAGTTACTACCTAGGTTCTGACCCAACGGCTGGCACAACGGAGATCTCGCAGCGCACCCGCGCCTTTACCACAACAGGCGAGAACTTTAAGCTACAGGGTATTAACATTTCGCAGTATGCACCAAACCAAACCTGGGGCTTTAAAGACCCACAGCTAGACGACAAGGCTGGGCCGATCGCCATCTCCATCAACGGGAAGAACTCGCTGGTACAAGATGTGATCGTGGCGCAGAACTCGAACTCCGGGCTATTCCTCGACAAAGCATCAGGCAGTGTGGTGAAGAACAGCCAATTCCTCGACAACGGGGGTAACGGTGCTGGTGCAAACCGCATTGAGAATGCCGTGTTTGAGAACAACACCTTTAGTAACAACAACGCCGCTGGCTTCGAAACGAACGGTAGCTACTGTACATCGTGGTGTGGCATGGCCGATGTGAAGGTGACTCACGCCGAGAACTTCACATTCCGCAACAATGTGGTAGACTACTCGAAGTCTGGCTCGACCAACTCCGACATCGCTGTGGCCAAGCGTCACCAGCTGCCAGGCTTCTGGTGTGACGAAGGGTGTATCAACACCAACATCGTCAACAACTACTTTACCAACGTCCAGATGGCGATCTTCTACGAGGTATCACACACCGGTATCATCGCCTCGAACATTATCGAGGGTTCGGGTTCTGGTATCTTAGTGTCGGGTAGTAGCAAGACGAAGATCTACAACAACTCTATCTCACGCACCGCCTACCCAATCCGCATCCGTGAGGATACCCGCAGTAAGGGTTGTAATGCCTACCAAGGTAGCACCTGTACTGCACCGGAGAGCTGGTCGCAAGCTAAGGGACTCAGCTGGGACACAACGGGCACAGAGATGTACAACAACATCATCTCATCGCGCGCTGCAACCGCCAAGGATGGCGACAGCCCATACTGGGCATACGGTGTTCGTACCAAGGGTGGTGCCAACATTGGCGGACCAAAGGTTGGTACAAACGAGATGTTTGCTGGCCTAGACTACAACGTCTACTACCGCAACGATACTAATGTCGATAAGACCGTCTTTACCTGGGACTTGGCTCAGACGGACGCACCGATCGATGTCCTCTTTAGTAAGACATCAGACATCGCTAAGGATGGCCGGGTCAGTAAGGCGATTGATGGCCTAGAGCGCAACTCGCTCGACCAAACTGGCTCACGCAGCGCCAACCCATTCTTCACCAGCGAAGCTGCGAACAACAACGACTACAACAAGAGTAACTACACCATCAAGGCTGGTAGCCCAGCTGCCAACAGCGGTAAGGAGCTGCCTGCCGACGTGGCGAAGGCAATCGACCCAAGTGGCGCAACTGTGAAGGCCGGTACCAAGGTGAATTGTGGTGCACTGGTCAATGCCAACATGACTGGTGGCGAGCCAAACGTCAGCAGCAAGAGTAGTAGTACTCCACAACAAAATAACGCCAACGGCGCAACCACCAACGGACAAGCAAACCCAAAAGCACCGGGCATGGGCAGCGCCAGTAAAGCTGACACTGCTCATGCAGCCCAAACCGCTGAGGCCGACACCAAGAGCGACAACAGCACTGTAGCGGTCCCAGACGCCCGCCTCAAGGCGGCAATCAACAAGCGCCTGTCTGAGACCCTTGGTGCCCGTCGCAGCGCCGCACAAGACGTGACAGCAGGTGAGATGCAAAAGCTAACTGGCTTGTCACTCATCTTGCCGGGTGATGCAGCGGACGACCGCAAGGTTGCCGACCTCACCGGCCTCGAGGCAGCAACGAACCTTGACTGGCTGGCAATCGACGGCAACAAGGTGAAGAGCCTCGCGCCGCTCGCTAAGCTAACCAAGCTTACGTCGCTGACCGCTCATTCCAACCAGATTGAGTCGCTCGACCCGATCGCTGGCCTAGCGAACCTGAAGCTCGTGATGGTCTCGGGCAACCCAATTGCCTCCACCAAGCCGCTTGCTAAGCTTGCACAGCTCAAGCGAGTTGCTCTCTCGGGCAAAGACGGCTTCGTGCTGGACATTGCCGACGTCGCAGCCAGCAAGGGTAGCCTGGAGTCACTCTCGCTCTACGACTACAGCCGCAAGACCACACTAGCCAACGGCAGCCAACTGGCAACATTTGGCAGCCTCAAAAAGCTTCGCCTCACTGGCGTCAAGCTAAGTGCTGCCGATAGCGCTGCAATTGGCACACTCAAACTCGAAAAGCGCCGCATAGACTAGGTTCCTCCCCATCAGCCAAGTCTGGTAGCGTACACAAAAAGCCGAGCAGAAATGCTCGGTTTTTTTAATGGCAAAACTATGTCGAGAACCAAGTTATCTCACAAATGTATTGCTATCAAGGCATGATGTTGGGTAGTTTACTCCATAGCCTAGAGCGTATTTAGCGTATATATAAAAAAGAGAAGCCATATATAATGTTGGAAACGCTCGAGAAGGCCAGCAGAAAGTGCAGAAGAGCTTTCCGTAGAGCGATAGAGAAGTGTAGCGGAGACTCTTGTGGTAATAGCCGAGAAGCCACAAGCTTGTCTAAAGAAGACAAGCCCATATATGGTATCTGGTTACAGCTAACTTGCCTGGGGTTATCTTTGGCTTGATTGCAGCGACGACGGCACCAATGTAGTGACTATTAGTGTGTCGAAAAAAGATTGTTCGGTACAACTCTT